>SXXL01000036.1 GCA_005789565.1 Bacteroidota bacterium | reverse complement strand
TGGTTCCAACCGCTCACCGGTACCACCGCCGAGAAGCACGATTCTTTTTTTACCTTGAAAAGTGATGGCACCCCGATCGAACAGTTCGAAGGAGATGCCTTGATCCAGCAGGAGCCCGATGCGTCTTCGTTTCCGAGCGGGGGACTTCGAGCCACTTTTGAAGCGCGCGGTTATACGGCCTGGGATCCCTCCTCTCCTGCTTTTATTATGGAGATCGGTGCCGGTAAGACCCTTTGCATTCCCACCATCTTCGTATCCTACACTGGTGAATCGCTCGACTACAAAGCCCCCTTGCTGAAATCGATCGAGGCCATCAATAAAGCGGCGGTGGATGTCTGTCATTATTTCGATAAAAATGTATCGAAGGTGATCCCCACCCTGGGATGGGAGCAAGAGTATTTCTTGGTCGATGAGAACATGTTCAATGCCCGCCCGGACCTGGTGATGACGGGTCGCACCGTATTCGGACAGAGCTCGGCCAAAAACCAGCAGCTGGAAGATCACTACTTCGGCTCCATCCCCGAACGCTTATATGCGTACATGCGCGACTTCGAAGCCGAATCTTACAAGCTGGGCATCCCCCTGCGCACCCGACACAACGAGGTAGCCCCGGCCCAGTTCGAGTGTGCCCCCATTTTTGAAGAAGTCAGTGTAGCGGTCGATCACAACTCCTTGTTAATGGATGTGATGGACCGCGTAGCCCGTCGCCACGGCCTGCGGGTGTTGCTGCATGAAAAGCCTTTCGCGGGCATCAATGGAAGCGGCAAGCACAACAACTGGAGCATGGCCACCGATACGGGCGTGAATTTGCTGGCCCCGGGTAAAACACCCAAGACCAACCTGATGTTCCTGGCCTTCTTCGTCAACACCATCAAGGCCGTACACGACTACGCCGATATTCTTCGTGCGTCCATCGCATCGGCCCCCAACGACCATCGTCTAGGAGCCAATGAAGCACCACCGGCGATCATCTCCGTGTTCATCGGACAATACCTGAGTAAAGTGCTCAACGATGTGAAAGAGCGGGTATCCGAAAAAATGGATGAGACCGACGAGAGTCTGCTCAAGATCGATATCCACAAGAGCATCCCGGAGTTGCTGATGGACAATACCGACCGCAACCGAACCTCCCCCTTCGCCTTCACCGGCAACAAATTCGAGTTCCGGGCCGTAGGCTCCTCGGCCAATTGCGCCAATCCCATGACCGTTCTCAATACCATCATGGCCGATACCCTCAAACGTTTCAAGAAGGATGTCGATGCCCACATCGAGAAAGGAGATAAAAAGGAGATCGCGGTGATGCATGTGATCCGCCAATACATCGTCGACAGCGAGCGCGTCCTATTCGAAGGCGATGGATACAGCGATGCCTGGGAGAAAGAGGCCGCAAAACGCGGATTGGAAAACATAAAGACCACCCCGCGCGCCCTGGATGCCATGGTCACCAAAAAAGCCAAGAAACTTTTCGAGGAGCACCACATCTACACGCACGAAGAATTGGAGGCCCGCCACGAGATCGAACTGGAGAAGTATATCAAGAAAGTACAGATCGAGAGCCGCATGATCGGAGAATTGGCGCACAGCCACATCATCCCCGCGGCGCTGCGCTACCAAAGCCGTCTATCGGAAAATATCCGGGGGTTGAAAGAGGCGGGACTGTCCAACAGTGCCTTTACTACCCAAAGCGGCTTTCTTTCGAAGATCTCCGAGCATGTGAATCAGATCAGCCAGCTGGTCGACGGCATGATCGCGGCCCGAAAAGATTGCAACGCCCTGTCCGATACGCGCGAGAAGGCCATCGCTTACCAGGAAAAAGTTAAGGATGTCTATTTTGATGCGATCCGCTATCAGGTGGACAAACTCGAATTGATCGTAGACGACCGCGAGTGGGATCTACCCAAATATCGCGAGATGCTGTTCCTCCGCTAAGCAGAAAAACCCCATCATAAAAAAACCCCGGATCGTCCGGGGTTTTTTTATGTCTTCAAAGAAGGGATCAGGCCGTTTTCTTGGCATCCTCCAGAAACTTCGCCAACCCGATATCGGTGAGCGGATGCTTGAGCAAGCCGAGGATGGAGTCCAGCGGACAGGTACAAACATCGGCACCAGCCTCGGCACATCGAACGATGTGCAAGGCGTTACGGATCGAGGCGGCCAGGATCTGCGTCTTGAATCCCTGAATGGAATAGATGTTGGAGATCTGCGCGATCAGTTCAATGCCATCCCAGTTAGTGTCGTCCACCCGACCAATAAAAGGAGACAAATAGGTTGCGCCGGCTTTAGCAGCGAGAATGGCCTGACCCGCCGAGAACACCAGCGTGCAATTGGTCTTGATCCCGTTATCGGAGAACCACTTGATGGCCTTGATGCCATCTTTGATCATCGGCACTTTCACCACAATGTTCTTATGGATGGCCGCCAGTTTTTTTCCTTCCTCCACCATGGCCGCGTACTCGGTGCTGATCACTTCCGCGCTGATGTCACCATCAACCATTTCACAGATGGTCTTGTAATGATTCAGGATCGCTGCCTCGCCTTTGATGCCTTCTTTGGCCATCAGGGAGGGATTGGTGGTTACGCCATCCAAGATCCCGAGCTCGTGTGCTTCCCGGATCTGTGCGAGGTTGGCGGTGTCAACGAAAAATTTCATATAGTAGAATAAAGAGGTGTAAAAAAAGTGGCAGGCTTATTACATCGCACCGCTCAACCACCTACTCTTGCTGCCTTCCGGCCCTGGGAGGGTTCAGCAGGAGCTGGTCGTGTAAGACCTGCCGGGGCAAAGATAACGCATCGCGTTCAGCGCATGAAATTGGAACGCAGTTCGGCGGCGCCAATGAGTTCATCGGCCCGAGCTCCGAAGGGACGGAAATACAACAGCAACAGATAGTGGTTCTCCGTACCCCAAAAATCACCCTCAATGGGCGAGGCAATGGGAGGCACTGACTGCGGGTTGGGGTCCGACACCGCCGTATAACGATAATTGTAGAATCCTTGCTTCAGGTACAATTTCCCCTGATAAACACCCAGCGAGTCATTGAATTTCATTTCCTGAGCGGGCTCGGCTCCATAACCGCAGAGCTCTCCTTGCAGGTAAATACGTTTACCCGCCAGTGGTTTATACCCCGGGGGGATATAGGTAAAATGTACCCAGGCATAATCGCTTTGCCACCAGGGGTTGGGATTGTCGCGGTTTTCGGTCAGGAAGAGTCCGTTGAGGTCGCGGTAAAAAAGATAGACTTGTCGGCCCCGATCCTCATCCGGTGTAACATACACATCGATGCGTCGGCTGGTATCACTGTCCACAATACGGCTGACCCGCTCACTGCGCAACCGCAAACTTCTGAGGTCTACCCAACGCCATTCCTTTCCGGCCGGAAAACGTGTCGTCTCCTCCTCGGCGTACTCATAATAATTGGATCGGTAGATCGTGGGGCGGTCCAGGGTCTGTGCCGTCGGCCACGTGTAATTCTGCAGCAGGGTGAGCTTGAGGTCCTGTGGCGACAAGGTCTGCAGGTTAGACCCTTGCGTGTTAACGGTTGCCAGCACGCGCTGATGGGTTTGAAAATACTCGCCCCGAAAAGCTTGAAGCACGGTGCCACCGACGGTTACTTTTTTATTGACCACCAAGATGCGCCGGGTGAAGACCACCCGATTGGTGTCGTCGTTCAGGTATACCCGCAACAAATAATTGCCGCCCCGGGTGGGACCACTGTTTCGCTCCGGAAATACCGCCTGATAATGCGTGTATCGAGTTTGCACGAGATTCGACAAGCGGTAGGTGCCGATGCGGTTCGAAAGAAATCCTCTCCAATAATCGAAGGGCGGCAGATTGGCCGGACGCCAATCGGCATTGCACAACTGGAGAGAATAGTAGTAAAATTTTACATCCCCGTCCATGTCATCGAAATGCAACTCCAATTGCTCATTCGCGTTCAGGTACAGGATTGGATACGAGGCGGGGTCGCCCACCCGAAAGACCTTGACGGAGCGGATCTTACTCGAGAAGACCTTATCAGCGGACTGCGCGGACAACCATGGGTTGACGCCCGGAAGCTGGAGCAGCAGTAAAAGAAAAAACGATCGCATCTCAACGCAATATTAACCAATAAATAGGCCGGGGTCGACTAATTTTGAGCAAACACGCGGACCTTGTCCAGCTCCTTTTCCTTGATCCCTTTCTTAGCCCGGCGAATCGCTTGGAGTCCGCATCGCAGCTTCGCGCGATTCATACTGCGGATATCCATCATCGCCACTACCATCAGTGTGGCCGTGATGATCATCGCCGTCTCGCTGGTCAATGGTTTTCAAGAGGCGATTCAGAATAAGGTCTTCGGCTTTTGGGGACATATCCGCATCCAAGAACGACAAGCACCCCGATCACTCCTCTCCGAAGAATTTCCCATTTTGCAAAACACGGTGCTGCTGGATTCGATCCGCAAAAAGAAAAATGTTCGCTCGGTACACGCTTTTGCCACGCGGTACGGCGTATTGAAAACGAACGAGGAGATGGAGGGCTTGATGATCAAAGGGGTCGACCGCTCTTTCTTTCTCGATCAATTACCGGTCTTTCTGAAAAAAGGAAAGGCCCCAGCCTGGCCCGACAGCGGCTTTAGTCGGGGTATCCTGATCTCGCAACACACGGCAGACCGCCTGCGGCAATCGACCGGTGACAGTTTGGTGTTATATTTTTTACAGGCAGAACAGGCCCCTCGTCCCCGTCAAGTTCAGATCGCCGGCATTTTTAAAACGGGGATCGACACCTACGACCGACTCTATGCCTTGGCCGACCTGCGGCTGATCCAGCAATTGAACGGATGGTCCGGCGACCGTATCGGGGGCTATGAATTAATGGTGGAGGACCCACGGCAAGCTGAAAAAGTGGCCGACGAGATCTATGCGATCCGGGATTTTCCGCAGACTTGGGACCCCACTCCGATCACCCGGCTGATCCCCAATATTTTCGATTGGCTTTCGTTGATGGACAATACCCGGGTTCTCTTGATCACCCTCATGATCGCCGTAGCGGTCATCAACCTGATCACCTGTTTGCTGATCTTGGTACTCGATCGCGTACGCATGATCGGTGTACTCAAAGCACTCGGAGCACCCGACAGCAGCATCCAACAACTTTTTCTCCAGCAGATCGGATGGATCCTGGCCTGGGGCATTGCTCTGGGTACACTGCTGGGCTTGGGATTATTATACCTGCAAATGAGCACCGGATTCATTCGCCTCCCCGAAGAGGCTTACTACATCGATCGGGCCGCGGTCAAGATCGTGTGGGGAGAGGTGTTGGCCATCTTGGGCGGAACGGCATTGGTCTCGCTGGCCATCGCCTGGATACCCTCCTGGCTGGTGCGTCGCATCCAGCCGGTGCAAGCGATCCGGTTCCGCTGATCTATCGGGAAAGTTGTGCCAGCAAGATGCCCGTCGCTACCGACACGTTCAAGGATTCAGCCCCTCCAATTTTTGGTATCGTGATGGGGTCGGTGGCCAGCTCGATACAATCTCGGGAAAGACCTTTCGATTCATTTCCCATCATCAAGATACCCTCGCCAGTGGCCGTAGTATAATCAGCCCCGTTCAGCACCGCAGCCCATTTCCGAACGTCTTTTTGTTGGCCCAACCAGTCGGGCAAGGAGGTTTGGATAACCGACATTCGAATCAAGCTGCCCATGGAGGCTTGCACGACTTTGGGATGGTATGGGTCGGCGCAATCGGCACTGCAGAGGATCTGTTGCACCCCAAACCAGTCGGCCGTTCGGATGATCGTGCCCAGGTTACCCGGATCTTGTATGGTCGACAGCACCAAGTGTATTCCCCCACGAAATGGCTGAAGGGTGCGTGAAAATTGTTTGACCAAGATCAGTACCTCCTGCGGTGACTTTTGTTGCGACAGGCGGCCCAGCAACACGTCGTCCACTTCCTGCACCGCGATGCCTGATAATTGTGACGCATACCGGTCAATCCATTTCCGCTCGGCATAGATCGCTTGGATCTGGTGTCGGGCATGAAGCAACAATTCCTCGGCCCACTTGATTCCCTCGGCCAGAAAAACTCCCTGTGCGGCACGCGCCTCCCGGTGGGACAGATTTTGAATATCTTTGATGATGGCCTTGCTAATCATGGCGACTGTTACATGAGGATTTTTGGGCGTGTACTCCGGGAAAACGGACGGCTACTCTCGCTACTCGGGATCTGTATCGGCACTGGCTGTGGTGTGATTCCGAAGCAATATCCCGTGGACCAACCCTTCGTTTATCAGACAAATATCCAGGTTCAGGGCAATTTTACCAATACGGAAAAAAACCGCTTGGCCAGCCGACTCAAAGGCCAGCTGGATGATAGCTTGCGCGTGCGCACCGTTTCCAAGCTTTTTTACAGCGAACTCAAGCAACCGCCCCGCTATGAATCCACTGCGGCCAACAGATCCATAGGCTTTATGCGCAACCTGCTGGTGGCCGAGGGGTATTATCACGACTCGATACGAGTCGACACCACCGTCAAGCCAGTAGGCGATCACCAACAACGCACCACGGTACGCTTTCAGGTCTGGCCCGGAAAACCGGTTCGGCTGGATTCGATCCGTTACCGTTTCAAAGACAGCAATCTCCAACGGTTGGCCATCGAACACGCCAACGAATCTTTCCTTCAACAAGGCGACCCCTTTGCCAAATCAACCATCAGCCTGGAGTTGAGTCGGCTGGTCACCCTTTTCCGAAACAACGGCTACCTGCGTTTTGGACGGGAGGATCTGCTGGCGATCTGGGATACGCTCGACAGAAGCGTGCTCACCCCCACCCTCGACCCCTTCGAGGAATTACGTCAACTGGAAAAACTCCGGGCCCGAAAGGAGAATCCGACCGCCAACTTGGAATGGATCTTGCGCGACGGGATCGATTCCGCCAAATTGGTTTGTTACCACGTGGGGCGGATCACCGTATACCCCGATCTAGAAGGCAATGAATCCCTGCAAACAGGCGATACCGCCTATACCGAAAACCTGACCGTGGTCAGCAAACGAAATCTATTCATTCCCCGCATCCTGGAACCCAACATCTATCTGCATCCGGGACAACGATACGATCAGCGTGATTATACCAATACCCTCAACCGATTGAATGCCCTGGGCACTTGGCGGTTGGTGAACATCGACCAACTCCCACGGGCCGGTACCGATACGACTGATTTTTTGATTCGCATGATCCCCGGGAAAAAAGGAGCCTTCCAGGCCAACGTTGAAGGCAGCAACAATCAAAGTATCCTCTCTGGGAACCTGTTCGGCTTGGCGGTGAACGTGGGATTCCAGAATCGGAACCTGGCCCGTCGCGCCATACAATCCAACACCAACATTCGCTACGGCGTGGAAGCCGGGCGAGACACCGTCACGGATGTTCGGTTCATACAAACTCAACAGATCTCGCTCAGCCACAACTTGTACTTTCCCCGCGCCGTACCCGCCCTACGGTGGTTGCCCGACAGCGTCCTGGATAATTTCCGTTCGATCCTTTCCATCAGTGCCTCCAATACCGAACGTAGATTTCTCGTCAATGTCACCAACCTGAACGCCGCCTGGGGATATGACTTTCGCGTGCGCAACACCCTTTTCACCTTTCGGCTGCCCAACATCGAACTCTCTTTCATCAAACGAAGGGAAAAGTTGGAAGAACTGATCGACAGCAACGCCCTGTTGCGAAACATCTTTGCCGACGGATTGATCGTGTCCGGCATGGCGGGAGCCAGTTGGACCAAACAACGCAACAACCGTACCACCAACATCCGCCTCAATGCGGAGGAATCCGGCTTGATCACCGGCATGGTCCGTAATAAATTCTTGGACTCGAACCTGTTTCGCTTTCTCAAACTCGATCTTGACTTGGCCCATAAGATCCAATTCAAGAAAACATCGTTGGCCTTGCACCTGTTCGCCGGTGCCGGATGGGCGCTCAACTCCACCCGCAATCCCCTCAAGCGAAGTAATCTACCCCTATTCCGGCAATATTTCGCAGGCGGTCCCAATAGCATGCGGGCCTGGTCACTTCGTAAACTCGGACCCGGCTCCTCGATCCAGGATTTCGGGAATCGGGGACTACCCGAACGCTACGGTGATATGCAACTGGAAGCCAACATCGAATACCGATTCCCCTTTTTCCGGTTTGCCGGCTTTCAAGTTCAAGGAGCCCTCTTCTCCGACATCGGCAATATTTGGTATCTCAAAAAAGCTCCGGGAAGAGCTCCGGAGGAGATCTTCTCCTTTGGTCGGCTCGGACAAGACCTGGCCGTAGGTGTAGGAACCGGACTGCGGATCGACTTCAGCTTTTTTGTAGTGCGGCTCGATTATTCTTATAAAGCCAAGGATCCCAGTCCCACCCCCGCCAACGCGAACGTCCAGAACAAATGGTTTGGCTACCAGAAATGGTCTGATGCCGATCAATTTCAATTGGGGATCAGTTATCCTTTTATCCTTTGATGGATTTTTCAAATGCCTCCACCGACCAGGCATCGGAAAGATGTTGCGTACCGATGCGGGTGCGGGTGAGTCCGCTGAGATAGGCCCCGCAACCCAAGACTTGCCCGATATCATGTACCAGGCTTCGGATATACGTGCCGGTAGAACAGACCACCCGAAGCGTTATCCGTTCTTCCTGCCGTTGCAAACATTCTAAGGTGTGGATGGTAACCGGACGCGGCTCGAGTTTTACTTCCTTTCCGGCCCGGGCCAATTCATACACTCGCTTCCCGCCCACTTTGATGGCGGAGTGTGCGGGCGGAATTTGCAGAATGGGACCGCGAAAGGACTGAAACACCGATTCCAACCGATCGTTGGAAAAGTCTTCCACCACTTTCATGGACTCCGGTTCTGACTCCAGGTCGTAAGTGGGCGTAACGGCACCCAGGGTCATTTCCGAGATGTACTCTTTTTCCTGCCCCATGAACTCATTGATCCGCTTGGTGAATTTTCCGGTGCAAAGGATCATGAGTCCCGTCGCCAACGGATCAAGGGTGCCGGCATGTCCGATCTTCTTGATTCGGATCAAACCGCGAACCTTTCGTACCAGATCGAAGGAAGTCCACTCATACGGCTTATCGAACAACAAGACCTGCCCCGCCTCATAATCGACCTTTGTCATATTCGGGAGATCAGTAGGCACGGGCGAAGAGTACGCGTTGCGTGGAGGGCTTTCCGGTCAAGATGCAGGTACCAGCTTCCGGAGATTGATTAAGCGGTATGCAGCGAATGGTCGCTTTTGTTTTTTCCTTGATGGCTTCTTCCGTCTCCGGCGTTCCGTCCCAATGGGCCGCGATAAATCCGCCTTTTTCATCCAGCAGCTGCTCGAACTGCTCCCAGCTATCCGCAGGAGTGATGTGCGCGTCGCGATAGGCCTTGGCGCGGTCGAAGAGATTTTGCTGAATATCGCTTAACAGGGATTGAACGTGTGCGGTGAGGCCGTTGAGGGAGACCGTCTCTTTGGTCTGGTTGTCGCGACGGGCTACTTCGACGACGTTGTTCTCCAGGTCGCGTGCACCGATGGCGAGCCGAACCGGAACCCCTTTCATCTCATATTCGGCAAATTTCCAGCCGGGACGGGCTTGATCGCTGTTATCATATTTCACTCGAATGCCGGCGGCCTTGAGCTCCGAGAGGATCTGGTCGACCCGGGCATCGATCTGAGCTTTTTGCTCCTCGCCTTTGTAGATGGGCACGATCACCACTTGCCACGGGGCGATCCGAGGGGGCAGAACCAATCCCTGGTCGTCGCTATGTGCCATCACCAAGGCTCCGATCAGTCGGGTACTGACACCCCAACTGGTCGCCCATACATAATCCAATTTATTGTCGCGATCCGAAAATTTCACGTCAAAGGCCTTGGCAAAATTTTGTCCCAGGAAATGTGAGGTGCCCGCTTGCAACGCTTTGCCGTCCTGCATCAGTGCCTCGATGCAATAGGTATCCTCCGCCCCGGCAAATCGTTCGTTAGGGGTTTTGACTCCTTTGATCACGGGCACGGCCATCCAATTCTCTACGAAGTCGGCATAGACCTCGAGCATTTTAACCGTCTCCTCCACGGCTTCCGCACGGGTGGCATGGGCCGTGTGCCCTTCCTGCCAAAGAAACTCAGCCGTGCGCAAAAACAATCGGGTGCGCATCTCCCACCGAACCACGTTGGCCCATTGATTGACCAAGATGGGTAAATCGCGGTAAGATTGTATCCAACCTTTGTAAGTGTTCCAGATGATAGCCTCGCTGGTGGGACGCACCACCAGCTCCTCTTCCAATTTAGCCTCGGGATCCACGATCAGTTTTCCTTTCTTATCCGGATCCGCCTTGAGCCGGTAATGGGTAACGATGGCACATTCCTTGGCAAATCCCTCCGCATTCTTTTCTTCCGCCTCAAAGAGACTTTTGGGCACGAATAGGGGAAAATAAGCATTGACGTGGCCGGTGTCCTTGAACATCCGATCGAGTGCATCGCGCATGTTCTCCCACAGGGCGTATCCATAGGGCTTGATGACCATACAGCCGCGCACAGCCGAATAATCGGCCAATTCGCCTCGCAACACGAGGTCGTTGTACCATTGCGAATAATCCGTTGCGCGAGAAGTGATAGCTTTGCTCATGAAGGATGATTTATCAAGATGGCCATTTGTGGATTTTTTAACAACGATTCAGCCAACGCGAACCCAAAACTTCAAATCTTTGTTATATAGAAAACCCGCTTCGGCGGCTCAAAATTAACGAGTTCATCGCCTCAAAAATGAAACCCATGAAAAACACCCTCCTCCTTCTTTTACTGGTTGGTTTTTCGTTGAGCAGCTGCCGCACGGCTTTTCCCGAGGCACAAACACCGGACGATGTGTACTACTCCCCTGAATCGGTCGGCAACGATTACGAGCGAGTCGACACGGACGAAGACAGATACCTGCGCATGAAAGTGCGGAACCGCCGGCACTGGAGCGACCTGAACGATTGGTATGCGTACGAGCGGTGGACCTACGGCATGAATTACAGTTTCGGAACACCGTTTCATCCCTTCTATAACTGGAACGTATTCCACAATCCCTATTGGGGCGTGGGCGTTGCCACCCCCCGCACCCCCAACCGTCCCCGCCTATCGAACCTGAGCACGTTCCAAACACCGAACAACGGCGGCACCACGACCGTCAACGCGGGCAACCCGAAGTTGAACCCAGTGCGACCGACCACTACGAACCGGCCGAATCAAAATCTGAACACCATTGGAGGCGGACTCCGGGATATTTTCGGAAACGGAAATACCAACTCGGGCCAATCATCCTCCACCTCCAACCCGCCGAGCAACTCCTCTTCCACCCCCGCCGCTCCGGTACGTAAATTCTAAACGGAATCCATGAAGTCCATTTTCGCACTTGCCTTGTTGGCTGGAAGCCTATCCTTGCTACCGGTGGTGGAGACAGCTGCACAAGACCCCACCGATGCCCTACGTTGGAGTTGGACCCTGCCCAGTGGCACGGCCCGTCAACAAGCCATCGGCGGTGCGATGGGATCCCTGGGAGGCGATCTTTCCGCTACGTTCGTGAATCCGGCGGGACTGGCTTTTTTCCGAACCGGCGATCTGGTTCTTTCCCCTGCCTTTCAACAGCTCCGTCAACAATCCGATTTCCTGAACCGGAAAGAAAATGCAACCCGCAAGCAAATGAGCTTTGGGACCAGCGGATTGGTCCTCGCCGATGTCCAAACCAACCGAAAAGGGAAAAAACAAGTTTCGGTGCTGTCGCTGGCCATCAACCGCACCGCGCATTTTCGAAATAATATCTTGTATCGCGGACAAAACAATCGATCCAGTTATTCCCAAAAATTCTTAGAGGAGATTCAGGGAATCCGGGACGCCAATGCCGTAGCCAACAATTATCCGCATGGATCCAGCCTGGCCTTCAATACCTATTGGATCGACACGGTAGCGGGCGGCACCAACGGCAATTTTCAATTCAAGACCCGTGCCCCGATCGCGAGCGGATTGTTGCAAGAAAATTTCATTCGGCAATCCGGCGGGATCACAGAACTGGCCATCGGCTATGGTGGCGCTACGAATGAAAAGCTATACTACGGTGCCACGGTGGGCATCCCCTTCTTGCAATATGAACGCGCGGGACAATTCACGGAAGCCGATGCGGGTACGACCCTGAACAATTTTGATTTTGCACGCGTCACCGATTACCTCGAATCGAAAGGCGTTGGCGTAAACCTCAAATTGGGTTTACTGTACCGTCCCAACTTGTATTGGCGTCTCGGACTGGCATTCCACACACCCACCTGGTTCTCGATGAAGGACACCTACCGCACGGTCGTGACAACGGATACGGAAAATTACAAGGGAGAGCAGACCCAAAGCTCCGCCCAATTCAACAACGGGGCTCCCAACGATTTTCTATATATGATGAGCACCCCCTATCGGGCCATCGCCAGTGTATCCTATGTATTGCGGTCGACCAAAGACATCCGAAAACAAAAAGGCTTTCTGACCGCCGACCTGGAATACGTAAACCTACGAGCCGTTCAATACTCCCCAGATACTGAAGTCGACAATAGTACCGACACCAAAAATTACCTGAAGGCTCTGAACCAAGCCATCGATCGGACTTATCGGGGTGTTTTCAATGTGCGGTTCGGAGGCGAATTGAAATTCAACACGTGGATGGTTCGTGGCGGTGCCGCTTTTTTGGGCAACCCGTATGAGAACTTATATGGCGAAAAAGGATCGCGGATGCAGATCAGCAGCGGACTGGGCTATCGCGACCGAGGTTTTTACGTTGACCTGACTTATGTTCACCTTACCGGCAAAGACGTTCACGCCCCATATCGGTTGGCGAATGGGAATTTTCCGATGGCCCGTTTGCAGCAACAAGGCGCACAAGTGGTGCTGACCTTCGGGGTAAAACTTGGTTCCTGATCAATCTTTGTAGATCGCCACAACCCTTTTGACCTTGTCGGATCCGGCCTCTTTCCGGACATACCCGCGATACATGCCTTCGGTGCAGAAAGGCATGATCGGTTCACCGTTTCGGTCAACCGCAATCAATCCCCCATCCCCGCCCAGTGCCGGAAGAGCTATCTGAATAAGTTCGTCACCGGCTTTGACAAGCGATTGATTACCGAAACGAACCCGATCGGCGAGCGATTTAGCCATCACCATTCGAATAAAAAATTCTCCCCAGCCCGTACAACTCACCGCCACTAAACTGTCGGCGTACGTGCCGGCACCAATGAGCGGCGCATCCCCGATCCGTCCGTAACGTTTGTTGGTCATACCCCCCGTACTGGTGGCCGCCGCCAGGTTTCCCTGCTGGTCTAACGCCACGGCTCCTACCGTGCCATATTTCCAATCGACCCGCACCGAGGAGATGCCAGCAGCCGGTTGGGGAGCATTGGGTGTATTCTTTTTCTCTTCCTCGAGTGCCCTTTTCAGTCCCCGGCGCCGGGACTCCGTACTGAAATAAGAATTGGGCACCATTTCCAAACCGATCTGTCGAGCAAATGCCTCAGCCCCCGAACCACTGAGCATCACGTGCTCGGTTTTTTCCATTACCGCACGGGCCGCCGAAATGGGGTTCTTGATGGTCTTGACACCGGCCACCGATCCGGCCCCGAGATTTTTTCCGTCCATGATCGCCGCATCTAGTTCATGCTCGCCGGCATTTGTCAATACAGCTCCTTTGCCCGCATTGAAAAGAGAATCATCTTCCAGTAGACGAACCACTTTTTCGACTACCTCCAAGGCGGGCAATCCACCGGCCAGCATCTTCTCGCCCAGATCGAGTGCCCGTTGCAAGGATTGATGATATGCCCGTTCCATCTCGGCCGACATGTTGGCCCGCGTGATGGTGCCAGCCCCGCCATGGATCACCAGCGTGTAGGAAGTGGTCCGCTGGGCCCATACCGGGCAAAGAACATTCCATAGTATCACCATGCCGATCACCAGCAGGCGTTTGAGTGCGTTTGATTGCATATCCCAATGTTACATCAATCCTAACAATTCCTGGTGGCCGTGAATTGGCCGGGGCCACCGCATACTGTAATTTTACCCAAATCAAGAATTGAAAAAGTTCAGGCGGATATCAAAATGGGCGATCGGAGTGCTGCTGCTCCTGATCCTTTCCGCCTACTTGTTCCTGCAATCTCCTTTCGGACAAAATTGGCTGACGCAACAACTACTTGAATACTTGTCGCAGCAGTGGCAAACCAAGATCGAATTGAAAAATGCGCGGTTCTCGCTATTCGATCGGCTGCGGTTGGAAGGACTCACAGTTTACGACAGCGAACAGGACACCTTGTTGCACGCCGGACTCGTAGAGGTGCAAGTGACCAACTGGTTTTTTCTTCGGAGCCGAAATGAACTGGGACCGATCCGACTCGAAGATGCACGCATCATTCTTCAACGAGAGGATTCGGTGTGGCAGCATGCCACGTTGCTGAGCCGACTGACTGGACCAGCCGACACATCGGCCTCGAGCGGTGGAGGCACTCATTTCAACCTGCGTGAAGTGGTGATCCTGCGCTCGTCTGTTGTCATGCGCGATGCCTGGAGCGGCATGAATGCCTCGGCCGCTTTTAGTGAGTTATCGGTTCAAGCCAAGCGGTTGGACCCGGCCGATACCGTTTTCGATATCCAACAGGTCTTGCTCCGGGAGCCCATAGTGGCGATAGAGGAATACGAGGGAAAACGTCCGGCCCAACCCGTGTCTGCCCCGACTGACTTCTTCTCCATGAAACCCGGCTGGGAGGGTCCCGCTGGACGAATCGATCAAGTACGGATCAAGAACGGAAAGGTGTCTTGGAAAAAAAGAGGCGTCGCCCGGTACCGCGATCGATTGAATCCGCAGCATATGGAATGGACCGACTTGCAATTGGCGGTAACAGACCTGCAGGCTTCTCCAGATTCGGTTCAACTGCCCATCGTACTTTCTGGCAAGGAGTCGAGCGGATTCGAATTAAAAAATTTGTCGGGCACAGTAAAAGGTCGGCCAACCGGTTGGGCTTGGGAGGATTTTCAATTACGGACTGGCCAAAGTGAATGCCGCCAACAAATTCAATGGATACAAACCAATACCGGCTCGCGCGTGGAGATAGCGGACGCGGTGATGGAGATCAGTCCGGCTGACGTGTATCTGTTGACCGGTGAAACATTACCCCTGAGCGCCCCCCTGCTAGTGCGCGGAAAGATACTGGTGGAATCGGATCGTCTTCAGGCACGCGGTCTTTGGGCACAGTGGGGCCAGGGGTTACGATTCAGCGGCGACCTGACAGGCCTTCGATGGAGAAGTCGGCAGAACTGGCGATGGGAATTGGAAGGGGCAGAAGTATTCGCGGATGCCAAGACTTCCTTGAAATGGCTGTCGGTGTCATCCTCGCAACAAACTATGTTACAGAAACTGGGCTTTGCGCAGCTGAGGGGAAAAGGGCTGCTCACCGCCGATCAAGCATCGTTCAGTGGAAACCTGCGCACCCAGTTGGGTTCACTGACGGGTCAAGGCGAAGCGCGCTATGCCCCGAAACAAACGGTGACCTATCGGGCTTCGTTGAGCGGACAGCTTCAAGGACTGAACAATGTTTTTCCGGAGGCCGGTGTGCGGTCGGCTCAACTTTCATTGACACTCACAGGAAAAGGCACCCAAACCATCCGGGCCACAGGCGCGTTGAATCAGCTGCAAACTTCTACGTATCGATTTAGCCCCATCCAATATCAATTGGACGTGAACGAACCTACTTGGCTCGTCACGTTGAATACACGCGACCCGAACCTAAACGGCATCATACAAATCAGTGCTGAACCATTTTCCAACGACCCGGTGTACGATCTGGAGGCGCGGTTGGAGGCTATGGACCTTACCCGCCTCGGCTGGAATCCGGATGGCCTGACCCTGAAAGGATCGCTGCGGGGTTCTTTTCGGGGCAACGACCTCGAAACCCTCAATGGTACGTTGCAGGGACATTCGCTGGAACTGGCCCGAAACGGCGTGCCGATGAGCTTACAGGATTTTGAGCTGCAACTGGAACAACAAGGAAGACAGCGCAGTTTGGTCCTCCGCTCCAATGAAATGGATGCTTCGATCCGCGGACAATTTACCTGGGATGCCTTGCCGAACTTGGCACTGCAGGTGGGGAATAAATATTTCCCCGCTTGGATACAAGCCCCCCCACCCCAACAACGAACCGATGAAGTATCCTTCTCGCTTCGATCCTACAACATTGAATCCTATCTCGAGTTGCTGCATTGGCCGATCAGCGGGCTCAGCAACGCCCAAATAGAGGGCCGTCTGGAATCGGCCAACGGACGCTCTCAACTAAAAGCCTCTCTCCCCAAACTACAATACGGAACATATTTATTAGAAGGCACTTCGTTGGAAGCAACGGGCAACCGCGACTCGCTACGCTTCGTTGGGGCGATCCAAAAAATTCATTGGAATGACAGCATCAGCATACCGGAAGCACGCATTGAATTGACGGCACATCAAGACACCGCCGACCTACGGTTAATGGCGGGACTGAGCCAGGCCGTCGACAAAGCCGATATCCGCAGCCGATTGATCGCCTACCCGAACGGATTGAAGCTGGATCTGGCACCATCCACCTTTCTGGTGCAAGGAAAACTCTGGTCGATCGATGAGAACGGACAATTGCTGATCCGCCAAGGCGAACCGGCGCTCGGAAAAATCAGCCTGCGCGAGGGTGATCAGCGGATCGACCTTCGAACCATCCCCTCCAAAAGGGAAGGGGACAATGATATCGAGATCTCGATCCAGTCTTTGAATCTGCATGACATCGCTCCTTTCTTTTTGCCCTCGAATGAGTTGGAGGGGCTGCTCTCGGCCAAGGTTCGTCTCCTCGACCCCACCGGCCAACTTCGCGTTGAGGCCGACAGCATCCAAACCCGGCTGCTCCGATTTGACAACGACTCGATCGGCGAAGTAGGTGCCTCCCTGGCCTTCGATCCGGTGACCCAACAATTGACCGCCTGGGGCGAGACCCTAAATCCGCAGGAGCACCTGACCTTCGATGCCCGGCTGTGGCTGAATGGTCCGCTCGACAGCAACCGCATCCTGTTGCAGGCCAACGCCTACCCGATTCAGATACTGGAACGATTCCTGGGCGATCTGTTCACTGACATTCGGGGCAACCTGACCGGCGAGGTGGAACTCCTCGGCGACCTAAACAACCCCGCACTCTATGGCAGCGGGCGATTGATCGGTGCCGGGCTGCGGATCAAATACACCAATTGCTTCTATTCGATACAGGACGCGGAGATCGACATCACGCCCAACCTGATCGACCTCGACGGTTGGGTCTTGAAAGACTCGGCTACCGGAAATCCGATCTTCATCCGCGGCGGTATTGCCCACGAGTCGTTCCGGAATATGTATTACGATCTGTCGGCAACCACCCGCTCGCTGGTCACCAATTCAGATCGCCCCGTGCTGCTGCTCAACACCGACCGATCGCAGGGTGAAGTATACTATGGAACAGCCCGGGGAACGCTGGCCCTGCAATTGCGCGGTCCCCAATCGAACCTGCTCATGAACATGCAGGCGCGGGCATCGGACCGAGACAGCAGCTACATCACTTTATTGTCGGAGGACAGCCGGGAATCGGGAGAAGCAGATTTTCTCGTGGAGCGGGAATACGGAAGAGAAATGTCGGGCAACGACAACCTCTCGGTGGCGGATAATTTCACCGTTGATATGGAGATCACCGCCACGCCCCTCGTGAATGCTAAAGTGGTGCTGGACGAACTGACGGGCGATGTGATCCGCGGAAAAGGAAGTGGCACCCTGAAGCTTCGTTCGGGCAGCAACGAACCGCTTACGTTGCGAGGCCGCTACAACATCGACGAAGGGAACTACCTGTTCACGTTCCAATCCTTTTTTAAAAAGCCATTCGAGATCCGTAAAGGAGGCCAACATTATCTGGAATGGAGTGGTGACCCCTATGATGCAAACATCAAGCTCGAGGCCGTGTATCGCGCCGAGAATGTCAGCTTCGCACCCCTGGCCAGCTCCCTCAATTTAGGGAACGGACTCAACAATGCACGGGGCGATGTTTGGGTGAATGCCGAACTCACCGGAAAATTATTTCAACCCCAGATCCGATTCTCGCTGGCCTTTCCGCCCAACAGCGTCGTGGACCGCAATCAGGAACTGGCCCTGCTGGTGAACCAGCTACAAAAAAATCCAAATGAATTGAACCGACAGGTTACCTACCTGATCGTCTTCAACAGTTTTGCCCCCAGCGAACTCGCCGGTGATCCGATCGGCAGCGGACTCGGTGTCTCCACCATCTCCGGCGTGTTGCTGAATGTACTCAGTGATCAGATCAATAAACTCCTGGGCAATTTGCTCAAAAGCGACAAGTATACCATTAACCTGAATACGTCCCTCTACAACCGCGACTGGATGGCGGCCAGCACCAATGCCCTGAACCTCGGCAGCAACATCAACTTCTCGATCGGAAGATCCTTTTTCAACAACCGATTCATCATTTCCGGAGGCTTGGGATTTGACGCACCGCTGGGACAATCCTCTACCAACGCCAACCTCTCCCAAAGCATCCAACTCCTGCCCGATGTGACCATGGAATGGCTGCTGAATCCGAGCGGAAGCTTACGCGTCGGTTTCTTTTACCGAAAAAGCAACGACTTCCTGACCAATAATACCAACCCCATCACCGCCCGCAGAGCCGGCGGCAGCTTATCCTACCAAAAAGACTACGATCACCTGGGTGACCTGTTCCGGGGCCTGTTCCGCAAAAAGAAGAAACAGGCGGATAACTGAGATCATCAGTTTTCATGTATTTGAAATACAAGGGTTTATGAAAATATCGATCAGGCTTGGCCTGCTGGCTGAGGTCTGGAATTTTCTGTGGAGAACTCGCCGTTCGTAATTCCTTATTTTTCAAGGCGGAAACTGGATATTTGCCTATATTTACCTAGGAATTTTCCGTTTCTTTGCAATCGAAAACCAAAACCATTATGCTTAAGAGAATCCTCGTTCTGTTCGCGCTTGTTTTCGTGGCCGGCCAGACCTTCGCCCAGATTACCACCTCGGCGATCAACGGCGTCGTTAAAAGCAGCACCGATGAAGCCCTGGTTGGGGCTACCATCGTTGCCACGCACCAGCCCTCCGGTACCAAGTACACCACCATTACCCGTGCGGGTGGACAGTTCTCCATCCAAAACATGCGCGTGGGTGGCCCCTACCTGATCGAGGTCAGCTTCGTAGGGCACAACACCGAGAAATACGAGAATATTTTCCTCCAACTCGCCGAATCCTTTCTGCTGAATCCGGGGCTGGAGAAAACATCCACGACCATGACCGGGGTAACCATCACCGGCGGTCGTAAAAACGCGATCCTGAACTCCGGCCGCACCGGAGCCCTCACCAACATCGGGGTTCGCCAGATCAATCAGCTGCCGACCATCAGCCGGGGACTGAACGACATCACCCGTATTACCCCGCAAGCTAACGGTGCTTCCGTTGCCGGTGGTAACTATCGTCAAAACAACTTCACCGTGGATGGTGCCGACTTCAACAACAGCTTCGGTATCGGATCCAACCTGCCGGCCGGCGGATCTCCGATCTCGATCGATGCCGTCGAAGAAGTTTCCGTCAACATCACGCCTTTCGATATTCGTCAAACCGGATTCATCGGTAGTGCGATCAATGCTGTTACCCGCTCCGGTACGAATACCTTCTCTGGCTCCGTGTACACCTACTTCCGCAATGAGAACCAGCGTGGTCGTCGGGTCGAAAAAACATACTTCGTACCAGCTGCGGAAGAATTCAAGCAATACGGATTCCGAATTGGCGGACCCATCATCAAGGACAAACTGTTCTTCTTCTTCAACTACGAAACGGAGACCTCCCCGAAGCAATTGCAGACCAACGTAGCCGCTACGGCAGCTGCCACTTTCGGAAGCAGTCCTAATATCGCCCGCCCCTCGGCCGACTCCCTGAACTTCATTCGTCAATACCTGCTCACCAACTATGGATATGAGACAGGGCCCTTCGATAATTACACCCCCAACATCGAGCGTACCAAATATCTGGCGCGCATCGACTGGAACATCAACGATCATCATCGTTTCAATATCCGGTATAGCCAAGTAGAAGGCGGTGAACCCTTCACTCCCTCCGGCTCCACCACCAATGCCGGATTTAATTACGCTACCGGACTGGGCCGTACGAACATTAACTCCCTGTGGTTTAAAAACTCCAACTATTTCCAGGGTGCCAACCTTTATTCCATCGCTGCTGAGTTGAACTCGAATTGGGGTAAAGTTTCCAATACCCTGCGCGGTACCTTCACCTACCAGAATGACTCTCGTTCCGTCGAGAGCCAACCTACTACTGTCGGCTTTAATCAAACTTTCCCTTTTGTAGACATATTGAGCACCACCGGCGTAGCTTCATCTGCTCCTTACACATCATTTGGATATGAACTTTTCAGCTTTGGCAACCTACGTAAAGTTAAAACTTACTCGATTATAGATTATTTTAATTGGACCAAAAACAAACACAATTGGACTGTTGGCGGACAGATTGATTATAGCCAAACCATTAATGGATTCCAGCCATTTGCGACTAGTTACTACGTATTCAATACCTGGGCAGATTTCGCCAGTGCGTTGAATCCCAATCCGGCCTTGCGTGCAAAGCCACGCGACTTCGCTCTCACCTACTCACTTTCTCCTAACTTTGCCCCTGCTTTCTCCGCCTTCCGCTTTGCTCAATACTCGCTCTACGGACAGGATGAGATCGCTGTCAACAAAAACTTCCGTTTGACCGTGGGACTGCGTGCCGATCTACCCACTTATCCATTTGCACCACAGATTGTCACTCATCCATTGATCGCTTCCGCTACGTTCGTTGGCGGAGAAAAGATCAATACCGGCGTGCTGCCTAAGAAAAAGATCATGTGGTCTCCGCGCGTAGGTTTTAACTGGGATCTCTACGGCGATCGCTCTCTGCAGATCCGTGGTGGAACAGGTATATTTACCGGACGTGTACCATTTGTATGGATTGTGAGCCAATCAGGAAACAACGGTATGCTTCAAATTACACAAGCATTTAATGGACAGGCCAATACTCCCGGCCCATTCAATCCGAATCCCGCTGCATATCGTCCGGCTGTTGTACCCCAAGCCGGAACCATTATCCCTACATCGATCACTGCGCTGGCTAATGATTTCCAAAATCCTCAGTCCTGGAAGTCAAGTTTGGCAGTGGATGCTAAAATGCCCGGCGGCATCATCGCTACCATCGAGGCTATCTTTAATAAAGACCTAGTCACTGCTCTCTTCCGTCATGCCAACATCCGCCCCCCCGTTCCCCTGAACGTGGCCGGATACCCCGACAGCCGTCCGATGTATGGAGCAACGGTTCAAACTCGATTCCTCAATACACTTACAAGTACAGGTGTATTTGCAGCCGGAGCCCCCAACCAGTTCAACCCAGTCATTCTGGATAACGCCTCCCGCGGTTATTACTTCTCCCTGACCACCAAACTGGAGAAGACCTTCAATAAAGGACTTTCTGCCTCGGTAGCCTACACCAAGTCGATGGCCGGTAATTTGTTCGATGGTGGTGGCGACCAGCCCCTCTCCGCATGGCAGGGTACTGCCTCTGTCGCGGGATCCAACTATCAGAATCTCTCCTACGCCGATTACGTGATTCCTGACCGCGTCGTTGCCGTACTGGCTTACCGCAAAGAATATTTCAAGCACCTGGCTACCTCCATTTCGCTTTATTACAATGGTGGTATCAACGGACGCTTCTCTTACACCTACAACGGTGATTTCAACCGCGATGGGGTGAACGGAAACGACCTGATCTATGTGCCCACGGCAGCCGAGTTGCAGCAAATGCAATTCGTAAGCCATACACAAAACGGCGTTTCCTACGATCAAACAGCCCAGCGCAATTTGTTTGAAGCTTATATCCAGCAGGACAAATACCTGCGTGGTCGCCGCGGACAATATGCCGAGCGTAACGGTGCCCAACTTCCCTGGCTGAATCGTCTGGATGTGAAATTCGCACAGGATGTCTTCACCAAAGTGGGCAAGACCAAGAACACCCTGCAGTTCACGGTGGATATCTTCAACTTCGGAAACCTGCTCAACCCGAGCTGGGGCAAGTTGAAGTCCATCAACAACAGCTCCATCCTGATCCCGCAGAACCAAAGCTCACTGATCCCGGGTGGTGCCGTGGTACCAACCTTCAAGTTGGCCACTGCCCAAAACGAGATGATCACGCGTACGTTCCGCGACAACGTGAGTGTCTTCTCTACGTATTCCATGCAGTTTGGTTTACGCTACCTGTTCAATTAAGAGATCCAACCGAATACAAAAAACCCCGATCGATGATCGGGGTTTTTTTATGGAGCGAAATTCCATCGAAGAAAGAATGGAAAGGCCCTGGCCCAACTGGGGATGTCATGCTTTCCGTCGGCCAACTCCAAGTAATAGATCTGCGTAGAACGTGATACCCCTTTGCGTACGAGCTCCTCGATCAAGTCGAGGGTATCATCGATCGAATCGATGATGCCGTTACGGTTTCGATCCTTTTGCTCATCCATCGCACCGCATTGAAAAAAGTAACGTTGATCGGAAGCACCGGCTCCCCGACGGATCCGCTGGTGCAGGATCCGGTGGCGGTCATCCGAATAGAGCGGATCTTCCTGTGCCACACTACGCCACCAAAAGGAACCGGAAAATACGCCCACGGAAGAAAACCTTTCGGGATGATGCCAGACCAGGTCCATAGCGGACAATCCCCCCAACGAAAATCCTGACAGGGAGTGCTTTGCCTGGTTGGTCTGAGGGTATTGCCGCGTGATCCAGGGCAGGCATTCCTCGAGTATAAAATCGCGGTAGGCCCCTGCCCGGCTACCCCTTCCCAGATAATCGGGTTCTCCCATGGTTCCATATTCCATTCGTCGGTCCTTCCCCGCGTGAATGGCGGCCACGAGCAGCGGACCAATAGCTTGCTCCCGCCACAATTCGCCGATGATCTGTTCGAATTGCATGGTGCGGAGATCCTGCCCGTCATTGACCAAGAGTAGCGGACAATATTCAGGCAATGGTCCCGTGGGCAAATACAGATCGACGCGGACCATCCGCTCCAAAATAGCGGAGTTCCACTCCCGGACGATCGGTCCGGTTACCAAGGAAGAGATCGATTCCGACATCGGGTAAAAATAGGGAAACGAAAGCCGAGCCCCTCGATTTCTTTTGCCAAAATGCGGGCGACAAAATACATTTGATACATATGAAAAAAATAGGAATTCTACACGGTAAAGAGCGAAGCTTCCCGGAAGCTTTTGTATCGCGTATCAACAGCAAAAACATCGCCGGCGTGCAGGCCGAGCCGGTCCGACTCGATAAAGCCATGCAAGGAGAACCCAGCGGCTACGCCGTCATTGTGGACCGGATCTCCCAAGACGTTCCCTTCTATCGTACCTGGCTGAAAAATGCGGCTGTCACCGGCACGGCCGTGATCAACAACCCCTTCTGGTGGAGCGCCGACGATAAGTATTTCAACAACTGTCTGATGACCCAACTCGGTGTACCCGTTCCCAAAACCGCCATCAGTCCCTCCCGGGAACTGCCCGACGATACCTCCCCCGAATCCTTTGCAAACCTGTCCTATCCGCTCGACTGGAAAAGCATTTTTGACTACGTAGGATTTCCGGCCTACATGAAACCTTTTGCCGGCGGTGGCTGGAAACATGTCTACAAGCTTCGTAGCCCGGAAGAATTTTACAGCAAACACGCGGAAACCGGTCAGCTCGTGATGCTGCTCCAAGAAGAGATCGTTTTCACCGAATATTACCGCTGCTATTGCATCGGGGGAAAATACGTCCGCATCATGCCCTATGAACCCCGCAACCCCCACCACCTGCGCTACGTGGCCGATTTCGCGCCATCACCGGAACGCCTCCAACAGATGACCGACATCGTACTCACCATCAACCGGTACCTGGGCTACGATTTCAATACCGTGGAGCTGGCCGTGCGCGACGGAATTCCCTATGCCATCGATTTCTGTAACCCTGCCCCCGATGCCGACCGGGCTAGCGTGGGCGAGGAAAATTTTGAGTGGGTGGTGGAGACCGCCGCGCAATTTGCGATCGAAAAAGCCCTGACACAAGAAGCCGGAAAAGATAACCTGACCTGGGGCGAATACGTTAAGCGAAGCAGTCATCAACAACCGCTGATTTAATTTCAAATGCCCCTCCTATGCCACTGAATTACAAAACGTTCACGATCGGAGTTGAAGAGGAGTACATGGTGCTCGACCCCACTACGCTGGAACTGAAAAGTCACCAACAGCAGATCGTACACGAAGGGCATAAACTCCTCAAGGAAAAAGTGAAGGCGGAGATGCACCAAGCCGTCGTGGAGGTGGGTACCGATATCTGTGCCGATGCCGATGAGGCCTATCAGGATGTGTCCAATCTTCGGAAAACGATCCACGGGATCGCGAAAGATTTAGGCTATGCCATGGGGGCCGCCGGCACACACCCGTTCAGTCACTGGGAGAGCCAACTCATCACCGAACACGTCCGATACAGCGAGATCGTCAACGAGCTGCAAGATGCGGCCCGCAGCAACCTCATCTTTGGCCTGCACGTGCACGTGGGTATGGAGAGCCGGGAAATGGCCAACCACATCGCCAACAGCACCCGCTATTTTCTGCCCCACATCTTCGCCCTGAGCACCAACTCGCCTTTTTGGGAAGGACGTAAGACCGGCTACAAATCCTACCGCACCAAAGTGTTTGATAAATTTCCGCGCACCGGCATCCCCGATGCCTTTGACAGCATCGAGGCCTATGACAATTATGTAAAACTGCTCATCAAGACCAACTGCATCGACAACGCCAAGAAGATCTGGTGGGACCTCCGCGTACACCCGTTCTTCAACACGGTTGAATTCCGGATATGCGACATACCCATGACCGTCGATGAAACCATCACCATCGCCTCCCTGTTCCAAGCCATCTGTGCCCGGATTTACATGCTGCGCTCCAAGAACCTCAATTTCATTCAATATTCACGCGCCCTGCTCAACGAGAACAAATGGCGGGCAAGCCGATATGGCGTCGATGGAAATCTGATCGACTTCGGCAAAGAAGAGGAAGTAAGCGCCCGCATCCTGCTGGGCGAATTACTGGACTTCCTCGATCACGTACTCGATGAACTCGGCAGCCGCCACCGCGTAGAGCGTGTACAAGACATCTTGGAAAATGGAACGGGCGCCGACCGGCAACTCCGCATCCACCAGGAATCTAATGACCTACGGACCGTTGCCCAGTATATAAACCAACAATTCTTACATGGACTCTAAAACATTCCCCGCCTCCTCTTCGATGCGGCCACTGTGTGCCGTGGGCTTGTTATTGGTGCTCCATGCTTGCGCCTTCAATAAACAAGCCGATAGCCTGATCGTCAACGCCCGCATCTATACCGTCGACTCTTTATTCAGCGTGGCGGAAGCCATGGCAATTCGGGACGGTAAAATTCTGGAAACCGGCACCCGGGCATTGCTCGAAGGAAAATATGCGGCAGATACCGTGCTGGACATGAATGGACGTACCATCGTACCCGGACTCAACGATGCCCATGCCCATTTTGTTCAATACGCGCTGGGACTTCGGGAAGCGAATTTGGTGGGTGCCACCAGTTGGACCGAAACCATCGAACGCGTGAAAACATTTTTCACGAACCGGCCCGATGGCTGGGTGATCGGAAGAGGATGGGACCAAAACGATTGGCCGGTCAAAGAGTTTCCCGATAACCTTGACTTGAATACCTTGTATCCTGACCGACCCGCGGTGCTCATCCGGATCGACGGACATGCCGCCCTGGCCAATGAAACAGCTTTGCGCCTCGCCGGTATTCAACCCGGCAACACGCTGGTAGGAGGTGAATTTGTAACGCGAGCCGGTGCGCTGACCGGATTACTGATCGATAACGCGGTGGATCGGGTAACCGGACTGATCCCAACACCGACCGAGGAGGAATATACGCAATCCCTGATGCAGGCCCAGTCCAATTGCTTCGCCGTAGGACTCACCTCGATCACCGATTGCGGGTTGCATCACACACAGGTAGAGAAGTTGAAAAAACTCCAAGCCGAGGATAAATTATGGATGCGGCTGAACGTTATGCTAAGCGATGACCCTTCCAATTATCGATTTGCAGAGAAAAACGGAAAAATAAAAACAGACCGGCTCACGGTACACAGCATCAAAGTATATGGAGATGGAGCCCTGGGCTCACGAGGCGCCTGTTTGCTCCACTCCTATCAGGATAAACCCGGCCACTATGGTTTTTTACTGAGCCACCCGGCACATTTTGACTCGATCGCCCACTGGTCACTCCAACACCAATGGCAACTCTGCACCCATGCCATCGGCGACAGCGGCAACCGCGTCATCCTGAATACCTATGCAAAATATCTGCCCAAGCGTAACGACCTGCGCTGGCGCATCGAGCATGCACAAGTGGTGAATCCGTACGACCTGGTCCTGTTTCGTCAGCTGCGGGTGATCCCCTCCGTACAACCTACGCACGCCACATCCGACATGTATTGGGCTGAGCGACGACTCGGAAGCGACCGCATCAAAAATGCTTATGCCTATCAACCGTTGCTGGAGCAAAACGGATGGATGCCATTGGGAACTGATTTTCCGGTGGAGGATATTTCACCCATCAAAACCTTCTACAGCGCCGTGGTCCGAAAAGATGCCGCCGGTTGGCCCAGCGATGGGTTCTTACCCGAATACGCCCTCACGCGGGAGCAAACCCTGCGGGGCATGACGAGCTGGGCTGCCAAAGGAAGCTTTGAAGAAACAACAAAGGGAAGTTTGGAGAAAGGCAAATGGGCGGATTTTATTGTGTTGGATCAGGACTTAATGCAGGTCGAATCCGAAAAAATTTTACAAACTAAGGTCCTCGCCACATTCATGAACGGTCAAGCCGTTTATCAGAAAAAATAAATCCACAAGTTGTGGAGAATCCGCGGCAACCGATCCTCCTGAACGGGATTGAATTCGAGTAAGTTTGTGGCATGATTGCTTCCGATAATCCGCGCTTGCGCGTGGCCATCTTGGACCTCTATCAAGGAGCACCCAATCAGGGCATGCGCTGTATTCATCAGATCTTGGACGAATGGTCGACCCGGGAGCAGATCGAACTCAGCGTGGATACGTTTGAGGTTCGATTGACGGGGGCCCTCCCCGGAATGGAGTATGACGTGTACCTCTCGACCGGGGGACCGGGTGATCCGCTTTCTTCCCGCTATGAAGATTGGGACATCGCTTGGTGTCGCTGGTTAGATGCCCTCATGCGTCATAATCAAAATCCTGACTCGCATCAGAAAAAATTTGTCTTCTTCATTTGCCACTCCTTTCAACTGGCCTGCCGGCATTTGAATCTGGGCATGGTCTGCAAAAGGCATGGCACCGCCTTTGGTGTATTTCCGGTACACCGGCTCATGGGTGGAAAAGAAGAATCCATTTTTGAGGGATTGTCGGATCCATTCTACGTGGTGGATAGCCGCGATTATCAGGTCATTCATCCGAACGAGCACCGGTTGGCGGAAATGGGCGGCAGGTCGCTTTGTCTGGAAAAAGAAAGACCACATGTGCCGTTTGAGCGAGCACTGATGGCCGCTCGTCTCAACCCCTGGATGATCGGCACCCAATTCCATCCGGAGGCCGATCCGGAGGGAATGCGGTTATACCTTTTGCAGGAAGAAAAAAAACAACAGGTGATCGAACACCACGGAGAGGCCAAGTGGCAGAGCATGTTGGATCATTTGGAGGATGCGGACAAGATTCGACGGACCTACTCACAGGTGATCCCCAACTTCCTTCGGTTGGCTGCTGAGACTTTGTTGGAGGTTGCCCTTTGATCCTTGACCCGGTCTGCCCAAAAGCGTATCTTACTACCTGAATTTGTCTGATGATCTCACACATCCGTCAATCCTTCAATCGTGCGTTCGAGTCCGCAGCCTACAAAGGCCTGCTACAAGCGATCGAAAAGAATTATCCGGGGGCGTTGGATTTTCGTGTGGCGGAGACACCCGTTTGGGTCGATCGCCCCTTCACACAGCAACTCCTTGATACCTGCGAGCACATTATCGACCGGATCCTGGAGCCCGGCTTCATGGCCGCAACCGAGCGATCGATCCCGCGCGACTGGAAGATCCCCGGCGCTATCGGAAGACCTGATTTTCTCGCCTTTGATTTTGGTGTCTGTACGGATGAAGCGGGACAACTCAGTCCCCAACTCATCGAGCTGCAGGGTTTTCCATCGCTGTTCGGATATCAAGCACGACTGGCCGGTTGGTACCAGCAGTTTTTTTCGATCGACCCCTCGTACACTCCTTTTCTCAGTGGCTTAGATCCCGACACCTATCACCAACTGCTGCGACGCATCATCGTTGGTGAGCATGACCCACCGGAAGTGGTGTTGCTGGAAATTTTACCGCATCAGCAAAAAACCAGGATCGATTTTCTCATCACGGCCGAAAGCCTGAGCCTTCCCATTGTTTGCCTCACCGAACTCCGGGAGAAAAATGGAGAACTCTTCTACGAGCGGGCCGGCACCTGGCATCCCATCAAACGAATCTATAACCGGATCATTTTTGATGAGTTGGAGCAGCAACCGGATCCGATCCGTAAACAAGGCGACCTGCTACTACGATGTCCGTCGCTGGAATGGTGTCCGCACCCCGACTGGTTTTATCGGGTTAGCAAATTCCTACTACCGTTTCTGCATCATCCGAATATCCCCAAGACCTATTTCCTGCATGAGATCACCCAGGTGCCGACAGACCTGGAATCCTACGTACTGAAACCATTGTTCTCGTTTGCCGGACAGGGTGTGATCATTGACCTGCGTCCGGAGCACCTCGCTGCCATCCCCGATCCGGAAAACTGGATCTTGCAACGAAAAGTGAACTATGCCCCGGTGATCCCCACGCCCGATGATCCGGCCAAGGTGGAGATCCGGATATTTTATTTCTGGCCACCAGAGGCGAGCAGGCCCATGCCCACCCTGAACCTGGCCCGACTCAGTAAAGGCAAAATGATCGGAACCCGCTACAACAAAGACAGAACTTGGGTAGGTGGTAGTCTGTGTTTTTTTGAATCCTAAATAACCCCGATGAAAACAGTTTCCATAAACCTGATCCTACTCTTGCTGTTTTGTCAAGGGGCATATGCGCAGCAGACGGGCCGCATGGAAACCGACCGACCGGATCAGACTGAATCGCCTTATCTGACAAAGAAAAATTATTTACAAGCCGAGTTTGGTTTTAACCTGGAGAAAGTGGACGGGCTCACACAATGGGTACATCCCACGGCCCTTTGGAAATATGGGCTGAATGAGCGATTCGAATTTCGGATGATCACCGAGATGCAAACGATCCAGATCAAGTCAGACACCTCGATCGCCAACAGAAAGACCGGTGTGCTTCCCCTCCAATTCGGAGGCAAACTGGCCCTGATGGAAGAAAAAGGTTGGCGACCCAAGACCTCGTTGATCGCACATACCTCGTTGCCGCGCTGGGGCGGTGCCGTTTTTCAGACGCCTAACTGGTCGCCCAATTTTCGCTTTGTAATGCAAAATACCCTGAGTGATCGGGCCGCACTCGGATACAACGTCGGTGCGGAATGGGATGGATTCAGTTCGACGCCCGACTGGATCTACACCTTCGCCCCCGGATACAACCTTGGTAAAAACGGCTATGCGTACGTCGAGCTTTGGGGATCAGTCCGAAAAGGAAGCAGTCCGCAACACTCCGTTGCCGGAGGCCTGGCCTATTATTTTACGGATGATACCAAGATCGACCTTTCGGGTTCGTACGGCTTGACCGAGACGGCGACCGATTATTACCTCGCGATTGGATTTTCCTTCCGGACGCCCACGAAAAAGAAATAAACTATTTCCACGCTTGCAGGAAACTGGTCTCGATACTCACCAGCCAGCTTTGCCGTGCCATTCGCTGCATGTTGCCCCGTAGCTGATACCGCCGACCTACGTTGATCTTGGTCCGGCTGTTCAAGATCAATTGTAAGGCCGGTGCCAGGTCCATGTAAAAAAGATCCGAGCCGATCAATCGCTGCCCCATGAGCTCAAGATAAAGATTGAGGTTGGGCTGTTTGTAATCGCGGTATTCCCGAGGCAAAAGCAGGTACCCGGCGGAAATAGAGTAATTGAGCGACTGGTATTGCCTTTGGGGGAAATAGGCCTGGCCGTCGTTTCGGGATCTGTCCAATACCTCGGTCCGACTCACCGTCCCGGATACCGCCAGTCTATGCCAAAGCTGCGTGGCGATCAGGCCAAGTTCTACCCCGGACTTATCCCCCATCAACGTGATCTCCTCATAATGATACGGGATCCGGGTCAGGCTGCCATCAACAAAAGCGGCCAATCGAAAATGCTGGTGAACACCGTCGAGCGACAAGAAACGATACTTCGCACCCAAGCCGATCGATTCCGCCTCCAAGGAGGCCGTGTGCATGTTGGAGGCCGAGGCGGAAAGACGCAGTTGTATTTTTTTACTGACCCCGGCCATCACCTGAGGCATGAAGCGGTAACTATTCCGACCAAAGATCATATCGTTTCCGACGCCATGGGCCTTCAGCTTGACATTGACCGAACGAGCCGGGATATTGGAAGCCGGATCGGAAAAAACATAGAGTTCCTGTGCCGAGGCGACCCGAGCAAGAAACAGAAACAACAGCAAACAACAACGAGTCATGGATTCATTTTTGATACCATGGAAAGAATATTCCCGGGATCCGGATCGGTTGCCCGGATCACCCCGTTCGGATCGATCAGGTAGGTCGTGGGGATCCGTTCCACTTTCCATTGGAGGATCAGTTCACTGTCCCACTGCGCCGGCGTGTTGACCTGTGGCCACGCGATCCGATCTTTTTTTATTGCCTTGATCCATCGGGACCGATCTTCATCCAGCGAAACCCCCAGTACCTCGATCCCTTTTTTCTTCCATTTTGGATAGATCTTTCGAACCACCCGGTTCGAAGCCCGGCAGGGGCCACACCAGGAAGCCCAAAAATCCACCAAAACCCATTTCCCTTTAAAGGAGTCCAACGAAATGGTTTTTCCGGAAGGGTCTTTCAATGCGATGGGGAACCCAGGTTTTCCGTCCAAAGACTGGCCACTGGCCACACTCACGGTTACCCAGCCACACGCAAGCATAAAAAGTCGGATGAACATGATCATTTTTTTATCGGGAGTAAACAGATCCCCTTGCCCAACTCTTTTTCTGATTCGGGATAACGGCTGAGGATACGCTTGAATTCTTTTTCCGACAGAAACCCCTTCTCGATCACTTGAAGGGATTGGCCTTCCTTCCATTCACCCAACACCCGAAAGGCCGATGCCTCACCGGGCCATCGATTTCCGGAACGCAACGAATCGGCAGCAACCTCGGAAAGTTCAAGGGTGAGCTGACCAATAAAAAATCCGGCATCTTCCACGGCGGCCCGGATCGACTGGACCGAAACGGACTGTTCGCGCTTGAATCGGATGTCGAATGAGGAGGATTTCAACTCGGGCTTGACCGATTCAATGAACGGAAGCTGATCAAGTGCCTGATGAATCGATTTGCTGCAGAGTGCACAGGTCAGTCCCGTAGCCTGCAGACGGCCCTGACTGAATTGTGCCCGCAACGAGAACGAAAACAAGAGTAAGGCCACCGCCAAGGCGGTGACCTTACTGAGTCGTTTCGCTATCATCAGGATTTCTTACAGCAATCTTTACTGTCTTTGGACGACGCACTGCATTTGCCGTCCTTCGTGCACTTATCCTTTGTACTGCATTTCTTGCCTTTGCAATCGGCGGATTTATGTTCCCCCTTTTTGCAAGACTCACCGGATTGGCAACAAGATTGCTTGACCTCGGCTCCGGCGGCAGCACGATCGTACTTGCAGCAACCATGAAGCTTGTTGTATACTTCATCCGGGGCTTTGGCACCGGCATTGTCATGTCCGACGGCAGCCACTTTTTGCTGGATGGCGGAAAGGGTTACACTGGCGGGCAGAGTAACGGTAAGCATCTTGGATTCATCGTTCCAGTTGGCTTCTGTAGCACCGGCTTCTTTGGCGGCCTTTTCAATACGAGATTTACACATACCACAATTTCCGGATACGGCAAACGTGGTGGTTTGTTGAGCGGCGAGGTTCAGGGAGAGAACCAGGACCAATAACGTGAGAATATTTTTCATGATTTGAGTGATTGAGTGATTTAAAAAACGAGCAACAATCAAGGGTGATAAATCTTGTGCTCCGATCAAATTCTAAACACCTGCAAGGTCCGGTAACGATACCGACCCGAGCGTGGTTCGGGCGGATCCGAACCAACCAACGGGGAGTCGTTTTGTGAATGGTGCACCAAATCCGGAATCGATAGGGAGGCAGGTAATTCCGTGATAATTATTTTGGACAAGGAGATGGATCCCGACTGGTAGGTTTGGTCCTGGACCAGTTTGATCACATCGGTGCGGTCATGGCAACAATCGTTGTCTGCATCCATGTCCATACCGCAATCATCACAGACATCTTTGTGATCGGACGTAAAAAGACCGATCTCGGACAGGCGGTCCATGCAATAATGCAACTGCAGTACCACTCCGGAGGAGAGCAGGAGGTAGAGCGCAACGACTATGGCATAGATCCCTTTTCGCATGACAGCACAAAGTTAGGTCAATTCACAAACCGCCAAAACACCCCTACCCGCACCTGTAAGCCGGGAAGATAGTAGCCCGGCGCCACCGGATTGTTACGCGTAAAGCCAAACCCGTCCAAGTCACGGGCCGTATTAAGGTTTTCGGCCCTTACAAAGGCGGTGAAGGGCTTGATCCGGAAATGGGCATACACGGCCAGGTCGGGCAACGGATTGCGAATGGTGATCCTGTCTTGGTAGAAGAATTGTCCCAGTACAGGCGAGTACCCATCGGCCTGATAAGGGGGTCGGTATCGGATCTCGATCCCCGTGGCCAATTGAAGGTTCTTGAATCCGAGATTACCTTCATACCCGATCTTGTGGCGGGTGAAAAAAGGAATGGCATTGACCGGGGCCGAGCCGATCCGTTGTTGCCAGAGGATCTCGGCGTTCCACCGCCAGAACTTCCCCAACCGCCAGGTTTTGGCAGCCCGTATCTGCAAGAAATTGAAAAGTGCATCGGTTTGCCCGGGTTGGTTGTACCGGGTCCAATAAGCCCATTGACTGATCAGGTAATAGTTTCCGCTGAGTTCCAGTCCGATCCGGTCCCATCGCAGTTCACTCGAAAGCCGTGTAAGGTTTTCTTTTTTTGCCTCGAAAGAAAAAGACAGGGGATGAAAGCTGCTTCGGGGATCGAATAAAAACGCCGGCTGACGATTGGCTTGTTCAAATTGAAGCCGCAGGGAACCTTGCTGTTTGGGGAGGGTCCGAAGCATCGAGGCTTGCAAATGATAATCGCCCTGGTTGAATCCGGTCAGGTAGAACGTGGCGGCGGCCAGCAGATCCCATTTCCGGTTGCGGGTACGATTCCGGTACTCACCTTGAACGGAAGTATTGACAAAGGAGGGATTGAAAAAGGTAGTGACCCCTTGATACGATTGCACCTTGGCCGAGGCGCGGATGAATTGATGGAGGTTCTGGGGGTCGGGAAATTGATAGAGGGCCAATTCACCGGCCAGTACTTTCCATTCGTCCTGCAGGTCTACCGTATCGTATCGCTGTAGCCAGCGCCAATCGTAATTCGGACCGTAGTAATTGGAATCGCCTCGTTCATCCCGAAAATTAAACCGCAGTTGGTCGTACCGAAGAGTGGCCTCCAGGCGGAACTGTGGAAAGAACAGCGGGATGACGGTGGAATCGGTGACCAACGAATCTTTTCGGCCGAAATCATATTGGTGCCGGGACAAATATTGGGTGCTGCGATAAAAATTACCGGTGCGGATCTGGGTACTGAAAAAATTCGCGGAAAACGTATTGGAGCCTCCCAATTGGGTGGGCAAGGTATAGCGCTCTTTATAGACCGGATCGTTGAGCAGGTTGCCGTTTTCGGTCACCCCGCCATTCTCCCCGACCTGCAACTTATTCGAGGTGATGGAGAAATAATGGGTGTAGCGCAAGTTATCGGATTGATAGCGGCTGCTCAGGGCATAATTATGGTGGTTGCTGATCTGATTTTGGAAAAAACCCGGGGCATTGATCATTCGGTAGCTGCCCATGATATTCCATTGGGGCCGGATATTTTGGGTGTGGAGCAGTTCGATAATCTGCTCGGCTCGACTGCCCAGCAGGTAGTTTAGGTCGGTGTAGGGACGGGTCGTTTGGTAGTATCGCACTCGCTCGGGTGACCAGGCATAGCTGTCCAACGCATGAAAACCGGGATCAAAACCAGGGGTCATTCGGGGCGTGAAGGCGAGCGGACGGGCGGGCGTACCAAGGTTGCCCAGATGGATCCAATCGGAGCGGAGTGGAAAACGCCGGTCGATCTCGTTGACAGTGGAATCGAGCCACTGAACGGTCGGCGGCTCCAGGTACCGGTAATGGATGGTGAGGGAGTCTTCCTGGCGATTGCGTCGCTTGAGGCTGTCGCCTCCACCGGAAGCACCCATACCTGAAAAACGTCCGCCAGCCCCACCGGGCATTCCCCCACCCGGCCCCAAGCGCCCGCCCAATCCCCGTATGCCGGGGTCTTGCGCTTGGATCTCCGACAAGGCGGTAAACAGCAGCAAAAACAGTGAAACAAGGAGCGCGGGACGCATGGGCGCAAAGCTAGTTTCCCTGGACAAGAATCGACGGAAAAAACTGTTAAGATGGACTTATCTTCGCGGCAAAATTTCCGGTATGAATCTTCACGAATACCAAGCCAAGTCGTTACTGAAAAAATACCAGGTACCCGTACAAGAGGGCGTGGCCTGTGCCACGGTGGAAGAAGTCGTCGCCGCATATGAGCAGATCCGTTCGGTCAGCGGCAGTCCCTTCGCCGTGATCAAAGCTCAGATCCATGCCGGCGGACGCGGGAAGGGCACCGTCACGGAAACCGGCATCAACGGGGTGAAAGTGGGCAAGGGGCTCGATCAAGTGAAGGAATATGCCGAAAAGATCCTGGGGGGTACGCTGGTGACCTTACAGACCGGACCCGCCGGTAAAAAAGTGAACCGGCTCTTGATCGCACAAGACATGTACTATGACGGGCCCAGTGAGCGCCAGGAATTTTATCTCTCGATACTACTGGATCGCAGCAAGGGTCAGAACGTGATCATGTACAGCACGGAAGGAGGCATGAACATTGAGGAAGTGGCACACAACACCCCCGAAAAGATCTTTAAAGAATGGGTACATCCCGGCGGTGGACTACCCGGCTTCCAGGCCCGCAAGATCGCATTCAACCTCGGCCTCTCCGGCAATGCTTTTAAGAATTGCGTCAAATTCGTCACGAACCTGTACAATGCGTATGTAGGATTGGACTGCTCGATGCTGGAGATCAATCCGCTTTTCAAAGCGGCCGATGACCAGATTTTGGCGGTCGATTGCAAGATGAACATCGACGACAACGCGCTGATGCGTCATCCGGACGTAGCGGCCATGCGCGATGAATCGGAAGAAGACCCCACCGAAGTGGAAGCCGGTAAATTCAATTTGAATTTCGTGAAGCTCGACGGCAACGTAGGTTGCATGGTGAACGGGGCCGGATTGGCCATGGCCACCATGGATATGATCAAACTCAGTGGTGGTGAGCCGGCGAACTTTTTGGATGTCGGCGGAACGGCCAATGCCCAGACCGTAGAGGCCGGTTTCAAGATCATCCTTCGCGACCCGAACGTCAAAGCAATCCTCATCAACATCTTTGGCGGTATCGTTCGTTGCGATAGGGTGGCACAAGGCGTCATCGATGCCTATAAGAATCTTGGCAACATCGACATCCCCATCATTGTACGTTTGCAAGGCACCAACGCCCCGGAAGCAAAGAAACTGATCGATGAAAGCGGCCTGAAAGTACGCTCGGCCATTCTGCTCAGTGAGGCCGCGGCCTTAGTGCGCGAGGCCGTTGCCTGATCCGGCCTGCGGGATCACTTCATATACCGGCGAGAATGCGTATTGCTTACCGGACCTAAGCTCAGTACAGAGGTAACGTTTCCGCATTTTCTTCTCTACCCGAAATTGTCTTCCATCCGGGGTAGAAAATTCAGCCATCAACGCCAATTCCTCCACCAGCACGCCGGTCTGTTTTTGATCGGAGCGATCGTAGAGGCGCAAGGCACGGATCAATCCCTCCTCGGCACAACTGCTGGCGGCAGGGTTCTGCATCGTTCGCTGCAATTCTTTTTCCAGCGGTGGCGGAAACGATCGGTTCAGCAAAAACACCTGCAACAGATCGGCGAAGCAGGATTTCCACTCGGTGCCATGGGCCGATACCCGATTTCCGAAACGTTCGTAGGTGAGCAGATGCGCCAACTCGTGCAGCAGCGTGATCAGAAAGGCATAGGGATTTAGATTTCCGTTGACCGAGATCCGGTGAGGCTGATGTTGATACCGATGTCGGTAATCACCCAACACCGAGCGACGGGCTCGGGTGATGGTGAGGTGAACGCCAAATCGATTCAAGTAATCCAGCACCGGCTCCGTGGTGGCCGGAGGAAGAAAATCCGCGAGGGTCTGCAGCGGAACTTCCTTCTTAGGCATGGTGGGAAGTGGATTTCATTTTGCTTGGCAAGTTTCGGATCTCGACCAACCAATACAAAACATAGAAGATCGCTCCACCGATCAGTCCGGGTACGTTCACCTCTTTTCGTTTGAGCAAAATGTAAACAAAGGCCGACAGGGCGATGAGAAAGAAACGGATCATGAATCCGCCATAGAGACCTTTCAGGGCCGCTTGTCCGCCCGATCGTTGAAACTGGATCGTGAGCCATAACGAGGCCGCCAAGGTTGCCAGAAAAACGATCGTATTGGCACCGTGCAATACGCGCACCTCCGCGCCCATGGCCACCAGTCTTCCGCTGAAAAAATAGATCCCGGCCGCCAGCAGGGTGTAAAGGAGAAGCAAGGGGGCCAGGATGGACGTTCTATCGGAGAACAGTTTGATCATACGGGAATCATTTTCGCGTTTCGCGAATGAGTTTATAAAAAAGAATCAGCAGGATGAGTACGGGGAAGAGGGCGGTGAGCACCGGAAAGATCCCGAGGAACTTATCCAACCGATATCCGACCCAAACGGCCAAGACGAGGTAGGCCATGATCTGCGTGGCCAGTCCCACATAACGCCAAGGCGAGCGATTATCAGATGACGGCCGAGCTGGCTTGTTCATTGCTTCCCATCTCCACGATGTTGGCGCCCATATGACATTGTCCGTTGAACGTGGCACTGGGCTCAATTTGCAACTTGCCGGCATACAAGTTTCCGGTTACGGCCGATTCGCCCCGAAGCTGAAGCAACTCGCGGCAACGGATGTTGCCGTTGACTTTACCGTTCACGTCGCATTGTGTGCTGTCGAGGTCGCCTTCGACCACGCCGCCCTGTCCGATGATGATCTTCGAGGAACTCTTGATATTTCCGATCACGGTTCCGTCGATGCGCAGGTCTTGCTGGCTGTGTATGTCGCCCTTAAGGGTTGTTCCCGCTCCGATCAGGGTAGCTGATGGAGAGGAAGCCGGAATGGAGGCCATAGTTTCAGATTTGTTTTTCGAGGTGAACATAATGATATTTTTTTAGTCGGTGATAATTTCCGGGGCGGGAATTTGAAGGGCGGTCGTATCCAAGGGCGCGGCACTGGAGCCGGAGAGGACTTTCTTCAATCCCAAAATGTATTGCGCCTTGTACGCATCCTGTCGTTCGAGTGAATCGACCCGGAACTGTAATTGACGAAGCTGGCGCACCGACCGGTAGTTATCCCCTGCCCCGGGTATATAATATTTCAGCGGCGTGAATACGATGAGGGCCGTGGTCAACCCTACCAAGAGCACAAACACCATGCTCATGCCCACATAAACCGTTCCACGGGTGAGCCGAAAACTGGTCAGCTCCTCGTAGGTGTCATCGTTCATGACCACCATCCGGTAGCGGTTCTGAAACCTTTTCCAAGCCGAGGCGGTATCCAACTTGATCATGAAAGCCTTTGTATAAAGATAGGAAAATCAACCTTTTCCGGCAGCGGACCTTGTGCCCAAAAGGGGTAATTTCGCCGGGGTTGCCACCTTGCTATTAAACAGGCCTCCGGGAGCGGCTTTTTTAGCGGTAGCAGCACATACTAAATCCGTCAAAAAGGAGTTATTAGTCGACCGACATGTTTCACCGCCTGCCACTACGGTCTCTGCTGCTGTGGGTCGCCCTGACCACCGGGGTTTCTCATGCGCAAGTGGCCTATGAGATCAAACTGGAAAAGCCGAAGGAGTACGAGGACCGGTTGCTGCGCAGCGAACGGACCCCGGACCAAAAGATCCGGTTGCCGCAGCGTATGCTGCAAAACACCGTCACCCGATACAACTATTTTTTCAATGCCTCCCAAAAGCTCAATGAGGTGATCGACCGGGCCAAACAGGCCTTTCAAGATGACTACACCAAACTCCTGCCCTTCTACCCATACACCCTGGAAAAAACGGCGGAAGATGCCGTGCAGCTGGACTCCATCATTTGGAAAAGCAACTCGGGTGTGGTGCTGCATGACCTGCGAAACGATTGGACGGACGATCTCTATCTGCTCTGGGGTGCCGCATATTATTTTCAACGCAAATTTGATTCGGCCCGCATCCTCTTTCAATTCATCAACCAAGCCTATGCCCCACGCGAGAAAGATGGTTACATCAAAACCATCGGCAGCGCGCGAGACGGCAACAATGCCCTGAGCATCTCCACACCCGAAAAAGAGGGACGGCTGCAAAAGCTATTTTCCAAAACACCCCCACGCCGAAACGATGCCTTCCTTTGGCAGATCCGAAATTTCATCGCACAGGACAAACTCGCCGAGGCTGCCAGCCTGATCGAGGCCCTGCGACGAGATCCGGCTTTTCCGGAACGACTTTCGTTGGACTTGCATGAAGCACAAGCCTGGTTGTACTATCAACAACAACAATGGGACAGCACCGCCAAACACTTGAGTCTGGCCCTGGATCAAGCGAACGACCCAAATGAACGGGCTCGCTGGGAATATTTATTGGGACAATTGTACGAGCGCAGCGGGAAGTGGAGCGAAGCTGAAAAATTCTATCGTCGATGTATCCCGCGCACCACCAATCCCATCTTGGAGATCTATGCCCGACTGGGATCGATCCGAACCAACCGAGATGGAACGCAGGACGTGATCGCCAATAACATTCGCGACCTAAGGCAAATGGCCAAGCGTGATAAGTACGCCGATTACCGAGACATCATCTACTACATGGCCGCACAAATGCAATGGCAAACCGGCGACCGAGCCGCTACCCAGGAATTGCTGATGAGCAGTCTGCAAGTGCCCTCCAATAATCCCTCCCAACGCAACCAGGCCTTTGTACAACTGGCCCGGCTCTGCCTGGAACAAAAACAATATCGACAAGCCTACAATTTTTACGACAGCATCAAACTGGACGACCCCAAACTTCTTAACCCCGATTCGATCCGCCAGTGGAAGGATGCCCTTGGCATACTCGCCACGCAACTCGAGATCATCGAACGGCAAGACAGTATTCTGCGCATCGTCGCCCTGCCGGAAGAAGCACGAAAAGAATTCATCCGCAAGCTGGTCAAGGAACTTCGTCGCAAACAGGGACTCAAAGACGACAGCGGACAAACCAGCCTGGGTGGCGGCGGCGGCACCACCGTATTTGGGGCCGGAAATGACACCAAAGGCGATTGGTATTTCTACAACGCCAACTCCCGGTCGCGGGGCGTAGCCGAGTTCCAAGCGCGCTGGGGCAATCGCCCCAACGTGGATCAATGGCGACGGATCGCGGCGATCAACATTGCCCGGCAACAACCCACCGGCGGCGGAAATGCAGGTGGTGCCGGACAAACGCCGCCCGCCGACAATGAACTCAGTTTCGAATCCCTCTATTCAAAGCTGCCGCTGCTACCCGAACAACAAGTACCGCTGCACGATTCCCTGCAACAAGCCTGGTTCATACTCGGTAAAGCCTACGTTCAACGCCTGGAAGATTGTGCCAATGGTACCAGGGCACTGGAGCTGCTTCGCGACCGATATCCGGCCTTTCAACCTATGGACGAGGCCCTTTTCCTGCTCTATTATTGCTACCGAAAAAACCAAGACACCACCAAGGCCCAAACGATCCGACAGATGTTGGAAAAAGATTTTCCCGCCTCGGAAAAGACCCAATTGGTGTTATCCGGAAAAGATCCGGTAGCCGAAAAAAAGAGGCAAGCGACCAACTTTTACCAATCGATATACGATCGCTTTCTCAGCGGTCAGTATGCCGAGGCCATAGCCTTGAAAAAGCAAGCCGACTCGCTGTACGGAAAACATTACTGGACCCCTCAATTACTGTACGTAGAGGCCGTATACCGCATCCAACAACGATCCGACAGCCTGGCCATCGACCGGCTGAATCATATCATACAACATTTTCAGTCCTCTCCCCTCGCAGCCAAAGCCGAAACCCTGATCCGGGTGCTGGTTCGTCGCGATAGCATCGAACAGGAATTGCGAAACTACTCGTCGACTCAAACCGAAGCTGCGCCCACCGTGAGCGGACGCCCCCCCTCGGCCCCACCCGTTGCATCGATACCAGCTGCCGCGCAGCCCCGCACCGACAGTAGTGGAACCGATAGTACTCGTATTCATCGCAACCGATCACCTTATGTCTACCGACCCGGTAAACCCCATCAGGTCGTGGTGATATTACAGGAAGTGGATCAGGTGTTTGCCAATGAAGCAAAGAATTCCGTCTTCCGCTACAACCGGGTGCAGTATTACAACACCCCCTTTGAGATCGAATTGTTCAAGCTGAGCGATAAACAACAACTGTTGCTGATCCGGCCTTTTGCCCAGGCAGACGCGGCCGGTGTCTACCTCAAAGAAATGAGACGCGTGGCGCCCTCCGAGATCTTTTCTTGGCTCAGTGTCACCCGCTATCGCTTTAGTATCATCGACTCGGAGAACCTCGATCGGGTGAAGTCCGCGGGCAGCTTCGAGGCGTACGAGAATTTTATGCTCGGCGAATACCCCGATCTGTTTCGTTGACGCAGGGGCCCTCTATTTTCCGGAATAGTACGTCCGATACAGTAATTTTGAGATCGCATGAAATCTGCTCCCCCGAAAGCCACTGCCGCCCACCCCTGGAATCGATTGTTCTGGAAAAGTTTCGGGATCGGTTTTTTACTGCTGGCTTTGTTCATCCTCCTGGCCAATTGGGGCGTATTTGGCTACATGCCTTCCTTGGCCGAGTTAGAAAACCCGGACATTGTACAAGCCTCGGAGGTTTATGCGACCGATGGTACGCTGATGGGCAAATATTACACCGAGCGAGGCAACCGCACCCCGGTTCGCTACCGGGATATTTCGCCTCAGGTGATCGATGCGTTGGTGGCAACGGAAGATGAACGTTTTTATAGCCACAACGGAATCGATTTTAAGTCCACCCTCCGAGCCCTGTTCACCCTGGGCACCGAAGGGGGCGGCAGCACCATCACGCAGCAATTGGCAAAAGCCCTGTTGACACAAGGCAGCAAGAACAAAGCTTGGCGGGTCGTGGAGAAAATGAAGGAGTGGATCATAGCCGTTCGGCTGGAGCGAAATTTTTCGAAGGAAGAGATCCTCACCCTTTACCTCAACGCGGTTCCGTTCGGGAACAACCTGTATGGCATTCGAAACGCCTCACTGACCTTCTTTCAAAAAGAACCGATCGGACTTCAAGCGGAGGAAGCGGCCTTGCTGATCGGACTGCTGAAAGGGAACACCCTCTACAATCCCATTCGCAATCCGGCCGCGGCACTGAGAAGAAGAAATGTGGTGTTGGGGCAAATGGAAGTCAACGGAAAGATCAATGCAGCCGAAGCCGAACGGTTGAAGGCCCTGCCCATTACCCTTAATTATCGCAAACTGGACGAGAATACCGGCGATGCACCCTATTTCCGCGAGATCCTGAAAGAGGAGATCCGCGAAATGCTCCAAGACATCAAACGGCCCGATGGGGAGGAGTATAATATTTACAAAGACGGACTTCGCATCTATACCACCATCGATCTGCGGATGCAACAATACGCCGAAGAGGGCGTAGCCCGACAAATGACGCAATTGCAACAATCGGTGAACAATCGCCCATCGGTTCGAAATGGATCGATCTGGAAGGACAAAGCATCCATTCTGGAAAGGGCGATGCGCGATTCAGATCGTTGGCGAAACCTCGAAGAAGATGGCTACAGCGAATCCGAGATCAAGGTGGCCTTCCAGAAAAAAGTTCCCATGCGGGTCTTTTCCTGGAATGAAAAACGAGAGACCGATACGTTGATGAGTCCGATCGATTCCATCAAGTACCACAAACAAATGGAACAAGCCGGCTTTCTGGCGATGGACCCGGTCACGGGTGCGGTCCGTGCCTGGGTAGGTGGTATCCATTTCCAACGATATAAATACGACCACGTCAATATCAAGACCCAACGTCAAGTCGGCTCCACCATCAAGCCCTTGCTCTACACGCAAGCCATAGAGGAAAGAGGTTTTCGACCGGAGAGCGAGATCGAGAACGTAGCCCAATTTTTTCCGGGCTCCGGTTGGGTGCCTGCCCAGCGGGAGTGCGGTGGCGGATCCATCACCTTGGCCAATGCCCTGGCCTATTCGAAAAACTGTGCCACGGCATATATCATGAAACAAGTGGGGCCCGAAGCCTTTGCCGATTTTTTGGGACGGCTGAATATCCCCACCCCCATCACTCCTTATCCTTCCATTTGTCTCGGGTCCTGCGATCTATCCCTCTATGAGATGTTATGGGGCTATACCATTTTTGCCGGAAGGGGCTTCTCGATCAAACCCCGCTCTATCTTCCGAATTGAGGACCGAAACGGACGCATACTCAAGGAGATCGATTACCTGGCCGACCGAAAGGAAGTGGTGAGTGAAGCCACGGCCTATACCATGTCGATCGTGATGCAAGGGGCGGTGGATAAAGGAACGGCTGCCGGCATGCGCGCCCGCGTAGGCGCCTTGGAAATGGGAGGAAAAACCGGCACCACCAACGACAATGCCGATGCCTGGTTCATCGGATTCACCCCCCAACTGCTGGTGGGTGCCTGGGTCGGGTTTGATGACCGGTTCATCAAAAACCAAGGCGACGGATCACGCATGGCCCGTCCCATCTGTGAGTATTTCTTTGGGAAAGTGCTGTCCGACTCCCGAACCGGTATTGAAAAAACTGCACGGTTTCTGGTGCCCGAGAACCTCGGCACCCAAATAAGTCCGGCCGATATCCTCATCAGCGATACAGACCCCCTGCCCGGTGCCACCGGAGAGAATACCGGCGTGGGCACTGCCGAGGATTATGAGGAACAGCAACCCAACGAACGATCAGACCCCAAGTTGCCCCCCGATCGCAAGGATACCACGCCGCGAAGCGCCGCCCAATTACGAAAAGAGAAATGAGCCGTTCCATACGACCAGCCGGTCCGCCAGACATCCACACCATCCGATCCCTCGCCCACGACATCTGGCCGAAGGCCTATGCTACGATGATCACCCGGGCGCAGTTGGAATATATGCTGGACTGGATGTACAGCCCCGAATCACTTCAGCAGCAAATGCAGGAGGGACATCAATTCCTGTTGGTCGAAAACGATTCGGATGAAGCCCTTGGCTTTGCAGCCTATCGCCCGCTATCGGACACCCAATGGAAACTGGAAAAACTCTATGTGCGGGTGGAGACCCACGGGAAAGGGCTGGGAAAGATGTTAGTGGAAAACGTTTTGCAACGGATCCGACAGAACGGTCCCACCCATCTCGAACTCCAAGTGAACCGAACCAACCCGGCCGTCGGCTTTTATCGGAAGATGGGATTTGAGGTCCTCCGGGAAGCCAATTTTGACATTGGAAACGGCTTTTGGATGAATGATTATATCATGGGCCGGTCGGTTTAGTAACCCTTGAACGAATACGGGTTTGTATAGATCTATCCTTTACCTTTGCGGCCGACAAACCAAACAAAAATCATATGTCTACTCAAACTGTACAGATCGATTTCAGTCTCCCGTATAAAGTAGCCGATATCTCCCTTGCCGAATGGGGCCGCAAAGAGATCCGCCTCGCCGAGGCTGAAATGCCCGGACTGATGGCCATCCGCTCGGAATATGGCGCATCGCAACCCCTGAAAGGTGCCCGGGTAGCCGGTTGCTTGCACATGACCATCCAAACCGCCGTACTCATTGAAACCCTCGTGGCCCTGGGTGCGGAAGTAAAATGGAGCTCCTGCAAC
>SXXL01000035.1 GCA_005789565.1 Bacteroidota bacterium | reverse complement strand
GGATGAGGCCGACCGGATGCTGGATATGGGATTTCAGGATGATATTAACAAGATCATTCAGCATCTGCCGGCGAAGCGACAGAATCTGCTTTTCTCTGCTACCATGCCGGAGAAGATCCGTCAGCTGGCACGCAAGATCCTTCACGAACCGGTGGAGGTGAATATCGCGATCTCTCGTCCCCCGGACAAGATCCGCCAAGGCGCTTATGTGGTGTACGAGCCTCAAAAAAATCCCCTGATCGCCCACGTACTGAAAAACACGCCGTATAAGAATGCGTTGATCTTCTGCAGCCGAAAGCATACCGTCAAGCAACTTACCCGGGATCTCAAGAAATTAAAATTCAATGTTGAGGAGATCCACAGCGATCTGGAACAAGCCGAACGGGAAAATGTATTGAGCGCGTTTGCCGGCGGGCGTATTCCCCTGCTGGTGGCAACCGATATTTTAAGCAGGGGTATCGACATCGACACCATCGATCTGGTGATCAACTATGATGTGCCCGATGACGGAGAGGATTATGTACACCGCATTGGCCGAACGGCTCGGGCCGAAGCCACGGGTACGGCCTTGACCCTAATCACAGAAGCCGATCAGCGAAAATTCGCCGCCATTGAGCGATTGATCCAAAAAGAAGTAGACAAATTACCGGTGCCCGCCGAATTGGGCGAGGTACCCACGTACGCTCCTATGGAACGCAGATCCCGAAACCCACGCGGTGGCGGGAAACCCGGAGGACGACCCGGAGGAAGATCCGGAGGACGACCCGGAGGGAATTTTAAGAGATAGTCCGCTGACGGCCGTTCGCGGTCCGCTGTTTCTCAACTCATAATCACTTCTCGAACGACACCAGCCTACGCCAAGGCTCCGGCTGGCAAGGTCGGTCGGTGGACTGTGGTCGGCCGACAGTCCGCCTCGCGGACTACACCTTCACATAAATCTTCTTCCGATCCATCCACCAACAGATCGCCCACATAAATGTGATCACGCAAAGGGCGTATAAAAGAGAACCGTTTTCCGGGGCACCGGGGACGTGTATCAGCACTTTTTTATAGAGCCAGTTCCAGGGATTGACACCTTTTCCCAATTTGAGCAGGGCCAGTCCCTTTGGCAAAAAAGCACTCAGCGCAAAAACAAACAAGGCATTTTTACCAAATACATCGAAGAAGCTAAGCAATCCGCCCCGCATCTTCTTTCCATCGATCGCGTAGATCATTGTCGCCAGCGTCAGGATCGCCAATCCGCTTGTATAAACAGTGTAGGAGCTGGTCCATATTTTTTTATTGATCGGGAAAACAAGGTCCCAGCAATATCCCGCTACCAACATGCCTACTCCTATAGTGAACAATCCACTCAGCATTCGATACATCCCTTCGGGCTGCGCCAATCCCTCGCGTACATAATTGCCTACCAAATAACCAAAGATAACTTGAGCGATCGCGGCCGGAGTGCTGAGTAATCCTTCCGGATCGAAGGGGATACCCTCTCCTTTGTAAACATGTGAAACTCCCAAAATATTCAAATCGATCGATGTGCCGAACCATCCGTTGAGACTATAAGGATCAATGGGATTGCCGATCAGACAGGCAGCCCAGTATCCCAACAGTAAAATGGCGGCGGCCAGAAAGCCTTTACGGGGACCTCCATAGTAAATGAGGATCGACGCGAACAGGTAACAGATGGCAATGCGTTGCAATACCCCCATGATCCGTACGCCTTTTATGGTTTCAACAATATCTCCCGCTTCATTTTTGGCGATGTCGATCCACGTAAAGCTTTTGAAGATGGTTACTCTCTGTAGTTCGGTGGTACCCTCGACCAATCGATTCACCTCGGTGACAAACGGCCACCAGTTCAGGAAGAGTCCGACCCCGAAGATGATCAGCGAGCGCTTGATAACTTTTTTCCAGAACGCCGCATCGCCTTCTTGCTGTAGCCGGGGAATCACAAAGCTCATGGCGTTTCCGACGGCGAATAGAAAGAACGGGAACACCAGGTCGGTGGGCGTTAGTCCATGCCAGGGAGCATGCTCCAGCGGGTCGTAGATGTGGCCCCAGCTACCGGGGTTGTTTACCAAGATCATCAGACAGACCGTCGCCCCGCGAAAAACATCCAGTGCATATGATCGCATAGTGATTGGGAATGTTGATTGGTCGAATTTAGACTTTTATGGTCGTAGTCCGCTGTAGTATTGTCCGCTGTCCGCCGAAGGCGGACTAACAAAATTAGCAAATAATTACTAAAATAATTAGCTTAGCGTAAAAATCATATGGAACGGGACAAGTACTCCAAGCCCACCTATCGGGGCACGAAGGATTTTACGCAACAGCAGGTCAAGACCGCCAACGCCACGGGTTTTGGGGCGGCGGCCGATGATTATTCCGAGCGCGGCATCGATCTCAATGAGCAACTCATCCGCAACAAACCCGCCACGTATTTCTTTCGGATGAAAGGCGATGCCATGCGGGAGGCTGGCATTTTTGACGGAGATGTGCTCATCGTTGACCGGTCGATCAAACTCAGCAACGGAAAAGTGATCGTGGCCATCCTCAACGGCGAGTTGCTGGTACGGCGTTATCATCAGAATTTTTCCTCGGCGTTTCTGATACCGGAGAACAATCGATATAAACCGATCAATCTCTCGGAGTTCAGCGATTTCGCGCTCTGGGGGGTAGTGACTTACGTGATCCACTCGCTGATATGAAAGCCATTGTTGATTGTAACAGTTTCTATTGTTCCTGCGAGCGGTTGTTTCAGCCTCGTCTTCGGTACCATCCTGTCGTTGTGCTCAGCAACAACGATGGCTGTGTGGTTGCCCGCAGCGACGAGGCCAAGAAACTCGGCATCGCCATGGGTGTTCCGTTCTTTGAGGCTCGTTCGGTCATTCATCAGCATGATGTGGCCGTATTCTCCTCGAATTATAATTTGTATGGGGATCTCAGCTGGCGCGTCATGGAAACCTTGCGAAAATTTGCCGGGGAGGAACAAGTAGAAGTGTATTCGGTGGATGAAGCCTTTGTGGATCTCTCTAACGTTGATCCGGAGCAACTCGAGCGCACCGCCCGGGAGATGCGGGTACGGGTGGAAAAATGGACCGGTATTCCCGTTTCCGTCGGCGTAGCCCCGACTAAGACACTGGCCAAACTCGCGAATCGTCTGGCTAAAAAAGACAAGGTCCGAAGTGGTTGCGTATGGCTGTTGCAAACGGAATCAGAGCGTACCCGTGCCCTGAAGCAAACCCGATTGGAAGAGGTCTGGGGTGTGGGCAGGGCTTATGCCCGAAAATTATATGCCCGCGGCTATACGAGTGCTTGGGATCTCGCGAATCTGCCTGATGCCTGGGTGTATCGGGAGATGGGGGGTGTGGTCGGACTTCGGCTCGTACGCGAACTGCGCGGCGAACCTTGCATCGAACTCAAGGAAGAGTTGGTCCAAAAACAAATGATCGCCACCACCCGCATGTTCGGGGTGCCGATAACCGAACGGAGTGACATCCGCGAGGCCGTGGCCAGTTATGCCACCCGCACCGCCGAGAAATTGCGACGACAACATTCTGCCGCCGATACCGTACAGGTGTTTTTGATCCGAAAACAATCCGACGAAGAAGGTGGATGGCGTGGTGAGGTGAGCAGTACTCACACCCGATTGCCGGTAGCGACCAACGATACGCAACAGTTGATCCAAGCGGCCGTGATGCTGGCCGAACAATTGTATCGACGCGGTTCGGTCTACAAAAAAGCGGGTGTGTTATTGGGCGGGATCGTTCCGGCTGATGCTTGTCAGTCGAATTTATTTTTTGAACCGCCTGCCGACCATCGAGACCTGATGAAGGTCATCGATAACATTAATTTCAGTCAGCGCGACGAACTACTTGTTTTCGGTGCTTGCGGTACCAAACGACACTGGCAAATGAAACAACAACTACGAAGCAGTCGCTTTACGACCCGTTGGGAGGAGCTCCTGTGCATAGGAGCTTGAGGGTAGGAAAGGTCAACACCTAGAGAATCAATCTTATACATAAAGAATCCACTTCCAGAATATTTATTAAAAAATAAAAAAATAAGTTATATTCGTGATATATTGAGCAGGCTCTATTTAATTGCCTGAAAATCACGTTTTTACACTAAAATTCTGGGACTGGCTAGGCGAAGCCATGTCTATTCCTATGCTACCTGCGAAAAAATGGTTGGCCCTTTATACGCGTCCGCGTTGGGAGAAGAAGGTGCATTCTCTATTGACGGAGAAGGGCATTGTCTCGTATTGCCCGCTGAACAAAATACGTCGAAAATGGAGCGACCGGGTTAAAGTCGTCGAGGAGCCGTTGTTCAAGTCCTATGTTTTCGTGCATGTTACGGAGGCCGAGCGCACGGAGGTTCGCCTCACCAACGGGGCTGTTAATTTCATTTATTGGAATGGCAAGCCTGCCCAGATTCGCGACAAAGAGATCGCCGCCATCAGACGGTTTCTGGATGAACACGAGGAGGTTGAGTTGGTGCCCATGGCATTGGAACCCGATCAACGGGTAGTGATACGATCCGGTACTTTCATGGGACAAAACGCCAGGGTACTGGAGGTCAGGAAGAGAAAAGCCAAGGTGCGGATCGAAAGTTTGGGGTATACGTTGGTGGCTTATATGGATCGTGCGAAGCTTCGTCCCGTGACTACGAAGGACTAACCCCTCTTTTGTCAAAACATATGACTATGCAATTCACCTCCAAGTTGTTGTTTGCCCTGATGGGCATGGTACTTCTCCATGCTTGCACCATTCAGCGGCAGATCCCTTTTTATTTGCAGAACGCCCCCGATTCCACGATCATCAGTCAATCTGTACCGGTTGCGGAATTGAAGATCCAGCCCAACGACTTGATCACCATCGAGATTTCGAGCAAGAGTACACAGCCGGGTAAATCGGATCAGTTATATAATCAACAGATGGGAGGCGGAGCAGCAGGAGGCACTGCCAACACATTTGGCTACTTGGTGGATAAGGACGGGTATATTGAACACCATCAGCTTGGGCGGATACAGGCGGGCGGACTCACTCGAAATGAATTGTCGGAGGTGGTTCGCCGGAAGCTGGTCAGTCCCGTCGAACTGTTAACCGACCCCACCGTAAAGGTTCGCTTTATGAATTTCCGGGTCAATGTGTTGGGTGTAGGAGGAGTGGGGCAATCTCTTTCCGTCAACACCGAACGACTTACGATTCTGGAGGCGGTAGCACAGATGGGGGGAATTCCGGACGGCGGGCGGCGAGACAATATTCGCGTGATCCGGGAGCAAGATGGAAAACGTACGGTGGGTTATGTGGACCTCACCCAAGCCGATTTTTACAACTCTGAATACTATTACCTCAGGCAAAATGATGTATTGCTCATTGAACCAACGGCCATGCGTTATCGGGAAATGGAACAGAACCGGATCAACCAGCGCGTGGGATTTGCATTCACCTTGCTGACGGCTGCGATCGCAATCGCCAGCTTGGTGATCAAGTAATTATTTCATACTTATCATGAACAATCAGACAATAGAATCAACCAACGGTACGATTCAACAGGATGTTCGCAGTGAATTGTCCTCGCTGAGTCTGCGGGATCTTTTCTTTAAATACATCCGCTTCATGCCACTTTTTGTGGTATCCGTGGCCATTTCCCTTATCGTTGCCTATGTGTATTTGCGCTACACCGATCCGTTGTATAGCTCCAACGGTGCGATACTGATCAAGAGTGAGAAATCGCTCGGGGGACGGGGCGATAAGTTCAGTGAACTTTTTACCAGCAACGCTGCCAGTAATATCTCTACCGAGATGGAGATCCTGAAATCATCCTCCCTCATGGAGCGGGTCGTGAAACAATATGATCTTTCCTGGAGCTATTATGTATTGGGCAATATCCGAACGATTAATATTCACACGCTTTCTCCTTTTCGATTGGTTACAGAGAATTTACCCGACACGACCACTCCCTTCTCCTTGTCTGTAAAAGTGATCTCGAATAAAGCCGTGCAAATAGAGGGGGTTCCGCAGCCTATTGCTTACGGACAATCCTTTAATACTCCTCGGGGTCAATTTATGTTGTTGAGGAACAGGGGGGGTAATGTGGGAAATACCTACCGGGTAGATTGGATTGCGCCGCGGGAAATGGCTTCTGCACTGGCATCCAATATCAATGTGGCACCTCGTCCCGGCGGGAATGATATCTTGACGCTTACCATCAAACTGACCAGTCCGGAACTTTGCGCCGATGTATTGAACGGTCTGATGGAGAATTATGGGCAATACAGTATTGAGCAGAAAAAACTCTCTTCCGATCAGATAATGAAATTCGCGGAAGATCGGCTCACAGATATCGGTCGACGACTCGACAGTGTTCAAAACCTTTACCTGGATTACCAAATCCGATACAACATCATCGATCCGGAATCACAGATTGGGGCATTTACGGACAAAGTGATCGAGTCGGATAAGCAATTGGAAGAACAAGGTTTGCAATTGGGATTTGTATCCATGCTGGATGATTATTTGGCCGACAAGAAAAATGAATTTTCAAAAATGGTCGTGCCCTCCACAATGGGTATTGCTGACCCGATCCTCGGAGGGCTGGTCGGATCGTATAATCAACTGCAGTTTCAACGACAAATGTTGGTGGATAGCAAAGTGCCGGTTGAAAATCCCAGCGTCAAGGAGGTAGAGTCACAATTGGAACGGGTTCGGTTGAGCATTCGGGAAAATCTTAAAAACATCCAAACCACGGGAAATAAAATCATGGTGGATGCCCGGGTTCGTGGTCAGCAAGGACAGGCCAAACTGAATGATCTCCCCTTCCGGATCAAAGAATTAGCTGAGATCAAACGACAGGTGGAATCGTATCAGGCCCTATACAAGCTTTTCATTGAGAAAAAAGAAGAAACGGCCATCAGTCGTGCTTCCACGGTCAGCAGTTCCGCGGTGGTGGAGCAAGCTCGTGTGCCGGTGGAGCCCGTATCACCCAACCGTCGTTCCATTCAATTGGTGGCCCTTTTAGTAGGTCTGGCAATCCCCGCTGTTTTCATTTTCGGTTCTGAATTATTCAATGATAAAATATTGAGCCGGTTCGACATTGAGCGATATACCCAGACACCTGTCATTGGTGAGATCGGTCACTCTTTTTCGGGCGATAAATTAGTGGTGAGCAAGAACAATCGAAAAATGATTGCAGAGCAATTTCGGATCATCCGCTCCAACTTGCAATATTTTCTGTCGAAAAAGGAGAAAGCAACTATTTTGGTCACCTCTACCTTAAGCGGCGAGGGGAAGACATTTATTTCCACCAATCTCGCCGCGGTTCACGCGTTGACCGGCAAACGGACCATCCTGCTCGAATTTGATATCCGAAAACCCAAGGTTATTAGCGACTTGGGTATGGAAAAAGGGATCGGCATCTCGAATTTCTTGGTGGGAAAAATTACAGACATCGATTCGATGATACGTTCCGTTAAAGGGGTTGAAAATCTTTTTGTACTCGGTTGTGGTCCGGTGCCGCCCAATCCCTCCGAAATCCTATTAGATAGCCGCATGGATGACCTGATTCACTATCTACAATCCCATTACGACGTCGTGATCATCGACACGGCGCCGGTTGGCATGGTCAGTGATGCGATCACACTTGGCAAGTATGCCGATAGTACCGTTTATGTGGCCCGTCAAGGCTATAGTTTCAAAAAGCAGTTGGTCCTGATCGACGAGTTTTATCAGCAAAAACGACTGCCCAATCTATCGATCCTCTTGAACGACGTACAATTACGCGCCGGATACGGTTCTTATGGAAATGGCCGTTATGGCTATGGATACGGATATGGGTACGGACAAGGATACGTATATGGAAGTGGTTATTTCGAGGAGGAGAAAAAACCCAAAGGGCCTTTCGACGGATTCAAGAAATGGTGGACCAGGTGGTGGGGTTAAAACGCTCCGATTCACTTCGCCTTCATCAATCTGCCTCAACTGTAGAATAACTATTAAACGACTTACAACTATCTTTAAACCATCTTTCATTGTCATCTAAAAAAAACATACTGCTCACCGGGGGTGCCGGTTTCATCGGATCGCATCTCGCCGAGGCCTTAGCCCGCGACGAGCGGGTGGGGAAGGTCCGTTTACTCGATAATCTGGCGACCGGCTCCCTACGAAACATCGAACGCCTGATTGACCTCCCGAACGTTGAATTCATTCAGGGCGATATCCGGGACTTTGAAGTTTGCAAACGCGCGGCGGAGGGTATGGATCTTATCTGTCACCAGGCAGCTTTGGGTTCTGTTGCTCGATCCATTCAGGATCCACTCACAACCAGTGCAGTAAATATTACTGGAACGCTGAATGTATTTGTCGCTGCTAAACAAGCAAGTATCAAACGCATTGTTTTTGCCACCAGTTCCTCGACGTACGGGGATCACCCCGGACTTCCCAAACAAGAAGATAAGATCGGTACGCCATTATCACCTTATGCCGTTTCTAAAAGAGCAAATGAATTGTATGCCAGCGTGTTTGCAATGGCTTATGGGCTGCAAACGATCGGACTTCGCTATTTCAATGTGTTTGGTCCAAGGCAAGACCCCGGCGGACCATACGCCGCGGTAATTCCCTTATTTGCCAAGTCCCTCCTCGAAGGAAAGCCCGCCACCATCAACGGCGACGGTTCCCATAGCCGCGACTTTACCTACATCGAAAATGCCGTTCAGGCTAATCTGCTCGCACTATTCACCGAGAACCCGGAAGCGGTCAACCAGGTCTACAACATTGCCTGCGGCCAACAAATGACTCTGTTGGAATTATACAATATCTTAGCGACCTCTCTGACTACCACACCTATCCCCGGAGCCGTTTTTGGACCGGAACGAGAGGGCGATGTGAAGCATTCGCTGGCCGATATCTCCAAGGCAAAGCGATTGTTGGGATACGAGGTGCGTGTGGGAGTGGAGGAGGGACTTAAAAGAACCATCAAGTGGATGAGCGGTGGTTAAACAGATTTATACCATGAATTTCAAACGAACGATACTCATTACTGGCGGAGCAGGATTCATCGGCTCGCATGTAGTCCGACTCTTCGTGACCAAATACCCTGATTACCGCATTGTCAATCTGGATGCACTGACCTACGCTGGTAACCTGGAGAATTTAAGCGACATCGATCAACAGCCTAATTATGTTTTCGAAAAAGTAAATATTCTTGATGCGGATGAGCTCAAGCGTGTTTTTGATCAATATCAACCCGATGGTGTTATACACTTGGCCGCAGAAAGCCATGTCGATCGCTCCATTCATTCCCCGCTCGATTTCGTGTATACGAATGTGATCGGAACCGTGAATCTTTTAAATCAAGCAAAAAATTCTTGGAACCTAAACACTAAACCCTGTTCTCTAAACAATCCCCGCTTCTATCATGTGAGTACTGACGAGGTCTACGGCGCCTTGGGAGAGACTGGCTATTTCACGGAGCAGACCAAATACGATCCGCACTCGCCCTACAGTGCTTCCAAGGCTTCCAGTGATCATTTTGTACGGGCGTATCATGATACTTATGGTCTTCCCGTGGTTATCAGTAATTGTTCCAATAATTATGGTCCACACCATTTCCCCGAAAAACTGATCCCCCTTTTCATTAATAACATCATCGAAAAGAAACCCTTGCCGGTGTATGGCGACGGACTTTATACGCGGGACTGGCTTTTCGTCAAGGACCATGCCACGGCCATCGACAAGGTTTTTCATGAGGGCAACAGTGGAGATACCTATAATATTGGCGGATTCAATGAGTGGAGGAATATCGATCTGGTTAAATTGTTATGTCGATTAATGGATGAGAAGTTGGGTAATGCCCCCGGCACCAGTGAGGTTTTGATCACGTATGTGAAGGATCGCCCGGGTCACGACCGCCGCTACGCCATCGATGCCAGCAAGATCAACAAAGAGCTGGGCTGGAAACCCTCGGTCACCTTCGAGCAGGGACTGGCGCAGACGATTGATTGGTATCTCTCCAATGGGGATTGGCTTACGCGCGTGACCTCGGGGGAATATCAGGCGTATTATGATGAGCAATACGGAGGAAAAGTTTAGGGAACAGGGTTTAGTGTTTAGGCTGGCAGGAAAAAACGATATATAAAGAGAAATTTCGCATGGTTATTAATTCTTTTCGGTGGACTTTCAATAGAAGGGCTAATCCCCAAGCTCTCCTACTTAATAAATGCAAGTTTGAGCCGAAATTTATAAAATGCGCTAAACCCTAAACCCTGTTCACTAAACGAGTATGAAAGGTATTATTCTCGCCGGCGGCTCCGGCACCCGTCT
>SXXL01000034.1 GCA_005789565.1 Bacteroidota bacterium | reverse complement strand
GTATACACACGGGTACAGACTCCACGACGTTGCGGACATTGATCCAGGGCACGGGATTTACTCTTGGCCCGGATGATCTCACGTCCTTTTCTCACCAGTTGTTGAATAGTAGGCATTCGAATCCCTTGTTTTTGGGGAGGCAAAGGTAGCGGCAGGGGCCCAAATCACCAAAAAAAAGCTCACCCGACCGGCATCATCCAGCCGTGTACGTCCGGCAGCCGGCCCTCCCGGATATCCATCAACTTTTGCTTGAGGAGGGGAGCGTACTGCCACTGGTCTACGGCAAAGGTCAATTCCCTTCCCCGGCAAGCCAGCGCCTTGATCAGGGAGATCGTGGCGGCCGTGCCGGTTCCAAAAACTTCCTTGAGTGCTCCGCGGTCATAGGCCTCGAGGATTTCCTCCAAACTGAGGGGACGCTCCTCTACCCGCAAATGGGCTTCCTTTAACAGGGTAATGACGGATTGACGCGTCACCCCATTCAAGATCGTACCCTGCTCCAAACTCGGCGTGATCGCCGTATCGCCAATGATAAAAAAGACATTCATCGTGCCACACTCTTGCACGTATTTACGCTCCAGCCCATCCATCCACAACACCTGATCGTACCCGTGTTTGCGTGCCTGTGCGGTAGCATACATCGCTGCCCCGTAGTTTCCAGCGGCCTTGGCATAACCCACCCCGCCCGGAGCGGCCCGGATGTATTGCTCTTCGACGTGAATGCGCATGGGCGCGACATAGTAAGGCCCAGAGGGACTCAGAATGATCAAAAACTTATAGTTGTCCGACGGACGTACCCCGATCAATTCATCGGTCGAGAACATAAACGGTCGGATGTAAAGCGAGTGATCTTTATGTCTGGGGATCCAGGCACGGTCCAACGAAACCAACTGCCGCATCCCCTCCATGAAAATATCTTCCGGCACCGGGGGCATCTGCATCCGCTCGGCCGACAGGTTGAATCGATAAAAATTTTCGAGGGGACGAAAGATTCGGGGATTTCCGTTGGCGTCCGCATAGGCCTTGATGCCCTCAAAAATGGCCTGCCCATAATGCAACGCTGCCAACGAGGGCGCCAGCGATAACGGCTGATAAGGTTTGATCTGCGGCTGCATCCACTGGCCATCCACATAATCCACCTCCAACATGTGGTCAGAATAATGCTTCCCAAAAGGAATATTCTCCAAACTCATCTCCCCTACCCGACTCTGTGCTACCCGGGTGACCAAAATATCCAACGCAGCAGTCATATTGCACTACATTTGAAGCGCAAATAAACGAAAAAAACGAACACCCATTAGTTTCTTTTTAAGGCCATGTCCCTCAATGATATTCACCTCGATCCCCGCAAGTTGGGAGACTGGTACGGACAACAACTGGTGTCTCCCCCAACCCCGGGTGCAACGACCGAAACACGATCCTGGTCATTGCTGGGCGGGTTCGGGAAAAAAGTTCTCATCCTGATCGATGATCCGGCGCAGGCTTTTCTGGCAGAAGAAGACCTTAGCTTTCTGACCGGTGTTCTTTCAGCTTGTCAGTTGAATCTGGCCGACGTGGGTATCCTGAACCTCCATCCGGTAACGGGCTCGGTGGCCGGGCGCTTACAACAGACCTATCATCCATCTGCCTGGTGGCTGTTTGGACCCGATCCGCTCCCACTCGGCTTAACCGAATCCACCCAACACCTTGGCCCCATCCAATACCAGGGCGCTCCGGTATTCGCCACTCGCTCGCTCCGAGACCTGTCGCAACAACCGGAGGACAAAAAAATCTTGTGGAAACAACTCAAAGCACACTACGGAGTCTAATCCAGCATGGAGATACTTTTTGCCACCAACAATCCCCACAAGGTCCGAGAGATCCAATCGCTGCTGCCCGCCGATATACGGATCCTGACCCTGCGCGAAGCGGGACTCGATCAAGAAATACCGGAACCCTTTGACACCTTGGAACAAAATGCACAAGCCAAGATCCAGTTTGCGCTGCAGCACACCGGCATCGGGACGGGCTTCAGTGAGGATAGCGGACTCTTCGTAAACGCCTTGGGCGGACGACCCGGGGTCCACAGCGCCCATTATGCCGGTCCGCAACGAAACGATGCCGACAACATCCAACGCGTTTTAAAGGAACTGGAGGGGCACAGCGACCGCTCCGCTTTTTTTCAGACCACCATTTGCCTGCGTTGGGACAATCAGGATCTTTTCTTCAAGGGGATCTGCCGCGGCACCCTCCGCTCGACGCCGCAAGGTGACCAGGGATTCGGCTACGACCCGATCTTCCAGCCCGAGGGCGCAGATAGATCCTTTGCCCAAATGGACCTGATCGAAAAAAATAAATACAGCCACCGCCAACAAGCGGTGCAACAACTTATTGACCATCTGCGTCAGGCACAAAATTCAAGGTAATGGAAAGCAACCCTCCGGTGCCTTTGAACGACTTGTTAGATGGCTGTTTGGCGAACGACCGACGGTCACAGGAACAATTGTATCGATGGTTATCCCCCCGGCTCTTTGCCGTCTGCTTGCGGTACGCCTCCGACCGAGAGGCCGCGGAGGATATTCTACAGGAAGGATTCATCAAATTGTTCCAAAAACTGTCGACGTACCGACGCGAAGGTTCCTTTGAAGGCTGGGCCCGACGCATCATCGTCAACACCGCCATAGAACATTTCCGACGGATCAAACCCTTGGTTTCGCTCGACCCGGAATTACCGCAGCACGAACCCCGCTTGGAGGAAACGGGGGTCACCCAACTCGAAGCAAAGGAGCTGAGTGCCTTGATCCAGGAATTACCGGTCGGCTATCGAACGGTTTTCAACTTGTATGCCGTAGAAGGCTACAATCATGCCGAGATCGCCGACCAATTGGGGATCAGTGAAGGAACGAGTAAATCACAATACGCCCGAGCCAAAAAATGGCTACAGGAACGTTTGAAAAAAAACAATTGAGCGATGGAACGCGCTGCTCTGCATAAACTGTACGCCTGCGAGGATGTTCCCTCCGCCAAAAACTGGGAAACGATCGCCGAGCAACTCGATCGAGAACAGCTCCGCACCCGTCTGCAAACCGAGGAATCGCAACCACCAGCCAGCTCCTGGGCGGCGATCCAAGCCAGCCAAAAAAACAGATCCATCACCTCCTCCCGGCTGATCCAACTTTCCCTGTTGCTGGCATCGGCCTTGGGGATTACGTTTTGGGTCCTGCGCCCTTCGTCCCTTCCCGAACAAACCGCTCGACACGAATTACGTCATCCCATCCAACCGCAATCATACGACACGCTCCTTCCCTCGCCGGTCCTACCAACACAAACACCCATCAAGATCCAACCCGAGTCCGCACGCGTCGATCCAACCCATTCCAGCCGATTCAATCAGGCAACCCCGCCAGCCCTACGCACCGATTATCTGTGGGTTGCCAGCAAAGGAGGCGAACCCATCCGCGTACCCGTAAAATGGGAGGCACTCGCCTGCTGCCTGAGTGGCGAATCGCAAAGCCGCGAGTGCGATCAGCAACAAGATAAATGGCATGCGGAGGTGTTGCAGACTGAACTGGGCTTTCAGGCCGACCCTTTTTTGGGATTGATGGCCTTGATCGACTCGCGGAATTAAACGGGGATCTTTTCGGAGATTTGCCACTATGAATAAATGGGAACTATCCTTCCAAGAGCCCGTGCTTTTTTCTTGTGAGCTATCCGTCCGGATCGGCGATCTCAACTACGGCAATCATTTGGGCAACGACCGGATCGTAGGCTTGCTGCACGAAGCCCGCGTGCAATTTCTGCGAGCCTGGGGCTATACGGAAATGAAGATGGAGGGGGTGGGACTCATCCTGCGCGACCTCTCCGTGGTGCTGAAGAAAGAAATGTTCTATGGCGATCGGCTACGAGTCGAGTTATCGGTTCCCGAGTGGTCGGGCTCCGGCTTTCGCATTCAATACCGGATCTGTCGTCCCGAGGGCGACACCGAAACAATCACCGCCCTGGCCCATACCACGATGATCTGCTTCGATTACGAAAAGAGTAAACCGACCCGCGTACCGGACCCGGTGCTGGCCCATCGGTTTTCACGGACGTAACATCCCCTTCCAAATTGACCAACTGGCCTCCGCCTGGAGCACCAGCATATTCCACCCATTGCAGGTCGTGGCGCCTTGTGCCTCGCCTTTTGCCAGGAAAAGGGTTCGCGTGGGATTATACACCAGATCGTAAAGCAAATGATTGGGACCAATGCCTTCGTATGGTAGCGGCGGACAATCATCCACATCGGGAAAAGTACCCAGCGGCGTCGTGTGAATGATCAAGGTATGATCCTCCACGGTCTGCCTGGACAGGTCCGCATACGTGATCGTATCGGAACCTTTGGCAGTACGACCCACCGACACATAGGGGATCTTCCATTGTTGCAAGACATATTGAACCGCCTCGGCTGCCCCACCTTGTCCCAATACCAGGGCGCGCTGGTGGTGGGGTCTCAACAGAGGTCGCAAACTTTCGGAAAAACCGATCACATCGGTATTGTATCCGATCCGTTTACCCTCGGTGAATTGAATGCAATTGCAGGCCATCAATCCTTCCGGCAAGCGGAGTTCATCGAGAAACGGCAGAATGGATTTTTTGTAGGGGATGGTTACATTCAATCCTTCCAATCCCTCGATGCGTTGCACCCAAGTTGGAAAATCGGAGAGGTCCTCCAGCGGAAAGAGTTGGTAGGTATGATCAGTCAGCCCCAGCGCCCGAAATTTTTTCTCGAAATAGGATCCCGAGAAAGAATGTGTAAGGGGATTACCGATGAGTCCAAAGACCCGCATCAAGCCTCTTTTTTATCGAGGAAAAAATGAAAGGTATCGCCCCGCAATCCGATCCGCATCGCCTCCAGCGGAATCATCTCTGTTGGCGCGATGTTACCGAGATTAACGTTGCAGCCCAGCAATTCAATGAAGTATAATTGCTGTGCCTTCTGCGGTGCCTCCCAAAGGATTCGTTCGCCAGGGATCTGGGTCAGGATCTCCTGCACCAATCCCTCGCGCACTTCCCCGCTGCCTCGATAGATGCCCACGTTACCCGCTTCTCGGGCCTCGGCGATGACGTAGGTGGAGCCGGCCGACAATTCCGCACGCATCAACTCGATCCACTTATACGGCGGAATGATGTGCGCAGCATCCTTACTGCCGACCTCACTGAGCACGGTACCGTGCTTCGTCAACTTCTCGATGTATCCGCATTTTTCGGCATGCGGGATGGTGATGGAACCATCGCTGACCTCCATGTACGAGATCCCGAATTCGCGGCAGACGGCGATGTAATCCTCGAACTGATTGCGGATCAAAAAAGCTTCAAACAGAGTGCCCCCGAAATAAACGGGAATATCATAGGATCGGTATACTTCTAGTTTCTTTTCGAGGTCGGGAGTAACGAAGGAGGTGCCAAATCCCAGCTTGACCAGGTCGACGTGAGGATGGGAGACACTCAGGAAATTTCGGGCCTCTTCTACGCTGAGACCTTTGTCCATCACCATGGTAATACCGGATTGACGAGGTTTGGCAAACCGGTCGGGCATTTGGGTGAGATTGAAATTCATAGGGGTTGTTTTCGGTGCCCGAAGGTACTAAACATGTGGGATGTCAGAAGGAACGACGTCGTTTGTACTTCGCCAGCAGGTCGACCAAAGCCCGGTGCTGCAGGGCCTGCGGGAAAACGGCCATGAACTTTTTCAGCAACTTGGGTGCTTCGCCCAATGCCTTTTCCAGCCATTCCAATCCCTCGGCAGATTGAGACATGCCAAAACAAGCGGCCGATCGGTAATAGAGGAACAGGGGTTTTTCGCCGGTGGCCAGATAGGCATGGGTGGCTTGCTTGGATGCCTCGCCGTATTGACCTGCCTCGAACAAACAAACGATCAGGGCTTCCCAACCGGCCGAGGTTTTGGGTCGGGCCCGAACCACCAGGGCCAGGTAATCGATGGCTTGCTGCCATTGTCCCAAGCGAGCATGACATTCTCCTGCCAACTTATTGTAATCGGGATGTCGTGGAAAGCGTTTCAGGGCCGTCTCGATCTGTCGAATGGCCCGCTCCCATTGCCCCTCGGTATGATAGGTAACTGCAATTTTGTAATGCAGTAAACTGTCGTCCGGTCTCAGGTACACGGCTTTACGGTATTGACTTCGGGCCTGTGCCGGTTGGCGAAGTCGTTCGTAACAAAATCCCATTGCCTCGAAGATCACATCCTCGGGTTTGGTCAGCTCCGTCACCCGCTGTAAGGCCTCCAACGCTTCCTTGTATCGACGCAGTCGGATCAACGCATCGCCCATGTTTCGATAGGCGTAATCAAATTTTTCCTCGATGGCAATGGCGTATTGATACGCATCGATGGCCTTCTCATATAGTTTGATGCCTTGGTAGGCCGCCCCCAAGTTGAACCAGGCGAGTTCACTGTAGGGATGCTCTTCCAAGATGGAACGATGCAAGCGGATGCTTTCCTCGTTTTGTCCGGTGAAATCGGTCCAAAAACAGATCTTGTACAAAGCCTCCTCGTTGGTCGGTTCCGATTCCAGCACGTCACGAATACATTCAAAAACCTGCTCATATTCCTCGTAATCATCGTACACATCGGATAATTCGAATAATAACTCGATCCGCTCCTCCCCCTCGAATAGACCCAAGGCCTCTTGGTGAATGGACCGGGCCTCTTGGGGAAGTTGCAGGGCCAGGTGGATCTCGACTTGAAGGATGTAGAGATTAATGTCGCGGTGGTCGAGCAGCGCTGCTTCCTCCAGCACCACTTTGGCCTCCCGAAACCGTCGAAGTGCTATCAGCACATCGGCCAATTTGATCTTCAGCGGAGAAGAGTACGGGAAACGCTCCAACGCCAGACGGGCGGCTTCCAGGGCCTTCTTGAACTGCTCCTGATCCTGATAATGCAAGATGATCCGCTCAAAGGAGTCCTCTTCCAAATACCCCCGGCCACCCCCGCTTCTCAGCTGCTCATAGAGCTGAAGCAGGTCCTGCAGGTTATCTTTATCCTCTGAGAATGAATCGCCCATAGCTTGGCTTAAGTTCTTGAATTTCAGCAAGTATATATTCCCTAAATATCCCCAGTTGGGGATAATCGGGCCGAAGGGTGTAAAGTTCCCGATTTTGAAAACAATCCTGCTCCGGGGCGGGGAAAATTTTGGTCCGAAATAATTTTTTAGCTATACTTTTGCATTATGAGAAAGCGAGTGATATTCCTGGGGCTTACTGGCCTGCTGATTCTTTTCAGCGGTCTGCTCGCGTATGCTACCTTGGGAGAGGGTCGTCGCAAATCAGCCAAACGCAAAGCTCAACTGAATCTCTCCAGCCGCGTGGAGCATGTTCCTGGTACTTTTTCACTGAAATCGGGCTACGAATTTCGGGGCACCTCGGTGATCAAAGAGGAAAGATCCTCCTTGCGTGTCAATACCGTCGTTTCACTCCAAAAGGGCCATCACATATACAGCATGCCGTTGAAAAAAGAGATCCTGACCGGCAAGGTTAAGGTCAGCCTCGGCAACCAATCGCTGCGCCGTCCTTGATCGTACAAGGATTGATCGATCAGTTCCTTTTTCCGCCTGCTTTACTTTCCTGATACGTCATGACCCGATACCCGCTGGTGGGTAATTCAAAAATCGTTTGGGGCACCGGATCGAAATCGACCCGGGTGGCCACGTAGGTCAGCTCGCTATTGCCCAGTTTGGCTTGGTACTCGAGGGCCAATCCCGGTAAGTTTCGGTTCAGGTATTGAAATTCGTGGTTCACGGGCTGCAGGGCACGGGTGAAGTAAACGACGTAGGTGTTTTGATCGCCCCAGGTACCGATGGCCTGCTCACAGGTATATCCGGCGATCTGTTTGGTCAGCCCCGTAAATTGATAGCGAACGTGCTCGTAGGCTTGGTTGGAAATTTTCCACTCTTCCGGTGTGAGGTGGATGAGATAGCGTTGTTCGCCATATTCTTTCAGCACGGTGGCGATACCGGTTTTGGAATCGACGATCGTTGATTGCTTACCCAGGGAACTGTTGAGATCGGACCGACTCATATTCCCTTTCAAATAAACCATATTCAAGGCTCCGTCCATCAGATCGGCCGCACGCGGTTCGGCATTGGCCGTGCGAATGGACACCGAATAGGTAAGCGTGGCCTCAGACAACCGGCGGGCACTACTGGGTTGAGCCGCCAGCTCGACCAGGCAGATGCAACAAACCAGGAGAACAGATCCGTATCGCATCGGTAGGAATATTTATAGGCTCAGATGGATAAAGAGGAAAAGAGGTTGCACGTTTATTTGCCCGACTTCTTCTGCTTATCCGTTAATTTTTTCTGTTGATCCTGCATTTGCTCCAATCGCTCCTGCCACTTGGATTTGGTCTTGGGCTTTTTCCGATTCTCCTCGATCTTGGCCAGGATCTTGTCGTGATCGATGATGTAAGTCTGGATGATGAACTGCAACCCGATGGTTACCAGGTTGGACACCGTATAATACCAGGTGAGTCCGGATGGTAATTGATTGAAGAAGAACAACAGGAACACGGGAAAAATATAGGGCATGTATTTGAGCATGGGATTATCCTGGTCCGGCGTCATACTCATGCTGTACCAAGAGATCAGAAAACTCGTCGCCGCTGCCAGCACGTTGAATAAACTGAGGTGCCCCCCCAGGAGCGGGATACTGAAACCAAATTCGATCGGTGCATCGAACGTAGAAAGGTCGTGTGCCCACAGGAAGGATGCCCCGCGCAAACTCACCTCCGAATTAAAGAAACTGAACAGGGCAAAGAAGATCGGGATCTGCAACAGGGCCGGAATACATCCGCCCAGCGGGTTCACCCCGGCTTCCCGAAACAGTTTCATCTGTTCCATGCTCATAGCTTGTCGATCGTCGCCGAACTTTTCCTTCAACTTGGCGATCTCCGGACGCAGGGCTTTCATCTTGGCGCCGCTCAAATAACTGGAATAGGTCAGCGGCGAGATCATGACCCGAATGAACAAGGTGAGCAGCAGAATGGCAATGCCCAGGTTGGTGCCGGTGAGCCCGCGAAAGAACTCATAGATCGGCAGAATGACGTATTTGTTGAGCGGACTCACAAACGCATACACGCCCTGACCCAGGTTAACGATCTGCTCCAACCCCAGGTCGTATTGTTTCAGGGTGTGGTAATCCGACGGACCATAATAATACTGCAATTGAGCTTCTCCCTTGCTATCCAGCGGCAACAGGAGGCTGGAGCGGGACTGAACCACCTGCGTAGAACTGGTATCCGACCAAACGATCTCCCCTTTCTGGAATGGTTTGGGGGCGATCAGGGCACCAAGAAAAAAGCGCTGACGAACACCCACCCAATTCACCGATCCGTCAAATGTTCGGTCGGAGCTGTTACCGATGGTATGATAATCGAATGCTTCTTTCTCGATGTATCCGATCTGTGTATTTTGTTTTTCAAAGGTCAGGTCTTGCTCTTGCGGAATCGCGGTATAGTTCCACTGTGTGCGAAGTGACCGGTCATCCACCAATCCTTCCACGCCCTGCACCCGGATTGATTGTTTGATCAGGTACCCTTCCTTCGGGAGATCGAAGCGGTGCTCGAGGTAGCGGGTGGGATCCGAACCGGACAAGCGAAACAGCACATAGCCCGATCCGTCGGGATTTCGGCCCGAATCGGCCAGGGCAAACTCCAATTGGTTGGTGACCGTCGTTCGGCCGTTGTCGGTTTTGATCGGATACCCAAAAAAAGATCCGTTGGCACCGCCCAATCGAACCCGGCCACTGTCGAGGCCGCGATATCCCTTCAACTCAACTTGCTCGACCTGGCCACCATGACTGGTGAAATGCACGATGACGGCCGGATTTTCCAGGGTAAAACGGATTTCGGAGCTGTCGGTGGCCGGCGAAAACGATCCGGCCTGTACGACCCGTTCCAAGGAATCGGCCCGAAGGGAATCTTTTACCCATTGCTGCGAATCGATGGCTGGTCCCTGAGCAGCCGCCAGGGAGTCGCGGACAAATTGTTCCCGGGCTTGTTTTTGTCGCATCTCCGATTGCTCGGTGTTGAGCAGATAGAAATATCCAAAGAATAGGATGGCCAACAGCACAAAGCCGATCACGGTGTTGCGGTCGAAATTCATGAACAGGTTTTAGAGGGCGTCAAAGATAGGAAAGGACTCAGGACTCTACGGCCTCCTTTTGGGGGCGAGTGGCCATAACCTTATTCCGTTGTTCCCGTGCGGCCCGGATAAAATGTACAAAGATGGGATGTGGGTTCTCCACCGTGCTCTTAAGTTCGGGGTGATATTGCACGCCGATAAAGAAAGGATGATCGGTCAACTCAATGACTTCCACCAGACCGGAGTCCGGATTCACCCCACTGGCACGCATGCCAGCCTGCTGAAAAGCCTCGAGGTAGCGGTTGTTGAATTCCCAGCGATGGCGGTGGCGTTCGGTGATGCGGTTGGTTCCATAGATACGCTCGGCCAAGCTGCCGGACTCGAGGTGGCAAGGATACGCGCCCAGGCGCATGGTTCCACCTTTCAATTGAAGCTGTTTTTGGTCCTCCATCAGATCGATCACCGGATCGGGTGTCTTGGAATCCATCTCCGTCGAATGTGCCTGTGTATGATGCAGGACGTTTCGGGCAAATTCGATCGCCGCCATCTGCATACCCAAACAGATCCCGAAAAAAGGCAGCCCCTGCTCGCGGGCATATCGCACGGCTTCGATCTTTCCCTCCACGCCGCGGTGACCAAACCCCGGTGCCACCAGCAACCCGTCCAACCCTTCCAGTTGTTCCTTGACATTGGAGGGATTCAATTGCTCACTGTGCAGGTTGATGACCCGCACTTCCGTTTCTTGCACCGCGCCCGCATGTACGAACGCTTCCAAGATCGACTTATAGGCATCCTGCAATTCAATGTACTTCCCGATCAAACCGATCGAGACGACCTGTTTAGGATGCTTTAATTTTTGCAGAAAATCACTCCACTTGGAAAGATCCGGTTCGTGTTGACTTGTCAGGTGCAATTTTTTCATCACGATCGTATCCAACCCCTCCCGCATCATCATCAACGGCACTTCGTAGATCGTGCTGGCATCGGCCGATTCAATGACCGCTTCCAGACGCACGTTGCAAAACAGGGCGATCTTTTTTCGCAACTCGGCGGAGAGGGATCTTTCGGTTCGACATACGATCACATCCGGATGGACGCCTTCCTGACTCAGCATCCGCACACTGTGCTGCGTAGGCTTGGTCTTCAACTCCTTGGCGGCGCGCAAGTAAGGGATCAAGGTCAAGTGCACCACCACGGTATCTTCCTCCGGCAATTCCCATTGCAATTGCCGAACCGATTCCACAAAAGGCAAGCTTTCGATGTCGCCCACGGTACCACCGATCTCGGTGATCACCACATCGAACTGTCCGCTCTCCCCCAGCAAGCGCATGCGCCGCTTGATCTCGTCGGTGATATGCGGTACTACCTGTACGGTTTTACCGAGATAAACCCCTTGTCTTTCTTGCTCTATGACGGTCTGATAAATTCTTCCGGTGGTGACGTTATTGGCCTGTGAAGTAAAAATATTCAGGAACCGCTCGTAATGCCCCAAGTCCAGGTCCGTTTCCGCTCCATCCTCGGTCACATAGCACTCGCCGTGTTCATACGGATTCAACGTGCCGGGATCGACGTTGATATAGGGATCGAATTTTTGGATGGTGACGCGCAGACCACGTGCTTGCAGCAACTTGGCCAGCGAAGCAGCGATGATGCCTTTTCCCAAGGAGGAGGTTACCCCTCCGGTCACAAAAATATATTTAGCCATAGGGCGATTCATTTCAAAAAGGATTCCTGCGCAAAAGATTTTGCGAGGAGCAAATGACCAGCCGAATGCGTGGGAAAAATCCGAAGGGTCGTGTAAAGATAGTTGAAAATTCCGCCGGGTAAATCGATTCGGGGGACTTGTGGAAAATCGGTGGCAAAATCACCCCCGATCAGCAGCCGGAAGCAGGTGATGACGGACATAATCCCCCACCCCTTCTTCTAAGGAGTAGCATTCATATGGATAACCGGCCGCCCGAAGTTTCTCCATCGGGGCTTCCGTGAAATATTGGTAGGTGTCCCGCAGGTCTGCCGGCATATCAAAATACTCGATGCGCGGGGGAAGCTCCAATGCCCGAAAAACGGCCCGGATCAGGTCGTTGAAAGAACGGGCCTGACCGGTTCCCAAATTGTAGATCCCGCTGGGGGCCGAGCAACCCATCAACCAGTCGATCACCCGAACCACATCCTTCACGTAAATGAAATCTCGTCGCTGCTCCCCATCCGCGATCCCGGCCCGGTGCGATTTGAACAATCGAACCACGCCCCGCGCCCGGATCTGCTGAAACCCGTGGTAGACCATGCTGGCCATGCGTCCTTTGTGCGACTCCCGAAATCCGTATACGTTAAAAAATTTCAGTCCGTACCAATGCGGCGGTTGGAAGTTGGATTGTTCCATCGCCCAACAGTCGAATTGATGTTTCGACAACCCGTACGGATTCAGGGGCTTTAGGTTTGGGAGCAACGACACGTCATCGGCATATCCGTGCTCGCCATTTCCATAGGTCGCTGCCGAGGAGGCATAGATCAAGGGGATCTGTCGGTTCGCACAATACGTCCAGATCTGTTTGGAGAAATTCAGGTTCAGGGCTTCATGGATGGAATAATCAAACTCCGTGGTGTCGGTGCGGGCTCCGAGGTGAATGACCCAATGGGGACAAACCTCCTGCGCATTCAATCGCTCGATCAATTCGGTACGGGGGATCCGGGTTACGCCCTCGAGATCGGACCAGTTTTCGGTCTTGTCCGCCCGATCAAAATCATCGCTCAGTATCAACCGGATCTCTGTTCGGCCGGCCAGCACGTGTGCCAAATGGCCACCGATGAATCCGGCCGCCCCGGTGATCAGTATCGTCTGCTGGTTTTGCTGCATCGTGCGATCAAAGGGTGGTTTCGGCCGACATGATCCGGGCAATGGACTGCTCGTGTTTTTCTCTCCAGTCGGTTATGGATCCCCAAGAGGTGCCATCGACTGTCACCGCTCCGGAGGTAACCACCCCGATCGGTTCGCAGGGGAAATCACCCACGGTGCGCAAAAAAGCATCTTTTTGAGCGGGATCGACCGACACCAGGACCCGGCTCTGCGCCTCGCCGAACAGGAACGCATCAGAACGGATCGCCGGTGGCAAGGAAATGGAAAAACCCAACCCGTTCGGAAAGGCCGATTCACAAAGTGCCTGGAACAACCCTCCCTCACTCAGATCGTGTGCCGAGCGAATCCGCTGGTGCTTGATCAAGGACCGAACCACTTGGTGCAACGCAAATTCCGTTTCCAAATCGAATTGAGGCGCCGGCGAATGAATGATTTGATGACAGGCTACCAAGTATTGTGAAGATCCCAGGTCTTCCGTTTGTGGTCCCACTAAAAACAGCAGCGCATCGGCCTGCTTGAAATCCAGGGTCATTCGCTCGCGGAGACTACTTAACAATCCCACCATGCCGATCGTGGGTGTGGGATAGACGGGTCCGTCGGGATTTTGATTATAAAAACTGACGTTGCCACCCGTCACCGGCGTTTCGAAACGACGGCAGGCCTCGCCCATACCCTTTACGGCCTGCACGAATTGATAGTAGACCTCCGGATCGTAAGGATTCCCAAAATTCAGGCAGTTGGTTACGCCCAACGGCTCACCCCCGCTGCAAACGATGTTGCGAGCAGCCTCGCTGACCGCGATCATGGCTCCTTTATACGGATCGGCGTACACATACCGGCTGTTACAATCGGTGGTCACCGCCAACGCCTTCTCCGTAGGTTTGATCATCACGATCGCAGCATCGGATGGAGCATTGGTGCTGGCATTGGCCGCCCCTACCATGCTGTCGTATTGATGATAGACCCATTGCTTGGAGGCGAGGGTGGGACGAGTGATCAATCGCTCCGCCACGGCCCGCAGATCAGCGGGCACCGGAATATTGTTGGCATCGAAGGCGCGGATCTGTTGGAAATAGGCCGGCTCCCGGTAGGCCCGCTCATATTGCGGAGCGCCCCCGCCCAATACCAATTCCTCTGCCGGAATCTGCGCTTCCAATGCGCCATGCATGTAAAAGGATAGAAGTTTATCGTCGGTCACCGTTCCGATCACCGAGCAAGGAAGATCCCATTTCTCAAAAATGGCCGTGATCTCAGCTTCGCGTCCACGTTGCGCCACCAACAACATACGCTCCTGACTCTCGCTGAGGAGCAGCTCCCAGGTTTTCATGTTCGATTGACGGGTGGGTACTTTTTCCAAATCGATCCGCATCCCCACACCTCCTTTGGCACTCATCTCAGCGGTAGAACATATGATACCGGCCGCCCCCATATCCTGCATGCCCACCACGGCACCGGTCTCGATCACTTCCAAACAAGCTTCCAATAATTTCTTTTCCTGAAACGGATCCCCCACTTGCACCGCGGGCAATTCCTGCACGCTCTCCGCCGTAATATCGGCCGAGGCAAAGGAAGCTCCTCCAATGCCATCCTTACCGGTGGCACTGCCCACGAATAGGACGGGATTGCCCAACCCTTCCGCCGTTGCAGAAACGGTCTTGCCCGCTTGCACAATGCCCACACTCATGGCATTGACCAGGGGATTGGTATGATAACAAGCATCAAAATAGATCTCCCCCCCTACGGTTGGCACTCCAAAACAGTTTCCATAATGGCCGATGCCATGCACCACGCCGGCCAACAAATGCTGCGTCTTGGCATCTTCCAGATTGCCGAAACGAAGGGAATTGAGTGCGGCGATGGGACGAGCCCCCATGGTAAAAATATCGCGGTGGATGCCGCCCACGCCCGTCGCGGCCCCTTGAAACGGCTCGATGGCCGAAGGGTGATTGTGCGATTCGATCTTGAATACCACGCCCAGTCCGTCGCCAATGTCCATCAACCCCGCATTCTCCTCTCCGGCCTTGACAAGCATGCGGCCACCTTCCCGGGGCAAGGTCTTCAGCCAGCGGATCGAGTTCTTATAGCTGCAATGCTCACTCCACATGCCTGAGAAAGCACAGAGCTCATTGAAATTGGGGGTTCGGCCCAGCTTGGTGCAGATCAACTCGAACTCCTCAGCGGTAAGCCGAAGCTGCTCGGCCGTCTTAACAGTAACTTCCATGGATCGGGGGATTGAATTCGGGATACAAAATTAATGACTGACCTCAAGGGTGACGAGGAACTTCTCAACGCATTACTGACAATTCCACAGGTTGGTTATTTTCGACGCAAATTGACCCTTGGCCACCATTCTTTTCATCGGATACCTGATCGCCCTGAGCTGGGGAGTGACGCGCCTCCGCTTTTTTCGCGCGGCCGGCCTGACCCAAACACAACTGATCCTGATCTTTTGCCTGAAAGTGGCCGCGGGGATTTTTTACGGATGGCTGGGGGTTTATTATGCCAGCACCGGGAACATGCGGGACACCTGGGCTTTTCATACCGGAGGATTGGAAGAAGAAATTATCCTGCTGAACGACCCGGTCCGTTTTCTGTCCGAATTGATCCACGACCCCTACGAGGATGGAAAATGGAATCTGTTTCAATCCGACGATTCTTATTGGAACGACCTAAAGGGAAATGCCCTCATCAAAGCACTCGCAATCCTGAATCTGATCACGGGCGGATATTATTTTGTGAACGTCCTGTTCTATAATTTTTTCGGACTGATCGGATTGGTATGCTTCTATCGCGTCCTCACCCACCGTTTCCACACCCAACCCATCGCCACCGCACTGACCATCGTGCTGCTTCCCTCCGTTCTATTCTGGACCAGCGGGATCCACAAAGAAGGGATCCTGTTCACCGCCATTGGATTGATCACCTACGCCACCTATTTCTCCTTCCAAGCCCGGTGCTGGAGTACCAAACGAATCGCTGCCGTTCTCCTCTCTCTGCTGCTGATACTGGTTTTCCGGAATCATTTGCTCCTGGCCCTGCTCCCCGCCCTGCTACTATGGGCACTGGTCCAACGCTTCCCTAACCACAAGGGGTGGATCACCATGTCACTCTTTAGTGGTTGCCTCCTGCTTTTCTTTTTGAGCCCGATCATTACTCCCCGCCTCAACCTGCCGGAAGCCGTCGCCCAAAAACAACAAGCATTCCTGAAGCTCAAAGGTGGAAAAAGCTCCCTCCCGGTCAAACCCCTCGAACCCACCCCAATGGGCTTTCTGAAAAACCTGCCCCAAAGCCTAGACCTAGCCTTGACCAGACCTCACTTCAGCAACGTGCGCCACCTCCTCTCCCTGGCAGCCTATCTAGAGGTGATCGGCTGGGCCCTGCTCCTCCTGCTCTGGATCCGGTTTCGGGATAAACGCCAGGCCTGGCCCCGTGAACCGGTCGACTATTTCTTACTGGCAGTTTCTGTTGCAGTGATCCTCACAATAGGCTTCTCCATCAATAACTTAGGCGCGATCGTTCGATACCGAAGCATCGTTCTGACCGCCCTGATCACACCACTGGTTGCCAGCATCGATTGGAAAAGGATCCTGCGAGGGCTGAAGAACTAATTATGATTTTTTATAATATTTATATTTTGACGTTATAGACCCTATTTTAAGCCTTCAGGGGTCGTAATTTCCACTTTTTAGAGCCATTTAATCCACATTTAAGGCCCAACAGATCTGAAAACCTCATTTTTATCGTTGATTTGCAAAAAAAATACCCATGTCACTTCGGTTTAATGCGATTCAGTCCCTTTCCGGCAAGGGCGATGTCCATGTGGAGGGATCCACCAAGATCACCGCCATTTTTGGAACCAATGTGTTCACCCTGAAAACGGCTCGCGAGT
>SXXL01000033.1 GCA_005789565.1 Bacteroidota bacterium | reverse complement strand
TATTGGATCAGGAATTAGAGGATAAATTTCGGGTAACGTATAAGTTGAACAGGGCCACCATCCTCGAGTCAGTTTATAAGAAACCCAATCCCAGTCGTTTTCTGGCCTCTTTCACCCCATTTTTATCGGAAAACCGGGGGCACTACATGATCGAGAACATCCTGGAAGATGGATTTCAGGATTTTTTCTTTCATCATATTCGTAGATATAAGATGGCGGACAAGGTTCCCATACATTTTACGGGGTCTGTGGCATATGTATTTCGGGACTGGATCCGCTTTCTCTGTCAAACGCATGGTTATACGGTTGGGCAGATCCTTCCGAAACCCATGCCGGGCTTGATCCGTTATCATCAAAAATGAGCACCTATGGGATTTGAACGCATCACGGAATCGCCCAGCCGTCACCGGCATCTGGAGAAACAATCTATCCCGGACCTGCTAAAAGGTATCAATGAGGAAGATCAAACGGTGGCAGGCTGCGTAGAAAAGGCCATACCCGCCATAGCCGCTTTCGTAGAAGTGGCGGCCGACAGAATGTTGGCCGGTGGCAGACTTTTTTATCTGGGGGCGGGCACCAGCGGTCGGTTGGGGATTGTGGATGCCAGTGAGTGTCCACCCACCTTTGGTGTTCCGTATGGATTGGTGATCGGCTTGATCGCCGGAGGAGAAAAGGCGATCACGCAGGCGGTGGAGCACGCAGAGGACGATCCCGATCAAGGATGGAAAGATCTCTTGCCTCATCAACCCACCGAAAAGGATATCCTGATCGGAATTGCAGCCAGTGGCACCACGCCCTATGTGATCGGTGCCCTGAAGCGGGCGCGAGAGAAAGGGTTGCTCACGGCCAGCATCTCTTGCAATCCGGACTCACCGGTCAGCCAGGCAGCCGAATATCCCATCGAATTGGTGGTGGGCCCCGAGTTCGTGACCGGCAGTACCCGAATGAAAAGTGGCACTGCCCAAAAATTGGTGTTGAATATGATCTCAACGACCTTGATGATCCAGCTGGGAAGGGTAGAGGACAATCGAATGGTCAATATGCAACTGGTGAACGATAAATTACTCGACCGAGGCACGCGCATGCTGATGGAGAAAAGAAATATTCCCTCATACGATCAGGCCCGTGCCCTGCTCGTGCAATACGGCAGCGTAAAAAAGGCCCTGGAAGCGATATCAAACGAAGATGCACGCGCTTGAACCGTTCTATAACTGGCAACACCAATACATCAGCGAAGCAGACACCCGCTCGCCATTTTATGGTCGGCCGCATTCGGAATTCGAATACTCCCACACCATCTACAATTACTATATACATCCGCAATGGGATGACTTGGGGAGCAAGACCCTCTACGGCAAGGTGCTCATAGCCGATTACGAGGAAGGCTATGTGGTGCTGGAGTTGATCGGCGAATGGAATGACGCCGTGGAAAACGATATCATGACCCTGAAGCGGGAAGTACTGGAGCCCTTCGTGGCCGAGGGGATACGATCTTTCATCCTAATCGCCGAAAACGTTCTGAACTTTCACAGTGATATATCCGATTATTATGAGGAATTGGCCGAGGAGCTGGCGGAGCAGGGCGGATGGATCGTCTGTTTAAATCTGCCCGATGCTTCGCGTGATGAGTTTGAACAAGCCGGCTTGGAGCAGTTTTTACCCCTGCGCGAGCTGATCGATTGGCGGAATTACAAACCGATTCACCTGTATCGGAAGTTCAAATCGGAATTTGAATTGCCTCGACTCGAATAATAGCCTCCTGCACGTTTTTTTTGGATTTCCGACCGTAATTTTGCCCAGTCATTCTGAAATAAAATTGCTTCCATGAAATGGTCTGAAACTTTCACTTCTTCGGTCGGGAAAAAATGGGTGATGGGACTGACCGGGATCTTCCTGGTTCTTTTCCTGATCGTGCACGTCGGTCTGAATGCCTGTATCTGGGCGATGGACAATGGCGTGATGTTCAACAAAGCGGCCCATTTCATGGGATCCAATGCCGTTCCCAGGATCTTGGAAGTGGGTTTGTTCGCCGGCTTCCTCCTGCACATGGTACAAGGCTGGATGCTCGAGTGGCAAAATCGTTCCAAACGAAAACAAGGCTATGCGGTGCCGATGGGCAATCGGGGCAGCAAGTGGTATAGTCGCAGCATGGGCATACTCGGAACCTTACTCTTTCTTTTTCTGGTCATGCACATCAATCATTTCTGGGTACCCAGTCGCATCACGGGATTGGAACCGGTGCTGATCGATGGAAAAGAATTTCACGACCTCTATGGCGAAATGCTGCGTGTCTTTCAAAACAATCCGGTGGTGGTTGGACTATACACGCTGGGCTGTATATCCCTTTTCTGGCACCTATTACACGGCTTTCAAAGTGCTTTTAGAACACTCGGAGTCACCAATCCGCGTTATCTTATCCTGATTGAGCATACGGGCCTGGTCTTCTCCTTACTCGTTTGTACTGCTTTCGCCCTGATGCCCATCAGCATGTACATGGGCTGGGTAAAATGAACGATTCAACCTTAACCTGAAAACGATCTTCATGTTGGACTCTAAAATACCTGCCGGACCCCTCGAACAGAAATGGACCTATTACAAGGGACATTGTAAACTTGTCAATCCCGCCAACAAAAGAAAATTGGAGGTTATTGTCGTGGGAACCGGACTCGCGGGCGCGTCCGCTGCCGCCTCCCTCGGAGAATTGGGCTATAAAGTAAAAGCTTTCTGCTTCCAGGATTCACCCCGCCGGGCACACTCCATCGCCGCACAGGGAGGCATCAACGCCGCCAAGAATTATCAAAACGACGGCGATTCCGTATTTCGTCTTTTCTATGATACTGTCAAGGGTGGCGATTACCGCGCCCGAGAAGCCAACGTACACCGACTGGCCGAGGTTAGCGTGAACATCATTGATCAGTGCGTGGCACAGGGTGTACCCTTCGCCCGTGATTATGGTGGGTTGCTCAACAACCGTTCTTTCGGTGGAACACAGGTAAAGCGCACGTTCTATGCTGCGGGGCAAACCGGTCAGCAACTTTTGATCGGCGCCTACCAGGCATTGGAGCGTCAGGTAGCCCTCGGCAACGTAACCATGCACAGCCGGCATGAAATGCTGGATGTGGTGGTGGTCGATGGCAAGGCTCGCGGGATCATCTGTCGGAATTTGGTCAACGGCGAACTGGAAAGACATTTTGGTCACGCTGTGCTGCTCTGCACCGGTGGCTATGGCAACGTTTTCTATCTCTCCACCAATGCCATGGGCAGTAACGTAACGGCCGCGTGGAAAGCACACAAAAAAGGGGCCTATTTCGGCAATCCCTGCTTTACACAAATTCACCCCACTTGCATTCCGGTGAGTGGCGATCATCAATCGAAACTGACCCTGATGTCCGAATCGCTGCGCAACGAC
>SXXL01000032.1 GCA_005789565.1 Bacteroidota bacterium | reverse complement strand
GGTCTTACCGGCATCCGGGTGCGAAATGATCGCAAAACTGCGACGGCGTTCGATTTCAGCGCTGTATTTCATGATCGGCCGCAAAGGTAACAGAATCCTTCCCGAAAGCCAGTTTCATTCGGTAATTTTGCACCATGGTCCGTCGAACATTGGAGATCGTTGGAAGCAGCTTCCTGATGGCCGTCCAAGAGCTATGGAAAAACAAGCTTCGGACGTTCCTATCCCTGCTGGGTGTAACATTCGGTATTTTTTGCATCATCAGTGTGCTAGCTACCGTGAACAGCCTGGAGCAGAACATTCAAAATGAAGTGAAGTCGCTCGGGACCAACACCATCTACGTCGACAAATGGGATTACAGTGGTGGCCCCAATTATCCTTGGTGGAAATTCGTCAAACGTCCCAATCCGAGATACGAGGAGGCCCAAGACATCAAGCCCCGAACGCCATCGGCCAAATTCGTCGCCTTTAAGATCGGTGCACAGGATAAGGTCGATTACCAGGGAAATCAGCTTTCCAACATTCAGCTGTACGGTGTGTCGGAAGAGTTCAGCGAGATCCAACCAGTAGAGATCGCCTACGGACGTTATCTCTCTGAATCCGAATTTCAGACCGGCAGCCCGGTGGCCGTGGTTGGGAATAAAGTGGCGGAGGACTTGTACGGCGGGCCGGAGGGAGCTATCGGCAAACTCGTTCAAACCCGGGGGAAAAAATTCACCATCGTAGGCGTCATCAAAAAACAAGGCAGCACCTTCATCGGCGGCTGGCAATTTGATCAGAGTTTGGTGACCTCCTATCGGATGGGCAGAAATATCATGGACGGACGACGGGCCGATCCGTTGATCTTGGTGCAGGGACAGGATTATGTCTCCAGCAAACAGCTGAAAGACGACCTGATGAGTACCATGCGGGCCTTGCATAAATTGAGTCCCACCCAAGAAGACGATTTCTCCCTCAACGACATCAACGATTTCAGCAGTGCCATCAGCGATATCTTCGTCAACCTGAACCTGGGCGGCTGGGCCATTGCCATCCTATCCCTGATCGTAGGCATGTTCGGCGTGGCCAACATCATGTTCGTCTCCGTTCGGGAACGGACCAGCCAGATCGGTCTGAAAAAAGCCATCGGGGCAAAGGGCGGCGTGATCCTGACCGAGTTTCTGCTCGAAGCAGCTTTTCTGTGTGTAATTGGCGGATTGATCGGACTAACCCTCGTGTTTGCACTAACCCAAGTACTGACGCAGGTATTGGATTTTCCGGTCTTCATCTCCTTATCCAACATGCTGCTGGCCATCTTGCTCTGCATCGTCGTAGGGATCCTCGCCGGATACATACCAGCTAGACAGGCCGCTCGGTTGGATCCTGTAGTGGCGATCCGAAGTAAATAACATGCCTACTCTTCTGGCGATAGAGTCCTCTTGCGATGAAACCTCGGCTGCGATTTGCCGAGACGGAAAGATCCTGTCCAATTTCATCGCCAACCAAAAAGTACACGAAAAATTTGGCGGGGTGGTGCCGGAGCTGGCGTCGCGGGCGCACCTTCAAAATATCGTTCCGGTCGTAGATACCGCCCTGAAAGAGGCTGGTGTGACATTGACCGAATTGGATGCGATCGCCTTTACGCAAGCACCCGGACTCATCGGCTCCCTGCTGGTAGGCGGGCAGTTCGCCAAATCACTCGCGCTTAGCCTGAATATTCCCCTGATCGCCGTCCACCACATGCAAGCACATGTTCTGGCCAATTTGATCGATGAACCCCGCCCATCCTTTCCTTTTCTATGTTTGACGGTCAGTGGCGGACACACCCAGATCGTAGTCTGTGAGTCCCCCACCCAATTGCGAGTCATCGGAGAAACGATCGATGATGCTGCCGGAGAGGCCTTTGATAAAACGGCAAAATTGTTGGGGATTCCGTATCCGGGGGGACCTTTAATCGATAAATACGCACAGTCCGGCAATCCAACACGTTTTCATTTTCCCGAGCCGAAGATCGAGGGATTGAATTTCAGTTTTAGCGGATTGAAAACTTCCATCTTGTATTTTCTGCAAAATGCCGGAAAGAGTCTCAAATACATGCCCGAGCCGATCGCCACGCCAGAAGAGCGTGAATCATTTACCCGGGAAAACCTGAATGATATCTGCGCCTCCGTTCAGCAACGAATCGTAGAGATCCTATTGAATAAATTAAAAAATGCCAGCCTGGAAACCGGCATTCGGGAGGTATGCATCGCCGGTGGTGTGTCGGCCAACAGTGGATTGCGCCAAGCACTGAAGGAATACGGAGAAAAGTACCACTGGAAAACATACATCCCGGCTTTTCAATACTGCACCGACAATGCCGGCATGATCGCCATCACGGGATATTATAAACTACTGGCCGGTGAGTTCGCCGACCTGTCGGTCCGCTCCGAAGCAAGGGCCCAATGGTGATATGTCGAATACCTATTTTCAATTCAAACAGTTTCGGATCGAACAGGATCTATGTGCCATGAAGGTATCGACCGATGCCTGTCTGTTCGGTGCTTGGGTAGTCGCACAGATCCGAAAAGATCCGGTGGCGTGCATAAATGGATTGGATATAGGCGGCGGTACCGGTTTATTGTCGCTGATGCTGGCACAAGCTTTTCCGAACATCCAACTGACTTGCCTGGAAATTAACGAAGAGGCCGCCAAGCAGGCAACCGAAAATATTGCCCTGTCGCCTTGGGCAAACAGCATACAAGTGGTGCATAGCGACGTCCGGGAGCAGGCCGGTCGCCATTGCTTTGACCTGATTGTATCCAATCCGCCTTTTTACGAGGGGGATCTGAATAGTCCCGATAGCAGCAAGAATCAGGCACATCACGACGTATCCTTGAATATGGATCAATTATTGGATAGTATTGACCAACTGCTGTCAGAGGATGGCTGTTTCTTTCTTTTGCTTCCGGCAAGAATGATCGAATCCCGGATCGAGGCGATCCGACTAAAAGGATTTAGTCTCTACCAACAAGGGTGCATCCGGTATGCGGCAGACCGCCCGATCAAACGATATTTTCTGGCTGGCGGCCGAATTCCCCGCTCGGAAACATTGACAACGCAGATCGTGTTGATGGATGAAAAGGACCAATACAGCGACTCGGTGCGTGTGCTATTAGCCGATTATTATCTGATGTTTTGATCAGTTCCCTCCCGCATACCCGCGCAGGTAAGTATAGGCCGGTGTAAGTTCCCCTTTATTGAGCATCGTAGCCCGTTCGATCATCGGGGATCCGTTTCCGACAAGATCCTCCAACAGGTATTTGATAAGCTGCTCGCCGAAATAACGGCTGGCATCACGGGCCAGTTCATTGGGAAGGTTACCAACGGCCATCACATCGATGGAGTTGGGTAGATACGGGGCTGTCTTTTGAAGCGTGGTGCGATCCACACCATAGATCGGATCTTCAATGGTTTGATCGCCGAGGTTGATGGGCACGGATCCGTCGGCGTCGTCGGTGATGTCGGCGATGGTTTGAGTGATGAAACGATCGGATTGCACATCGGATTTTTCAAAAAGCCGGGGCATTTGCTTGTCCCAGTAGATCCCATTCATCAAAATATCAGTTTGCTCACTGTAGGGCTTGTAAAGGCATTCATATTCAGCGGGGTGTTCATGAAAATGCAGGCGCTGATAATTTTTGTGGATCTTATGGCGGTATAGGTCGGCCCCTTTGAGTTGGGTATAAACGGGATAGGAGAAGCGGCGGGATAGGTATTCATCCGGCTCTACTTCGTGGATTCCCATCAGATTCATGATCTCCAGGATGCCGTGGGCCACACGACCGCTGCCGGTTACGGCGATCTTGAGGTTGGGCAGCTTGAGACCAAAATAAGTGTGAATCAAGTCGCGAAAGCTACGCTGCTTATAGACCCGTTCGAGGGAAAAAAGTCCCGTTCGGTTGCCATAGGCCATCATGCCGTTGTGGGCACCGACGATACCGGCAAAAAAACCAAAGCCGAGGAGTCGTTGACCGTCCTCATGCTCCAGGCATTCATAATCGATAAGGGTGATCTTTTTATCGATCAGGGATCGAAACAAAGCCTGGTTATAGGGCTGTTGTTTCTTGGTATGCGAGAAGAACAGGTAGGTCTTTTGGGGGATGAGCTGTTCGATCGGCACTTCTTTGATGCCCAGCAGCAGGTCTGCAGTTGAAAGATCGGAGGTCAGGACAGCTCCGGCGGATGCATATTCACGATCCGAGAAACAACGGCTGGAAGAAGGCTCCACCAATATCTCGAGGTCGGTACGCTGGCGACGAAGCCATTTGCATTGGGCGGGGGTGAGTGCGACGCGGTTATCGGCAGGCACTTTTCCTTCCCGGATCAGTCCGATTCGGATCATTTGGGTAGTTTTGCAATCGTTGTACAAAAATAACCCGAACCGGAGGCCGTATGGAAAACTATTTTGATCTTTTTGGGATTCCTGTTCAGTTGCGGGTGGATCTAAACCAGTTGCGTCCAACTTTTTTTGTCTTGAGCCGGAAATTCCATCCTGATTTTTTTGTCAGCCGCTCGCCCGAAGAACAACAAGAAGCACTGGATAAAACAGCCCTGCTGAACAAGGCCTGGAAAACCTTTCAGCAACCGGACGAACTCATTCGATATGTGTTGGAAATACACGGATACTGGCAGGCTGGTGAGAAATATGAGTTAAGTCCCGATTTTCTGATGGAGGTGATGGAGATCAACGAGGCGATGATGGAACCGGCCACCGCTGATACGAAAAGTCTGTCTGACCATACCCATGCACTCCTAAAAGAAATGAGTGGACCGGTATCCGGCATTTTACAAGAGAACCCCTTTTACCCTACCCCCGAGAAATTGGCGGCACTGAAAGAGTATTATTACCGAAAAAAGTACCTCGACCGGATCGGCCAGGGCTTGTCCTAATCTCGGTTTCCTCGTACATTTGCAATCCCCCGCCCGGGTGGCGAAATTGGTAGACGCAGCAGACTCAAAATCTGCCGCCAGCAATGGTGTATCGGTTCGACTCCGATCCCGGGCACGGAAACCCCCGAATCGATCCAAATTGCGGATCTGATTCGGGGTTTTAGTTTGAGAAGTTTGAGGAGTTTAAAAAGTTTGGGGAGATTGATATTTTTAGAGGCATGGAAACTTGGATAGTTGGCCCTAACAGTGCAAATGAAAAAAAGTACTGATTTTTGTAAAGACGCATAACCAATTTTTATACTCAACGTTCCATGACCGACATTCTCATCCCCCTCCTCTCCCTGATCGCACTTGAAGTAATTCTTGGCATCGATAATATCATCTTCATTTCCATTTTAGCGGATAAACTGGAAGGCTCCCAAAGAAATAAACTTCGATTCTGGGGTATTGGACTGGCCATGGTATTAAGGCTTTGCTTACTGGCCTTTATTTCTTGGATCCTGAAACTCGACCATACCCTGTTCACGATCTACGGCATCGAATTTTCCGGCAAAGGCATCATCCTGATACTCGGCGGATTATTCCTGATCTACAAAAGCACCAAAGAGATCTATTACAAGACGGAGCTGCATCGGGAGGGCCCCTCCACCGCCCCCACGAAAACAAGTTTTCGGCAACTGCTTTCGGAGGTGATCCTGCTGGACCTTGTCTTTTCCATCGACTCCATCATCACCGCCGTCGGCATGGTACAAGAGCTCTGGATCATGTACACCGCCGTGATCGTGACCGTTGCGATCATGCTGGTCGCCTCCAAACCCATCAGCGAATTCATCCGCAAGCACCCTTCCTTCAAAATCCTGGCCCTTTGTTTTTTGATGATGATCGGTGTGGCGTTACTGGCGGAAGGGCTGCATTTCGAGATACCCAAAGGCTACATCTATTTCTCCATGGCCTTCGCCTTCCTGGTCGACATCATCCAGATGAAAACGATCAAAACAAAAACATAGTTCAACGCGATCCGCTAAGACGTAAGCAACAGACTGCACCCTCGCAGCTCCGCCCCATCGCGGCGACCCAGCACCCTAAACCGACCATCGGGCATAAGTTCTCCCACATCCTCCGTGGCGATGAAAGCACAGGAGTGGATATTGGCCAGGTCGATGATATTGATCAGTCCCCGCCCACTCGTTCGAACCGAAAGTGGATCCTCCTCCTCGCGAATCAACACCCGCATCCAAGGCGGACATTCAAATACCCCATCCCCCACCGAATAGGCCTGTGACAACAATTCGGTCATCCCATATTCCGAGTGCACACACTCTACCCCAAAATTGGTGCAGAGATGCGTGTGTACTTCCTCCCGTATCCACTCCCGGCGCCTTCCCTTCATGCCCCCGGTCTCCAATACGGTTGTATGCTGAAATCGGGTCTGGTAGCGTTCGCAGAGATCCAGCAACGCAAAACCCACGCCAATCAACAATGTCTTTCGCCCGGCCCGCTCGCCTTTTTCGAGCTGATCGATCAATCGGTCCCACTCATTCAAATAAAATCCGCTATCCGGATTTCCACCCCTCTGGATTAGCTCCTGAACCATATACACCAAAGACGAATTCCCCCGCTCCAGATAAGAAGGCAACAAGGCCAGGATGCACCAATCGGTCACGGGACCATACACCCGCTCAAAATTTTGATGGAGCTGATGACGATAGAGGGAAAGATCCCGGATGGCATGACGGCTGGGAATGGCCCCCGTGGTGCCGCTGCTCTCAAAGATCGCCTCCGGGGTAAACGCTCCCGTCATCACCAACTGCTCCTTGAAAAAAGAGATCGGTAAAAAGGGGATCTCGGTCAGGCTGCGGGCCTGGGTTTGTCCCACCGCCTCCGCATATTGCCGGTAGAGTGGATTCTCAGCCAGCTGATACGTCTGTAGCTGACGGACAAGCCCCTCAAAATCCTCTAAAGACCTGCGCTGTATTTCTGGCCAATCCATGTACAGGGTATACGGTTAATCCGGTAAATTTGAGTCAAAGTTAGGTCATGCACAATAGGATAGGTTTGGGGGGGTTGTTTCTGGTCGTACTGATCGCTTGCCATAAGGATGATTTTACCACCGTTCCCCAGGTGACGATCGAATCCATCTCCCCCGCCACGGCAGTCAGCGGAAGTGTGATCCAGGTCGATGGTCGTTATACCGACCTGGAAGGCGATATCGACTCTGCCCTGATCGTGTACAAATGGTACAACAATACCACGGCTGTCCGTTTCGATACGTTTCGTTTCGGATTCACGCAACTCGGCATCCCCCTGGGCGTGCAAAAAGGAGAACTCACACTGCAATTCGAATACAATACCAACAATTATCCCGATCTCACCAAGTTGCCCGGTGTCAGCCAACGAGATACCACCGCAGCCTTTGGCTTGCTATTGATCGATAAAGGCAAAAACCGCAGCAACTATTCTGAATCGCCCACCATTCGCCTCAAAAAACCTTAATCGCGCATACGACCCATGGCTACCAAAAAAAATACTCCGAAAAAGAGCAAGTCTATTCTGACCGATTCCTCCCTCCAGTTTTTTCGCCACTATATCAATAACGCCTCTCCTGTCGGGTTTGAGACTTGGGGACAAAAACTCTGGCTCGAATACCTCAAGCCTTACGTCGATTCTCATTACGTCGATCCCTACGGCACCGCCGTAGGCGTCATCAATGCCGATCATCCCTTTCGCGTGGTGATCGAAGCCCATGCCGATGAGATCAGCTGGTTCGTGAATTACATCACGGCAGACGGACTGATCTACCTCAAACGAAACGGCGGCGTCGACCACCAGACCGCCCCCGCCTCGCGCGTACTCATCCACGGCAAAAAAGGTCCGGTGAAAGCCGTCTTCGGCTGGCCCGCCATCCATACCCGCATCGGAAACGCGGATCAAAAAGAACCTACGCCCCGTACCGATAACCTTTGGCTCGATTGCGGCGCCCGCAGTAAAAAAGAAGTGATGGCCCTCGGTATACACATCGGTGCCGTGGTCACCTACCAGGACGGATTCGATGAATTGGCCCACGGCAACTATGTTGGCCGCGCATTCGATAACCGCATCGGCGGATTTATGATCGCGGAAGTAGCCCGCCTGCTCCAAGAGAATAAAAAGAAATTACCGTTCGGTTTGTATGTGGTCAATGCCGTACAGGAAGAGATCGGGCTGCGCGGAGCCGAGATGATCGCCCGGCGCATCAAACCACACGTGGCCATCGTGACCGACGTCACCCACGACACTACCACCCCGCTCATCAGCAAGAATATCGAAGGCGATGTCTCCACCGGCAAAGGCCCCTCCCTCTCCTACGCCCCCGCCGTTCACAACAAACTACTGGCCCTCGTCGAATCCGTGGCCGAGAAAAAGAAGATCCCCATCCAATGGCGTGCCCTCAGCCGCAGCACCGGTACCGATACCGACTCCTTTGCTTACTCGAACGATGGTTGTCCCTCCGTGCTGATCTCCATCCCCCTTCGTTATATGCACACCACCGTCGAGATGCTGCACCGCGACGATATCGAGCAAACCATCCGGCTGATGTATGAGACCCTGCTGACCCTGACGCCCAAAACAAACCTGAGCTACCTGTGATCCACCTGCTCTACCTCGATCCGGGCAATGGAAGCTATCTGGCGCAAGTCATCATCGCCTCGATCCTGGGAGTGGTATTCTATTTTCGAAACCTGCTCTACGTTGTCCGGGATTTCTTTTACCGCCTGCTGGGTAAAAAAGATCGATCGGCCGACTCATGAATCCGGCCACACACCGACACCCTGCTTCCTACCGAGATCCGGCAGGTTTCGTATTTGAAGAAGACGGCATTCTCTACCGACAGATCCACCCACGCTACCAACCGTCGTATGAACAACTGAAACAATCGGGACTATACGATCGGTTGGTCTCGGAAAAATTATTGATCCCGCACGAAGAAATCTCCCAACCCAATACCGCCGATGCATTCCGGATCATTCGACCACAACGAATTCGTCCGGTCATTCCTCCTTTTTGCTGGACCTACAACATGCTACTGGATGCGGCCATCGCTACCCTCCGCATCCAAACAATCGCGTTGCAGCACGGTATGATCCTTAAAGATGCGCACCCCTCCAACATTCAATTCATCGGCGCCTCCCCTATTCTGATCGATACACTCTCGTTCGAAACCTGGATCAAAACAAAACCCTGGATCGCCTATCGACAATACTGTGAGTCTTTTTTATTGCCCTTGGTGATCGGCCACCACGGTGTGCCCGACAGCCCCAAACTGCTCCGCGCCTGGCCTGGCGGAATTCCCCTCGAAACGGGACGAACGATGCTGCCCCTGCGCTCCAAACTTTCCCTCCACTGGCTTCTACATCTTCACCTGCATGCCCGACAATCAAGACAAGGAGATACCCCAAAAAGTTCATCCACTGGTTTCTCATCGGGCCAGATGAAAAATCTGATCCACAGCCTGAAACTGGGTACGACTCGCTGCCACGCCGGCAACAAACATTCGGGGTGGACCAACTACGAGCAACAAGTATCGGCCAGGGGCCAATACACCTCGCACAAACTCGCCGTGATCCAAAAAGAATCCGCGGCTTTATCGGGCATCGACACGATTTTGGACCTTGGTTCCAATACCGGAAATTATTCCAACGCCCTGCGAAACATTTCCGAGAAGATCATTCAGCTCGAATCCGACCCACAAACGGCCAATGCCCTGTATGAAAAAAATAAAACGGCCGGCGATCAAAATAGCCTTTCACTCTGTCTGAATGTCGAAGACCTTCTCCCCGCCGGTTGTGACCACGGCTTGATCCCTTCTCTGAAAAGCGATCTGGTGCTCTGCCTGGGACTACTGCATCACCTGACCTACCGAAATTACATCCCCTTACCCGACGTGCTGAATTTGCTAGCGCAGCTGACAAATAAATATCTGTGGATCGAATACATCGATCCGACCGACCCGCTCATTCGAGAACACTTCAACCCGGAGCGGGTCGAGCAGCGCCTGATCGATCTCGAGACATTCGAAAAACAACTGGAAACCTTGTTCACCACTCGGTATCACACCCAATTGGCCGACTCGTCCCGCAGACTTTATTTATGCTCGAAAAAATAAAAAAGACGATCCATACATTGGCCGAATCCGGACCCTGGCCCATCTTTCTACTGGTCTTCGCCCACCTATTCAATATTTATGCCAATCACTACCCTACCGTTCCAATACCTGAGCTGCTACAGGAGATCTTGCTTTACGGTGGCGGCGGCATGCTGCTGGCCTGGGTGCTGAAATATTTTATTTTGGATTGGACCAGACCCAATACAATCGGACTGATCCTGCTGCTGATCGAATTTTATTTTAGTCCCGCACACCAATCCTGGAAATCCCTGACCGGTAACAGCTTTTGGTCGAGTTACTCGCTGTTGCTACCCATCCTCTGCCTCTTCCTGCTGCTGAGCATATATCTGGCGATCCGGAAGCTCCGATATCGTTTCGTAAAACTCATCACCTCATGCACGATGTTGATGATTCCGGTGTCGGGGGTACAGCTCCTTCGGTTGGCGTCGAGCGAGCGATCCCACGCCCAAATAACCAGCTTTCGGCCGCTTGATAAAAAACCGGATATCGTACTCATTTTGTTGGACGAATATGCCGGCACCTCCTCCCTGCGTTCATTTTTTCAGTTTGACAATCGGGAATTTACCGAGCAGATGAAATCACTGGGATTTCAGGAAGTACCGGGATCCAGCAGCCTGTACAACGCCACGGTGTTTTCCATGGCCTCCCTGTTTGACATGCAACCACTGAACCTTCCCGGAAACCATGTATCCAACCTCGAGAACTGGCGAAAAGGGGTCCAACGCATCAACCAAAATAAATGGACGAATTTTCTAAATGCCAACGGATATAAAAGTTATAACGCCTCCATCTTCCCGTTCAATGACCAGCCGGCATTCGAAGATATTTTTCATTTTCACATCGTAGGAGCCGCCAGACTGAATCATTTCAATACCTCCCGAACGATCCATCGAGATCTTTTCTATCACTTCTATACAAAAAACCTGTTTGGACAGAGTAAAAAAACATTTCTGCAAAAAATGATCCGGGACTTGAACGATTTCCTACGGTCGCAGACAGAGAAAGTTGTTCGCAATCCACCCGGACCGGATTTTCATTACATGCACCTGTTTCTTCCACACGACCCCTACTTGATGAATGAAAACGGGGAAGACGTGGAGGTGGAAGTAGCCCTCAATCCATTGAACAAACAAGCTTATCTAAACTACCTGAGATATACCAATAAACGGATCGTGGAGATGCTTCTTGCAATGATGCAAAACAATGAGGAGACCATCTTTATCGTCCTCAGCGATCACGGATGGAAGAATATGCGCACCCCCTCCCCCGACGGCATCGAGTTCAATACGATCTTATTCGTGAAAGGACTCACCCGAGCGCTGCCCGACTCCGTTCAGGTACCCAATGTATTACCGCACGTACTGGAGCAACTGTACGACTCAACGTTTTCCAAACAGAAGAGCCGGCCTGTTTTTCTCTACGATTGAATGCATGCATTATCGCTTCCACCCTTGACCGGAGGGTTTCAGGGAAAATTCCAGGGAGAGTTGGTGCAGGGATTGATTGGCCATGTAATGGGAACGCGCCAGGCTGATCTGAAACCGATGGAGGGTTGCTTTTAATCCGTACGAGAAACCGGCAAGTCCGTTCGAGCCGCCCCCCCAGCTCAGCTCCCTTCTACGTAAAAAATTATACCCGCCGATGAATTGCACTTGCGGATGCAATGCCACACGGGTCGAGAGAATGAGGTGGTTGAAGAATTGTCCGGCAAAGGTCGATCGACGGTTGTCGATCCCAATGGGCGAAACGCTTGGATCGAAGAGGTCGTCGGTATCCAATGCCCAGCGCTGCATTCGTTGCCAGACGATCCCGGCGGCAAAGGGGGAGTCTTTCCATGTTTTCCAAATCCCGAATGCCAACTCGACTGGGAGTTGTTGCGTGCTGCCGCCATCGAAGCGTCGTACCATGAAACCGGCATGTCGAAAGATGGCCCCGAAGGTGAATCCGTTGGCCGTATCGCGGTATCGGATACCCACATTCGATAGAACTGCCGTACTGCGGTAGGTCCCGTAGGCCGAATGGGCCCATTGCAAGGCAGCACCGCCGCGCCAGCGGGACTGATACGGAAGAGAGGCAGCCAGTTGAATACACCAATCCCGGGGACGAAATGATCCGAGGATATTCCCACCCGGATCAGTAGCAGGAACCGATCCATGATCGATGTATTGAAGAGATAGGGCTGTCACCAATGCCGCTTGAGGCTTGGAAGTGACCCCCGATAAAAAATAAACAGAGGATCCGCCGGGCAGAAATAGAAAAGAGGAATGCAATCGAGGGTTGCGAGCGCTTTCCAACAAGGCCGGGTTTTGGTAGGCTATGGCCAAGTCGGATTGATCCGTTGCCAGTACCCATCCGCCCGGGGCACTGACCGTTGCGCCGGGCGCAAGCCGAAGAAAATTCATCGAAGCGGATCCACCCAATAGCTGTGCCCTCGATACCATCGAACAAACGAGTAGTGACCCTATCAGAGCCGGGATGCGCACAGCCGAAAATAAAACAAGTACCGGAGTTATTTGGTGGGAATTCCGGGAATGGCGAGTTCCAGTACCTGGCTCATGTTCTTCACATAATGGAAGGTGAGTCCCTTGATATATTCCGGATCGATCTCGGCTACATCTTTTTCGTTCTGGCTGCAAAGAATGATCTCTCGGAGTCCGGCTCGCTTGGCCGCGAGTACTTTCTCCTGGATGCCACCGACGGGCAGCACTTGTCCGCGTAAGGTGATCTCCCCCGTCATGGCCAGGAAAGGCTTTACTTTTTTCCCGCTGAAAGCCGAAGCCATGGCCGTTAGCATGGTGACGCCGGCACTGGGACCATCCTTCGGCACGGCCCCTTCGGGTACGTGCACGTGGAGGTTGCGCTTTTCAAATAAGGTGGAATCGATCCCGTATTTGCGGGCATTGACCTGCAGGTAGGTGTAAGCGGTACTCACACTTTCTTTCATGACTTGTCCGAGGTTACCGGTGAGTTTCATTTCTCCTTTGCCATCGCTGAGGCTGGCCTCCATGAAAAGGATATCGCCACCGACGTAGGTCCAGGCGAGTCCCACCGCCACCCCGGGCATAAGGGCGGTTTTATAGATATCGTTGGAGTAACGGGCCTTACCCAGTATTTTTTCAACGTTCTCCAAGGTAAGGGAACGTTTAACTTTCCCTTTCAGGGCCATTTCCTTTGCCTGATTGCGCATCAGGGAAGCCAGTTGTCGGTCTAATTCCCGCACCCCGCTCTCGCGGGTATAATCCTGGATCAGTCGCTCCAGCACTTTATCGGTAAGCTGGATAGACGATTTACCCAAACCATGTTGCTCCCGTTGCTTGGGGATCAGGTGCCGTTTGGCGATCTGAACTTTTTCTTCGAGGGCATAGCCACTGAGGTCGATGATCTCGAGGCGATCCCGAAGGGCTGGCTGAATGTGTTGGATGTCGTTGGCCGTGGCGATGAAAAGTACTTTGCTGAGGTCGTACTCGGTTTCCAGATAATTGTCGTAGAAGCTGTGGTTTTGTTCGGGATCGAGTACTTCCAAGAGTGCGGAGGAAGGGTCGGTACGAACATCCCGTCCCACCTTATCGATCTCATCGAGGATCATGACGGGGTTGGAGGAATTGACTTTGCGGATGGATTGGAGAATGCGTCCGGGCATAGCGCCGATATAGGTTTTCCGGTGCCCGCGGATCTCGCTTTCATCGTGCAATCCTCCCAAACTCAGTCGAACATATTTTCTCCCCAGTGCCTGAGCGATGCTTTTCCCGAGGGAAGTTTTACCGATACCGGGCGGACCCAGGAAGCAGAGGATGGGACTTTTCATGTCACCTTTCAATTTCAGCACGGCCAGGTATTCGAGGATGCGTTCTTTGATCTTTTTCATCCCGTAGTGATCGCGGTCGAGTGTTTCGCGGGCTTGGGACAGGTCATAATTATCATCGGTGCACTCGCCCCAGGGAAGATCGAGCATGAGGTCGAGATGATTATACACCACCGAGTAGTCGGGGGTGCTGGAATGCATCCGTTCCAGTTTTTCCATGCCTTTTTGAAAAAGTTCTTTGGCAGCCTGTGGCCATTTTTTTTGCTCGGCCTTTTTCTGCATTTCCTTCAGCTCTTGCTGGTTGCTGTCGCCGCCCAACTCTTCGCGAATGCTTTTGAGTTGTTGCTGTAAAAAATATTCGCGTTGTTGCTTGTCGATCTCGGTGCGGGTCTTGGTGGTGACCTTATTCTTCAATTCCGCGAATTGTAATTCGCGTTGGAGGAATTGCATGAGCAGATCGGCTCGTTGGCGGATATCGTCGATCTCCAGGAGTCGTTGCTTTTCGTTCAAGTCGACGCTGAGGTTGCTGGAAACGAAGTGGATCAGGAAGACCGGGTTCTCGATATTTTTCAGGATGATGCCGGCTTCGGTAGGAATGTTGGGAGAAAGTTGGATGATCTCGGAGGCCAGTTCCTTGATGTTGGCGACATAGGCTTGGAAATCTTCGTCGGTCGGGGCCGCTTGTTCGGTCATCTTTTCCACCTTGGCCTTGAAATAAGGTTCGGTGGAGGTTACCTCCAGCATCCGAAACCGGGCCTTGCCCTGAATGATGACCGTGGTGCCGCCATCGGGCATTTTGATTTGTTTGACGATCCGGGCCACGGTGCCAATGGAGCTGAGATCGGCGACCTGCGGGTCTTCAACCTGACTGTCTTTTTGGGCTACGACCCCGATGAGTTTATCGGCTTTATAGGCATCGGCCACGGCCTTGATGCTTTTATCACGCCCCACCGTAATGGGGAGCACTACCCCCGGGAAAAGGACGGTATTTCGAAGCGGTAACAAAGGCAGTTCCTCCGGCAATACCAGGTTGTCACTTTCCTCTTGATCTCCCTCATGCAAGGGAATGATCGGCAAAAAATCCATTTCCTCCTCCGGACGCAAAATCATGTTATTCAGGTTGTTGAAAAGATTAAAGGAGGATAAATATAAAATCCCCCACCCATATCTCCAATTCTTGTACCAATGGGAAGGGGCTGACAAACTGGCCTGCCTAGAGCAGGCCAGCTTGAGAAGTTTGAAGAGTTTAAAAGTTTGGGGCTATTCGCCAAGACTATACGGAAGCCACTGAAAACTATTAAACTGCTTAAACTTCTCAAACTCTTCAAACTTTCTAAAGCAATGCAATCCCCGCCGAAACCTGAAACCCCTGACTCTTCCAACGAGTGCCATTGGTGAGGTCGGCGATATTGTTCAGTCCGACTACATAGCGGCCATTGACGCGAAGGGGGCCGAGTTTTACCTGCACGCCGCCCAACATCGAAAAATCTCCTTTCTTGAAGGCGTCTCCGCCATTTTGGAGCAGGCTCCGATTTTGATCGATCAGGATACCGAATTGCGGACCCGCCTGCAAGGTGATGAATTTGCCGATCAGCTTATAATTGAAAAGCAGGGGAATGGACAGATAATTCAATTTGACATTGGTGAGTCCGTTTTGGAATACTCCGGTCACCGTGTTGGTGTAGCTGCTGTCGATCCGTAGGGAAAATTGGTTATAGAGCACTTCAGGTTGGAACCCGAATTTTTTTCCCAGGCCAAAAGCCGCAAATCCCCCGAGGTGGTATCCGTATTTGAATTCATCCTTAAAAGCTCGGTCATCGATCTTGGTAATGTTGACGCCGGCTTTTAGACCCAGGTCGAGCTGGGCCGATACAAGGGTCGTTGAGAACAAGCCCACGACCAAAAAGATTTGTCGAATGCTCATGATTGATTTTTTTAAGAATATAACGCTACAAATTTACTGATGCACACAGGTGTAACGTGTTAAATTGCCTTAACAGCGCTTAGGCCGACAATTCGATCAAGGTGATCTCCGGTAAGATCCCCACCCGGCCCGGATATCCCAGAAAGCCAAACCCCCGGTTCACGTAGAGCTGCTGAGATCCCTGCGTATACAGCCCCGCCCATCGATTGTACACATACTGTACCGGGCTCCAACGAAAACCCGGCACCTCCACCCCAAATTGCATGCCGTGCGTATGCCCCGACAAGGTTAGGTCGATCGCCGGATAGGACCGGGAAACCTCGGCCTCAAAATGCGAGGGATCGTGACTCAACAAGATCTGAAACAGATCGGGTGCAACGCCCTCGTAGGCAAGCGCCAGGTTGCCATAACGTTTGAAATTACCGCGGGCGGACCAGTTCTCTACCCCGATCAAACAGATCTGCTGATCCCCTCGAGTAAGAACAACATTTTCATTGAGCAACAAACGCCAACCCATCCGGGCATGAATGGACTTCAGCTGATCGAGGTTTTCTTTTTTCCGCTCCGCAGTTTCCCAAGCTACATAATCGCCATAATCGTGATTGCCCAAGATGGAATACACGCCCAAGGGAGCGCTGAGTCGGGAAAAGAGTTTTTCGTATTCGCCCACCTCCGTAGCTAAGTTGTTCACCAAGTCCCCTGTAAACACGATCAGATCGGGTTGCAAGGCGATCACCCGTTCGATCCCCCGGGCCACGGCGCTGGGGTCGTCAAAACTTCCTACATGGATGTCGGATAACTGAACGATCCGCAACCCCTCAAAGGCCGGTGGTAATTTGGAGGAGCGGACCTTTTGTTTTCGGATCTCATACCGGTACTTATTTCCGAATCCGTAGACCAGACTACCCAATAGTCCGGAGCCGGCGATAACACCCATCCAGCTCAGAAAAACCGATCGACTGACCCCCGCGTCCACGGTAGCCGAGGGAATAGCCATCCGATAGGCCTGCAGGCCGCCCCATTGGATCAGCCGCCGCAGGTCATCCACCAAAAAGAACAGCGAAGCCACGCCCCTGGCCAAAAACCAGGATACCACCAGGGCAAAAACGGTCATTCCCAGCGGCTTCCAGGCAGCAGTTTGGATCAGTTTGGGGACAAAAAAGAAAAACAACAAGGACCCGATACCCATGGCCAGGTAAACGATCTGGACCAAGGCGGATCGGCGGATGCCGGCACTGAGTAAATAACTACGCAACACCCAGAATACGTACAGGTCGATGATCAGATAAAGGGTCGTGGCCACGACCCCGAAAAACGTGATGCGCATGAATGGCAAAATTAGTCCATCCTGAAACAACCTCTGAACAAGAAGGTTCTACGCACTGGGCATAACTATTTTTTGCCGTATTTTGTAACCCTTTCACCTTTACGAACATTTCAAACGGGTCATGGCGAGAATCATCGGCGTAGCGAATCAAAAAGGAGGCGTAGGAAAAACCACCACGGCCATCAACCTGGCCGCCAGTTTGGCGGTACTGGAATTCAAGACCCTATTAGTGGACGGCGATCCGCAAGCCAACAGCACCACCGGTGTTGGGTTCGACCTGCAGAACATCACCCAAAGCCTGTACGACTGTATGGTCAACCAGGCACGCCCCAAGGACGTGGTCCTGAAAACAGAGATCCCCAACCTCGACCTCATCCCCTCCCACATCGACCTGGTCGGCGCCGAGATCGAGATGATCAACTACCCCAACCGTGAAATGGTGCTCAAGAACCTGCTTGATTCCGTACGCGGCGACTACGATTTTATCATCATCGATTGTTCGCCGTCGCTGGGACTGATCACCGTGAACGCCCTCACCGCGGCCGATTCCGTAGTCATTCCCGTGCAGGCCGAATTTTTTGCGCTCGAGGGACTCGGAAAATTACTCAACACCATCAAGATCGTACAAAGTCGACTGAATACCACGCTGGCCATCGAAGGCATTTTGATGACGATGTACGACGGAAGACTCCGGCTCTGCAACCAAGTGGTGAGTGAGGTCCGCCGACACTTCGATGAACTGGTCTTCAATACCATCATTCACCGCAATGCCCGTTTGGCAGAAGCCCCCTCCGCCGGTAAACCGGTCATCTTGTACGACGGCAACAGCAAGGGATCCGCGAACTACTTGAATCTGGCCAAGGAGATCCTGCAAAAAAACAACCTGACCAAGATCAAGAACGAGGACCGCGTACTCGACTAATTCAAACCACGCACCATGGCTACTTCCAAACCGAATAAAGACCAGCTGGGAAAAGGTATTCGCTCCTTGTTGCAATCCATCGAGACCGACCTGAAAGGTCCGCAAGGCCAACTCAAACAAACCGTGGTGGAGAACCTCACCCACTCGTTGGCCATCCCCGTGGAAGACATCCAACCCAATCCCAAACAGCCCCGTCACGATTTTGATGAAACGGCCCTGGCCGAGCTGGCCAACTCCATCAAATTGCACGGCATCATCCAGCCGGTTACCGTCAGCCAACTCTCCAATGGAAAATATCGGCTCATTGCCGGGGAACGTCGCTGGCGCGCCGCCAAACTGGCCGGAATTGCCGAGATACCCGCCTACATCCGTAAAGCCAACGACCAACAACTCCTCGAGCTGGCCCTGTTGGAAAACCTGCAGCGAGAAGACCTCAATGCCGTGGAAGTTGGACTGAGCTACAAGCGAATGATGGACGAGCTCAACTACTCACAGGAGCAAGTCGCCGAGCGAATGGGCAAAGACCGCAGCACGGTGGCAAATTTCATCCGCCTGCTCAAGCTCCCCCCCGATATTCAGCTGGCCGTACGAAATGGAAAGATCACCATGGGCCATGCCCGGGCACTGGTCAACGTTGGTACGGTCGACCAACAACTCTATGTATTCCGAGAGATCCTGAACAAGGAACTTTCAGTCCGGCAGACAGAGGCACTGGTCCGCAACCTGTATAAGCAATCTCCCGCTGTTAAAAAAGCTGCAAAATCTCCCACAGAAGGTCCGCTCAAACGAATTCAAGATAAATTGGCCTCCCATTTCAGCACCCGCGTGCACTTGCACCAAAGTCCGCAAGGGTCCGGAGCCCTCACCATTGAATTCTATTCAACCGAAGAATTGAATAAGATCCTCCGGCAGCTGAATGCGCCACTGGATTAATATGAAACGATTCGTCTTTTTGCTGCTCCCACTGAGTATTTTGCTAACGCCCGCCGCGGTTGGGCAAACCGACTCCACTGCCAAGCCTGCTAAAAAGATCAATCGCTACGACTCGATCAACCACGTACACTCCCCCCGAACTGCCGCCATCCGGTCTGCGATCTTGCCGGGCTGGGGACAGATCTACAACAAAAAATATTGGAAACTACCCATCGTCTATGGTGCCCTTGGCACTTGTGCCGGCGTGTTCGCCTACAACCTGAATAACTACCAAAATACCCGCTTCGCCTACCGGGTCAAGTACAACATGCGCGTGAATCGAACCGACTCCGCCCTCTTCAGCCAGATCGATCCGCTGCTCAAGCCGATCGACGAGGAATCACTTCGCTATTACCGCGATCAATTCCGCCGAGACATCGACTACTCGGTGCTGTTTTTTTTGATACTCTGGGGACTAAATGTCGTAGATGCCACTGTCGATGCCCACCTGAAAAGTTTTGATGTGGGTCCGGACCTCTCGCTTCAATTCAAACCCGGACGCAGTGCATTAGCCGGCACCAGTGGCTTCAGTGTAGTGCTGAAGATCGGTAAATAAGCACGCGATCAATCGCAGCCCAGAACCTCACAAAGTTTCTTCCCTAAATCCTGTCCACGCAAATTCTTGGCAATGATGATGCCGTTGGGATCGATCAGTAAGTTTTGAGGAATGCTTTGCACCTTGTACAACTTAGCAACCTCGTTATTCCAGAATTTCAGGTCACTGACGTGCGTCCAGGTCAACTTATCGTTTTTAATAGCTTCCAACCAACGATCTTTTTGTCCCTCGCGATCCAATGAAACGCCCAGGACAGTAAAGTTTTTGTCCTTGAACCGCCGATAATTATCGACCACATTGGGGTTTTCGGTCCGACAAGGTCCACACCAACTGGCCCAGAAGTCCACCAACACATATTTTCCACGATAAGAAGAAAGTGAGACCGGATTCCCATCCACATCGTTTTGCGTGAAATCAATGGCCTCCGATCCAACTAAGCCCACTTTGCTGTCGTTGATGAGTGTTTGAAGCTGTTTACCGATGGTAGACTGCTGTTGGGCCAGACTTAATTTTTTGAATCGACGCTCGAGCACGACCGGATCCTGATTGAATCCGTAGGTGGCAGAAAGAATGAAAGTAGTGACGGCCGAATTCGGCTTGGCATCGACGATTGAATCAATAACTGCTTGCAAATTGGACTGTACTCCTTGATACAAGATCATCAGGCTGTCGCGCTGCGACGGATTTTGACTGATGTTAATAAGGTTTGCCCATTGATTGGCTTGCTGAACCAACGGCACAAAACGTCGGGCAAAATTTTGGAAGTCGTTGTGAGCGGCTGAACCGACAATCTCATACTCCCCACTGGTAGCCGGGTTGGGACGGATACTCATTTGACCGGGCTCGAGAAACAACTCAACTGGCCTATTTAGTCCTGTGATTTGAAGAAAATAAAGACCGTCTTCTCTGAGTGGTATGTTGAATACGAAGCTACCATTACCAATTTTTGCCTCCTGAGTAGGCGACGGATCGCCATTACGGATGAGTGTAACGACGGTACCATCCGGAAAGGAAAATCCGGATCCACTGAGTACTAAAGAACTATTTCGTTTGGGCATCGCTACCGCGGCCTCCCCCCCTTTACTTTCATTGTCGGACGAACGTGGTGTATTGGCAGAATTAGGCTGCTGCCGAGGGGGGTCATTTTTACTTCTTGTGGCTACAGAGGTGCTCCCATCACTTCGACCGGAACCACCAACCGTTTGTCTTTTAGCTGGTGATGCATTTACGCTCGTATTCCCATTTGCCTGATACCATCCATTGGCAATCGCCGCAAGCCTTGAAGATCTTCCCGGATGGGTCAGAGAACCTTCTTCTGGGATCAAGGCATGAATGGCCGATTGGGCCTCGTCCAAATTAGCCCCCAGCTTAGACAGTATAAATCCGGAGAATTTATCTGCCTGAAGCTCAAGGTCAGGACGGCTGCCACCCGGCTGCAGGCTATGACCATTTAAATGATGCCCCACCTCATGCGCCAGTATAGAAATAGAGGCCCAATAATTAATTCTCTGCCTGATATTATACATGAAGGTCTGATTGTATAATATATAACGTTCATTATACATCACCACAGCTGCAGCGTTGGGAATATCCGCCGCAAGAAGGGCAAAATTTGGAGATAATCCCGAAGCGTCGGTGATCATTTTCAACGCTGTTTCTGCCTCGCGATCTGAATTGAATGTATACGCACTCGAAGGCGTTTTTTCACCATAATAACTACAAACGGCAGCCAACGAAAGCTTCTTTTGGCAGATTGAGTCAGATGAGACCCCCAGAAACAAAACTGCAAGTAGTAGTCGTAGCATCTCGCTTTAGCTTTTTAGTTATGTGAAGAAAAGCCCTATTAAATACATATCAATGACCCCTAATCGGTCTGGATATACATTTATTTCAGCGTCCCCAAATTCTCTTCGATCCAACGCGTCATATTCCGCCAGAGATGGATCGTGGTATTGTCCGCCGAACCACTGATCCCGTGATTCTTGTTTGGATAATACATACTCTCAAAATCGATGTTGCTTTTGACCAGCGAACTGATCATCTGGGTGGCATTCTGAAAATGCACGTTATCGTCCGCCGTGCCATGGATGATCAAATATTTCCCCTTGATGCGGTTGGTAAAGTTGATCGGGGAATTATCGTCATACCCCTTTGCGTTCTCCTGTGGTGTACGCATGTAGCGCTCGGTATAGATATTATCGTAGTACCGCCAGCTGGTCACCGGTGCCACGGCCACCGCCGCACGAAATACGTCGGCTCCCTTGGTGATGGCCAGCGAACTCATGAATCCCCCGTAGCTCCAACCCCAGTGTCCGATGCGGGCTTTATCCACGTACGGCAGCTTTCCAAGATAGATGGCCGCATCGATCTGATCCTCGATCTCGAATTTCCCCAGCTGCAAATACGTTTTCTTCTTGAAGGCCTCACCCCGATAACCCGTTCCGGTGTTGTCGATACTGACGAGGATGAACCCCTTTTGGCGCATTAGCTGATGCCAGGCACTCACCGCCCCCCAACGATTGGCGACTTGCTGAGAGCCCGGGCCACCGTAATTGCAGAACAATACGGGATATTTCTTGGCCGGATCGAACGAAGCAGGTTTGAGCATCCACCCGTTCAACGTATCGCCCTTGGTGTTCGGCACACGAATGAATTCAGCCGCACCAAAACCGTACTCGGCCATCTTGGTCTTCAACTTGGTACTTTCCGAAACGGTTCGCACCAACTGCACGCTCCACCCCTTCTTCTTGTTGAAGGTGAGCTTCTTTACCGTTACGGTATTGGGCTCATTGATCGTGGATCGGAAATCGAAAAATTGGGTGAAGTCCGCATTGAATTCCACCCGATGCCAGGCCGAGTCGGTGGTCAATGCCGCGTTTTTCCTCCCCGCCAGGTCAGATACGTAGAGATTGCGATCCATTGGACGGGGCCAGGCCAGCGTGTAAAAAACCTGATTCTTTTGTTCATCCACTCCGTTGATATCGGTTACCTCCGCATCGGGGCGACTCAGGGGAGTTAGTTTGCCGCTTTCCATCTCCAACAGATACAACTGTCGGTAGCCCGATTGCTCGCTGGTCATCAACAGTTGCTTTCCGTTTTTCAGGAACTGCCAGTCATCGTTGATCTCCACAAAATATTTATTGCGCTCCTCATACAATACCTTAGAGGTTCCGGTGGTGGCGCTGGTTTGTAACAGTTGCAGATGATTCTGGTGCCGATTCATCCAGAAAACGACCAGGCTGCTGTCCTGCTGCGTCCACTTGATCCGCGGGATGTACACGTCGCCTTCCGAAAACTGGGCCTTGGCTACCGCACCGGTAGCGAAATCATGGATTCGGATCTGCACCACCGAATTGGCATCGCCGGCCTTGGGATATTTATAGCGATAATCTTTGTTGTACGTGTTGTCATATAGGGTCATGTTGTATTCGGGCACCAGCGATTCATCGAATCGGTAATAGGCCAGAAAACTGCCCTTGGGACTCCAGGCATAGGCCTGCGTGAATTCAAATTCCTCCTCGTAGACCCAATCGCAATTGCCGTTGATGATCTTGTTCCAAACACCGTCCGTGGTCAGGGCTCGGGTATTTCCGGTGGCCACCTCATACACGTAAAGGTTGTTGTTCATCACATAGGCGATCCGGCTACCATCGGGCGAGAAGCTGGGATGCAGCACTTTCTCGGCTGCCAGGCGGGTCAGCTTACGAGTAACTGAATCGTACAAATAGATCAGCGACTTGGAAGAGCGACGATAGATCGACTCCGTGCCTTTGCGTAGCAGGAATAAATGTCGGTCGGTGGGCGAAGCAAGGGTGGCCTCCGGTTGCCCAAAGGGCTTCCCCTCTTCGTTGTTGACCCCCTCCAACCGAAGCTCGGTATCGGCTTGGGTGGTATCAAATACGACGGGAACAAAATCGCCCCGAAAGGTGCCTTTCTTGTAAACGTCTTCGAGGGTGATCGGCTTGGTTTGAGCCGACAAGAGCGCCGCGGAGAACAATCCGCCGAGCAGCAGTAAGAATGATTTATGCATACTAAACTTTTTCAGCCATGGCTGGAATGGCATCGACGCGGTATTCTCCGGCATCCAATTTTTTCTTGGTTTCGGAAAAAGCCTGCAGCGTGGTCTCGATGTCCTCATCCGTATGTACGGCCGATGGGATCAACCGGAAAATGATATGTCCTTTCGGAATGACAGGATACACGACGATCGAAGCAAAAATCCGGTAGTTCTCGCGAAGGTCCATCACCATCGCTGTCGCCTCTTCCACACCACCGTGCATGTACACCGGGGTCACGACCGAGTCTGTCTTCCCGATGTCAAAACCGCGCTCCTTCAATCCGGCCTGCAGCTTACGGGCATTACTCCAAAGCTTTTCCTTGTATTCGGGATGATTGCGCAGCAGCTCCAACCGCTTCAGGTTGCCTACCACGAGGGGCATGGGCAAGCTCTTCGCAAAGATCTGAGAACGGATATTGTAGCGGATATAATCTATGATCTTCTTGTCACCGGCCACAAAAGCTCCGATGCTGGCCATCGATTTAGCGAACGTGGAAAAATAAATATCAATGGCGTCCTGGCAGCCTTGCTCTTCTCCGGCCCCGGCACCGGTTTTGCCCAGTGTGCCGAATCCGTGCGCATCATCGACCAGCAAACGAAACTGGTAATTCGACTTGAGGGCTGCGATCTCCTTCAGTTTTCCCTGATCGCCCGCCATGCCAAATACGCCTTCGGTAATCACCAGGATGCCACCGGTCTTTTGCTTATCGATCAAGGCCTGGGCCCGCTGCAACTGTTTTTCACAATCGGCCACATCGTTATGCTTGAACACATATCGGTGACCGGGATGGAGACGAAGTCCGTCGATGATACAAGCATGACTCTCGGCATCGTACACGATCACGTCGTGGCGGCTGCACAATACATCGATCACACTCACCATGCCCTGATATCCGAAATTGAGGAGCGCAGAGTCTTCTTTGCCCACAAAAGCGGCCAACTCGGCTTCGAGTTGCTCGTGCAGGTTACTGTTACCGCTCATCATCCGGGCGCCCATCGGATAGGCCAATCCATATTCTTTGGCACCATCTGCATCGGCTTTTCGGACGTCGGGATGATTCGCTAAGCCCAGGTAATTGTTCAGGCTCCAAACGATCATTTCTTTACCCCGAAACTTCATTCGGCTGCTGATCTCGCCCTCCAGTTTGGGAAAGGCAAAATAACCGTGTGCCCGCTCGCGATGTTGCCCCAACGGGCCCTGATTTTTGAGGAGTCGTTCAAAAAGGTCTGCCATACGGAAAGGATTAGGTGAAATTTGTAGCAAATGTACGCCAAAAAGCCAGTTTTTACGAAGAGAACGGGGCGAAACGAAGACGACGGGAATATCTTTGCCCGGCACCATGAAACCGATCCTCGTACTCGATAATTATGACTCCTTCACCTACAACCTGGTGCACCTGCTGGAATCCGTTTCCGCGCAACCGGTGGTGGTGAAACGAAACGATTCGATCGGACCCGAGGATTTGACAGCATTCGACAAGCTGCTGCTCTCTCCCGGACCCGGTCTGCCCGCCGAAAGCGGCCGACTCCTGGAGATCCTGACGCAACTACCCACCACCCTGCCCGTACTCGGTGTTTGCCTGGGCATGCAGGCCCTCGCGCAGCAGAGTGGAGGCAGCCTTTTCCAACTACCCGACGTACAACACGGGATCGAGACAGAAATTCAAACCATTCCCGAATCAGACCGACTGGGCCTATACCACGAATTGCCTGGCCAGTTCCGCGTGGGCCGGTATCATAGCTGGATGGTACGAGAAGAAGACCTGCCTACGGTTTGGCACATCACCGCACGAGATGATCAAGCCCGGATCATGTCCATGACCCATCGTCATTACCCCTGGCAAGGCGTTCAATTCCACCCCGAAAGCGTTATGACCCCCCACGGAAAACAACTCATCCAAAACTGGCTACGCCCCTCCGAAATGGCCGGGTAAGGATGAATTGAATAGTTTTGCACCCCGCATTGAACTTCCTGAACCTTTCATAGTTATTCAATCATGAGAAAGATCGCCGTCACCATTACCGGAGCCAGTGGTTCGATTTATGCACAAGACCTTCTGGAGAAACTCTGTGGCATGAAAGCGCAGGTTCAGGAAATCTCGCTGGTCATGAGCACCAACGCGCGCGAAGTGTGGCGCACCGAGCTGGGAAATGAATCCTGGAAAGATTTTCCGGTCAGACGATTTGAGACAAACGACTTCTCCTCCCCCATTGCCTCCGGCTCAGGTCAGTACGACACCCTCCTTGTCATCCCCTGTTCCATGGGTACGCTGGGACGCATCGCCAACGGCATCTCCGGCGACCTGGTTACCCGAGCCGCCGACGTGATCCTCAAGGAACGACGCAAACTGATCTTGGTCGTCCGCGAAACCCCCTACAACCTGATCCATATCCGAAATATGGAAACCGTTACCCTGGCCGGGGGTATCATTTGTCCCGCCACCCCCTCTTTCTACAGCCTGCCACAAACCCCCCAAGCCATCGCTGCTACGGTAGTGGATCGGGTGCTGGACTTGGCCGGACTCAAACACAATACCTACCGCTGGGGTTCTTAAGCCCGCTGATTCGCATCAGAACAGCCCAGCCCTCCCATCATTTTTTTCAGCACCGCACACCGGTTGCTTTGTGGTCTACTCAATCCGTAACCACAAGCATCCATTATGCGTATTCTATTGTTATTATTATGGGGATTCTCCCTTTATCCATCGATTTCATCCCAGGCACAGTGCACCATATCCAACCCCGCTGTCAAACTCAATTTCAGCACGCCCAATGGCACGGGCGGTTGCAATATCAACCTGGATCTGTATTTCGACATGCAATCCAACGCCGGCGGGAAATACGTTTATGTCCACCTCTGGCCCAGTTCCCTTTATCCAACACTGATCTATAACAATCCGCCCACCCCGGTGCAGCTGACCAACGCCGTGGCCACCATGGGTTTTTATCATTTCGGCGGCAACTTGTATATGCTCAGCAGCTATGCGCCGCATCCGACCATCCCTAATTTCAAGTTCACCGGACTTTCCATCGTCAAAAGTGCCGGTACCGTGGCTGGCACCGACCGATTCACCATCCAAAACATTACCATTACCACCGCTCCCAGTTGCACCGTAGCGCAGGAGTTTACCGCCGACGTCTGGCAAAGTCAATCCGCCAGCGCCCAGAATGTGCATTGTTTTTCGAGGGGACTCAGCTTCTTTGCTAACGATCCGAGGGTCAGCGGATTCCTAATCTGTGAAACACCCCGCTTGTATCGCTTTCAGATCAAGACCGCCGACCCGGCCGGGCTCACCGTCAATTACAAAGTGTACATCGACAACGGCGATGGTGTCTATAACGCCACCACCGATAACATCGAGATCGCGAGTGCCAGCGGCATTCTGCTCAATAGTGGCAACGAATTCACGTTCAACTCCCCGCTACTCGGGTACCTGCCGTACTCCAATCAAAAGCCGGAATCCGACCGTGCCCTGTGGGTGGTGGTGAGCAGTCCCACCCGCACCAACACCACCCTCGCACGGATCGACAACAACTGTGCCCTGCTACCAATTCAATGGGGCACTTTCACCGCCCGGTACACCGACCAAAAGGCGCTGCTGGAATGGACAACCCTCACAGAAATCGACAACCGGGGATTTGAGATCGAACGAAAAAATAAAGAGAACGACCAAGCATTTCGATCAATCGGATTTGTACCCAGCCAGGCCAACGGAGGAAACAGTGCCGATGCTCAGCAATACACATTCACCGACCCAAATCCGATCCTGGGGGCCGCGCTCTACCGAATCAAGCAGATCGATCACTCCGGAAAAATCAGCTATTCCTCGATCCGTATCCTGCAAGCCGGAGGCTTGATCAGTCAACTGCATCCCAATCCCGTGCATGACCGGTTGCAATTGATATTCGCTAAAAAAACAAATTATTACCTGGTGGAATGGATCAGTGGCACGGGACAAAAAATGGGACAATGGAACGCCCGGGATCGTCTACTCATCCCCACCCTGTACTTTCCCAACGGCACCCACCGTATCCGAATCACCGATACACAAACAGGACTCACCGAGACGCGAACGGTTCTGGTCCAACATACGCAGTAGTGGTAAGCAAGGAGAGAAAAGTCCCCCGACGCCTGTCGGGGGCTTTTCGATTTCAGTTTGTCCGAGAAATTACTTCGCCATCTGGCGACGGATCACATTCAACGCACCGCCGGCCTTGAACCATTCGATCTGCTGGGCATTGTAAGAATGATTGGCCACCAGTGTATCAGTGGTACCATCGGCGTGATGCAGGATCAGGTGCAAAGGATTGCTCGGTGTAAACTCGGTCATACCCTTCACATCGATGACATCGTCCTCCCGAATCAGCTCATAATCCGCTTTGTTCGCAAAGGTCAAAGCCAACATGCCTTGTTTCTTCAGATTGGTCTCGTGAATACGGGCAAAGGATTTCACCAGCACGACCCGTACCCCCAGGTGCCGGGGCTCCATGGCCGCATGTTCGCGCGAAGAACCTTCCCCATAATTCTCATCGCCCACCACGATCGTACCAACACCGGCGGCTTTATAGGCCCGCTGTGTACCCGGCACGGTACCGTGTTCTCCAGTGAGTTGGTTCTTGACGAAGTCCGTTTTTTCGTTGAAGAAATTCACGGCACCGATCAGCAAGTTGTTGCTGATGTTGTCGAGGTGGCCTCTGAATTTCAACCAGGGACCCGCCATCGAAATGTGATCGGTGGTACATTTTCCCTTAGCCTTGATCAGCAAACGAAGTCCGTTCAGATCAGTGCCTTCCCAAGCCGCGAACGGATACAACAATTGCAGTCGCTTGCTATCGGATTTCACATCCACCACGACACCGCTACCATCAGCAGCAGGGGCTTGGTATCCGGCATCCTCCACGGCAAAACCGCGCACCGGCAATTCATCGCCATATGGCGGATCTAAATGGACAGCTTCACCCTTATCGTTAATGAGCGTATCGGTCAGGGGATTGAAGGTCAGGTCGCCCGCGATCGCGAGGGCCGTCACCATCTCCGGAGACGCTACAAATGCAAGTGTATTTGGATTACCATCGGCCCGCTTGGCAAAATTTCGGTTGAAAGAATGTACGATGGTATTACGCTCCTTCTTCTCGGCCCCCATCCGGTCCCACATCCCGATACACGGTCCGCACGCATTGGCAAAGACCCGGGCTCCCACGCTTTCAAAAACGGAAAGGAATCCGTCGCGCTCAATGGTATAGCGCACCTGCTCGCTACCGGGCGTAATGGTGAATTCCGATTTCAAGGTCAACCCCTTTTCCTTGGCTTGCTTGGCCAGGCTAACGGCACGGCTGATGTCCTCATACGAAGAATTGGTGCAACTGCCGATCAATCCCACTTCGATCTTGCTGGGCCAGTTGTGCTGTGCCGCCGCTGCTGTCATCTGGGAGATCGGCGTGGCCAGGTCGGGCGTGAAGGGTCCGTTCAAATGCGGCTCCAGTTCACTCAAGTTGATCTCAATGACCTGATCAAAATATTTTTCGGGATGTGCATATGCCTCCGCATCGCCGGTCAGGTATTCTTTGATCTGGTCGGCCGCGGCGGCGACGTCGGCTCGACCGGTTGCTTTGAGATAACGGCTCATGCTCTCGTCGTATCCGAACGTAGAGGTCGTGGCACCGATCTCTGCACCCATGTTACAGATCGTTCCTTTGCCGGTGCAGCTCATCGACACGGCACCTTCTCCGAAATATTCTACGATGGCATTGGTTCCGCCCTTCACGGTCAGGATACCGGCCACTTTCAGGATCACATCCTTGGCGGAGGTCCAACCATTCAGTTGCCCGGTCAGTTTCACCCCAATGAGTTTTGGCATCAGCAATTCCCAGCTCAGTCCCGCCATTACGTCGCAGGCATCGGCTCCGCCCACGCCAATGGCGATCATACCAAGTCCGCCGGCGTTTACGGTGTGACTATCCGTCCCGATCATCATACCACCGGGAAAAGCATAGTTTTCCAACACCACCTGGTGAATGATCCCCGCACCGGGTTTCCAAAAGCCGATGCCGTATTTGTTAGAGATGGAGGAAAGAAAATTATAGACCTCTTCATTGTCGGCTACCGCCTTGGCCAAGTCAATCTTGCTCTCGTCTTTTGCAACGATCAGGTGATCGCAATGCACCGTGGAGGGCACTGCCACTTTTTTGCGGCCCGTGGTATCGAATTGCAACAGGGCCATTTGTGCGGTGGCGTCCTGCATGGCTACGCGATCGGGGGCAAAATCCACATAATCCTTTCCCCGCGCATAATCCCGAATCGTCACGCCTTCCCAAAGATGGGCATAGAGGATCTTTTCCGCCAGGGTCAGCGGGCGACCCAGGGCTTTACGGGCGGCGTCCACTTTGGCGGGCATTTCGGAATAAGTTTTGCGGATGAGGTCCAGATCGAATACCATGATTAATATTTTAAGGATTTGGCGGGGCAAAGGTACTTAGAGATGAGGAAAAATGGATCCGTGCGGGAAATCTGCCGGTGAAACGAAATTTGTATATTCGGTACATGGATCGGCTGAAAAGTTTTATCGAATGGAATGCCTTTGGCGTCTGTACCGCCATCGGCGACCGGCTCGGCATTGCCCCGGGAAAGATCCGGCAGTATTTCATGTATACGTCCTTACTCACCATGGGCTCCCCGGCAATCATCTACCTGATCCTGGCTTTTTGGAGAAACATCCGCCACTATGTCTGGGCGGCCAAACGAAATCCCTGGTATTACCTCTGATCAGCAGCAGGCCTTCAATGCCTCCATCACCTGATCCAATTCTTCCTGGGTATTGTGGCGACTGAATGAAAACCGAATCGGCACCCGTTGGGCACGGTCGCCCAAAGCACGGATAACATGACTTCCCAAGTCTGCCCCGCTGTTGCAGGCACTACCGCCGGAAACACATATCCCTCGCATATCCAAATTCATCAGCAGCATTTCCGTTTCCGGGGTACGCGGAAAGGATGCATTCAGTACGGTGTATAAGCTTTCTCCCTCGGCATCACCATTGAATCGGATGTCGCCCCGGTCTTTTAGCCGACCGATCATGTATGATTTCAGTTCTTGGATAGCGAGGCGGTCCTGCTCCAACCTCGACCCTGCCAGTTCCAATGCTTTGGCAAACCCAACCACCCCGTACAAATTCTCGGTGCCGGCCCGCATGTTACGCTCCTGTCCGCCCCCCTCGATCATCGGGCGTACCTGCACGTCTTTGCTGATATAAAGTATTCCGATGCCTTTGGGACCATGAAATTTATGCGCGGCCCCGGTGGCAAAATGCAGGCCGGGGTGACTGAGATCGAGCTGGTAATGCCCCACGGTTTGAACCGTATCTGAATGAAAGATCGCACCCCGTGACTGACAGAGATCCGCCACAGCGGTCAGGTCCAACAAATTCCCAATCTCGTTATTGGCATGCATGAGTGTTACCAGGCACTTCTCTTGCGTCTCCTCCAACAGCTGCTTCAAATGTTCCAGATCGATGTGCCCGTTGGGCATCACCCGTACCATTTTCAACTGAGCAAAGCCGTCTTTTACCTGACGCTCGGCTGCGTGCAACACGGCGTGATGCTCGATCGGAGAGGTTATGATCACGCGACAACCCAGATCGTGCACGGCCGAGTAGATGGCCATGTTATCGCTTTCCGTACCCCCGCTGGTGAAAAAGATCTCACCCGGCGTGACGTTCAGGGATTTGGCCACCGATTTTCGGGCATTTTCGATGGCGAGCCGACTCTCCCGCCCGTAAGAATAAATGGAGGATGGATTTCCGAACTGCTCGGTAAGATAGGGCATCATGGCGTCCAACACCAAGGGGTCCATGGCCGTCGTGGCAGCGTTATCGAGGTAGATCCGTTTCATGATGGCGTCGCAAAGATAAGCATCAGGCCAAGGCCTCAATATCCTGAAGGAGTTGCCGGGCCAACTGAGCGGCCGCGTTGGCCGAACGGCTCTCCGCATAAACCCGAATGATGGGTTCGGTATTCGACCCGCGCAGGTGTACCCAGTCGTCCCCAAACTCGATGCGCAAGCCATCCTCCGTCAGTTGCGGCTGTCCAGCATATTTCTGCCCGATCTTTTCTAAGATCGGACGCAGTTCCAATCCGGGTCTCAGATCGATCTTGTTTTTGGAGATGTGAAAATCGGGATAGGTCGCCCGCAAAGCCGTCAGGGAACTCTTTCGCTCCGCCAACAAGGTCAAAAACAATCCGATGCCGATCAGAGCATCCCGTCCGTAATGAAAATCCGGAACGATCACCCCGCCATTGCCTTCACCGCCGATCACGGCGTTGACCGCTTTCATCTTGGCTACGACATTCACCTCGCCCACGGCCGCGGCGTGATACTCCCCGCCAAAATTTCGGGTCAGGACTTTCAAGGCCGCCGTGCTGCTCATGTTACTGACGGTGTTACCAGGCCGACGACTCAATACATGATCAGCCACCGCCACCAGCGTGTACTCCTCCCCAAAAAGACTTCCGTCCTCATTCACAAAACATAAACGGTCCACATCCGGATCCACCGCGATCCCCAGGTGGGCCTGATGCTTCACCACCACCTCGGATAATTCTTTCAAATGCTCGGGCAAAGGCTCCGGATTGTGCGCAAAATCACCCGTGATCGAATCGTTGAGCACGACGACCTCCTGCACGCCCAGTGCCCGCAGCAAGGCGGGAACATACAACGCACCGGAGGAATTGATCCCATCCACAACCACTTTAAATCCCGCCGATCCGATCGCCTTCTTATCCACCAAGGGATAGTTCAGGATCGCTTCAATGTGTTTATGGCCATAACTATCATCCAGCCGAACGTTGCCCAGGTCATCTACCGACGCAAATTCCATCATGCTTTGCTCGGCGCGTTGCAAAACGACCTCTCCGTCGGCGGCGGAAAGAAACTCGCCTTTTTCATTCAATAATTTCAAGGCGTTCCACTGCCGGGGGTTGTGGCTTGCCGTCAGAATGATCCCGCCGGCCGCTTGCTCCTGCATCACGGCAAACTCTACCGTAGGGGTAGTGGATAGACCGAGATCCACGACATCGATACCCAGTCCCACCAAGGTCTGCACCACCAGGGTGTGAACCATCGGGCCACTGATGCGTCCGTCTCGACCAACCACCACCGTGGGTCGGCCACCCTTATCCTTCAACATCGACCCGTAGGCCGACGTAAAGCGCACCACGTCCAACGGCGTCAGGTTGTCTCCCGGCCGTCCGCCAATGGTGCCCCGAATGCCTGAAATGCTCTTGATCAGCGACATACTCAAATTTAAGTCGTGAAATTACGGCATCGGAGTAGTTTTGCGGCATGAACGATCCCAGCTGGTTTGAATCGTGGTTTAATTCTCCCTATTATCATTTGTTGTACCGCGACCGGGATCAGTCCGAGGCCCGTCCCTTCATCGAGCGACTGACCCGTCACCTGCAACTCCCTCCCCACGCCCGGGTACTCGACCTGGCCTGTGGCAAAGGAAGACACAGCATCGTTTTGGCCAACCTCGACTATGATGTGCTGGGCATCGATATCGCCCCGGAAAACATCGCGCAGGCGAATCTGTCGAGCCGACCGGGATTATCCTTCGCCGTGCACGACATGCGCACGCCACTGTCGGCCGAACCCTTTGACGCGGTCCTGAACCTGTTTACCAGCTTTGGCTATTTTGATACCGAAGCCGAACACCAGGCCGCACTCCACACCATGGCCCAGGCACTCAAACCCAACGGCAAGCTGGTGATCGACTACCTGAACGTCGATCCCACGCTGGCACAGTTGGTGCCAAAAGAATCGCGTACGATCGAAGGCGTGCATTTTGAGATCTCGCGAAAAGCGGTGAATGGCTACCTGATCAAGGAGATTCAGTTGGTCGACCTGAAGCATCATCAATCACATACTTTTTCCGAGAAAGTAGCCCTGTTCCGAAAAAATGATTTCGAACGAATGCTGGAACCAATGAACCTGTCCATCGAAGAAGTAAAGGGCGATTACCAGCTTGGCCCGTACGATCCGTTGCGATCGCCCCGCCTGATCCTACTCGTAGGCCGGAAATAACTCAATTCGACTTGTTGTGAAAAAGCAGAAACCTCGCCACATCGGCATAGGCTTGGGTGACGCGCGACAACTCCTTCCGGATGGAATCTTGATATTGCAAGGTGACGCGGGCGACACCGGGCTTTACAGGAAGCAGGATCTCTTCACCGGAATTGACATTGCGGGAGAAATAATGGTCGTTGGTGACCATCCCGATCCGGTCGGCCGTGTTCGTCAAGAATGCATAATGATTTTTCTTATCGGGTGATAAAAGGTCTCGACCCAGGCTGACCTGCTCGAACGATTGGTTCAACCGGCCAAAAATGGTGGGCAGTACATCGATCTGTGAAACTATTTCCGAGCGACGCTGCGGTGCCAGCAGATGCGGGGCATAAAATAAGAGGGGCACGTGCTGATCGGTGAGCCGCTGTTCGGTCCACAATATTGGATACACCGCTTTCGCATTACCCGCCACCCCGTGATCTCCGACAAAAACAAAAAGCGTGTTGGCAAAAAATGACTCCCGACGGGCCGCTTCCAAAAACTGCCGGATCGCATGATCGGAATATCGAAAGGCATTGAGCTCGTCGTTGGATTCAAATCCGTATTTCAACAGGGTATCGACCGGATATTCGACTCGACGAAAACTACTATCGCCGACCGGAATGCTTTTCTGAAAGGGACGATGATTGCCGGCCGTCTGTATGTAAGCAAAAAAGGGATCTTTTTGTTTTCGCATCTCGGCCAGCGATTGCAATAACAAATCACGATCGCTGACCCCCCACACATTTAGTTTCTCCCCCTTGAAATAATCGCCCGTGTGCATTTGCAAGCCCTGGATGTTGGAAAGGATGCCTTCAAAATTGTTGAACTCCGGACTGCCCGACAGAAAATAATGCTTACTGTATCCATCCAACTGATTGATCAGGGTGCGTTGAGAGACCGACGCGGGGTTTCGGGAGGAAAAACGAAAAAACTGTACATCCGGAATACCCGTCAGGATGGCAAACAAGGCCCGGGCCGTGGAGAAATGTGGTGCGAAGCAATGATCGAAAAAAACACCTTGCGTCGACAAGGAATCAAAGAAAGGGGTTGCATTCAGTGGATTGCCGCTCATCGAACTTTTATACATGCTGAACGACTCGCATTGGATCAGGACCAAGTTGGGACGGCTTTCCCAAGCATCGCTGTGCGGGGCTACCTGTCGACGAAGTCCCCCAAGACGTGTATCCGCCAAACCCATCCAGTCTCGAACGATCGGCATCGCCGTGCGCACGCTGGGAATATCTTTTTCCGGCAACTGACGCAGCCGCCAGGTGGTTGCAAAATTCTGCAGGGGATTCACCGCCAGATAGGCCGCAAAACTGCTGGGCAATTGAAAACAATCGTCGCGCCGCAGGGAACGGATCGTAATACTTCCGTGCACCAACCACAATAAAAATAAACTGGCCAATACAAAATAGATCGGTCGATGTGCAATGCCCTTGCCATCGGTGCGGGCCACGACCTGCCAATGTACCCGGCGATACATCCACCGCAAAAACCAAACCGCCATGCCCAAACCGGCCAACATCCAAAGCAAGGGATAGGTTTCCCAGATCATGGTCAGCGATATGGCGAAGTCCTCCACAAAATTCATCGCCCCCGCATCCAGGGGCGTTTGGTTATAGGAGAAACTGCCAAATCCGGCCGAGAAAAAAAAGAAGACGATGAGGGTAACGAGAGCCAGGTAGGTGGTCCAGACGCGTTTGTTCCGTTCCGAATAAAAAGGCGACCAGTTGGCGCGTATGCTGAGCAGCGTGACCGGCAGTAACAGTCCGGCGATCCACCGGAGATCAAACCGTAACCCCCATAAAAAAGAAGGTAACGTCTCTACCCAGGACCATTCATCGGGACGAAAAGCGATCCACACCGTCAACCGAAAAAGGGTGAAGAGCAACAGGAAGATCCCTCCTACTTGCAAGACCCAACGGAGGGTCTTTGGCATGGACTCCAGGTAAGACATGGTTGACAAAATAAAGCCAATTTGAGTTCGCACCCTCCGGCTCCCTTTGCGAATTCAGTAGTTTTGTGACATGTCGGGCGTACTTCTCACCTTTTTCAGTTGGCTGATCGACCTGGATCACACCCTGTTTCGTCGCATCAATCAGGAATGGATCCATCAGAACCTTGACCCGTTTCTGGTCTGGATCCGACATTCCGCTAACTGGATTCCCCTCTACGCGGCGATCCTGATCGGAGCGATTTGGAAATATAAGTGGACCGGTCTTTATTGGTTCCTCGCCGGAGGGCTCGCGGTAGCCGTATCGGACCTGATCGGCAATTACGGTTTTAAACATGTCTTCGAAAGACTCCGTCCCTGCAACGATCCATCCCTTCAAACCGGCTTACGTTTACTGGTCGACCAATGCGGAAGCGGATTCAGTTTTGTATCGAACCATGCTACGAATCACATGTGTCTGGCCTTTTTCATCTGGTTCAGTTTGCGCGAGCGGATCGGTCATTGGGGATGGATCGGAGTGGCTTGGGCAGGAAGCATCGGCTATGCACAGATCTATGTAGGCTTGCATTTCCCTTCGGATATGATCGCCGGATCGATCCTGGGCGCCTCGATCGGTGCGCTACTCGGCTCGTCCTTTCGGCAACGCTACAAAAACAGTATCTTTCCACAGAATCAACTGCCTTAACAGATGGAGTGGCTGATCCTGCTCGTCCTGATCTTTTCAAACGCCTTATTTGTACTCTCGGAGATCGCCTTGGTCTCCGTTCGTAAATCCAGACTGGAAAGCCTGGCCGAAAAAGGAAATGCCCGGGCCCAAAAAGCACTTGCGCTTGTACAGCAACCGGAGAAATTTTTATCCGCTGCTCAGATCGGCATCACCCTGATCGCCATCCTGACCGGGGTCTACTCCGGCGAAGCCTTTGCACACGACCTGCAACCCTGGCTTGAAAAATGGGACTGGATCGCTCCATACGCTGAAACGATTTCCACTACGCTGGTGGTGGTAGGTGTAACCTTTCTCTCCATTGTGCTGGGCGAGTTATTTCCCAAACAGATCGGGTTGATGCGAGCCGAACGGATCGCCTTGGCCCTGGCGGGTCCGGTCGACGGATTCGCCCGACTCACCGCGCCGCTGGTTTGGTTACTCAATCAAACCACGATCCTCCTTTTTCGCTTATTCAACATCAAACGAGCAACAGAGGATACCGTCACCGAGGAGGAGATCAAAACCCTGATCACCGAAGGAACCGAAGCCGGCACCATCGATGAGACCGAGCAGGAGATCATCGAGCGGGTCTTTCACCTGAGCGATCGTAACATCACCTCGCTGATGACCCATCGAAGCGATATCATCTGGTTCAACCTCGATGAAACCGAAGAGCAGATCAAAGAAAAGATCCTTCGGGAACCCCATTCCGCCTATCCGATCTGCGACGGCGACATCGATCAGATCCAGGGCGTGGTTTCGATCAAGGACCTGTACGTACATCCCGATCAAACCCCGTTCCGAAAGATCATGCAACCGGCCCTGTTCGTGCCGGAGAACAATTCACCCTATCAGGTTCTGGAAAAATTTCAAACCTCGCAGATCCACTCGGCCTTCATCGTGGATGAATATGGAAGCATCCAGGGATTGATCACCCTCAAAGACATCCTCGAAGCGATCGTGGGTGAAATGCCCCAGGCAGATGTTCCCGAGTATCAGGTGACCGAACGCCACGACGGCACCTTTCTGGTCGATGCGCAGATTCCCTTCTACGATTTTTTAAGCCGGTTTCACCGAACGGAGTGGATGAACGAAGGCGAACAGGAATTCGATACCCTGGCCGGATTTATCCTGCATCAATTGGAACGCATTCCCAAGGCCGGCGACCGCTTTCAATGGAAGGAATTCTCGCTGGAGGTACTCGATATGGATGGCCATCGGATCGACAAAGTGCTGGTGGCCATTTCCGACCAGATCCGCCAGGATCTGCAGGAAGCGTAAATCAAAAACGAAACTCGATGTCCTGCGCCGGGTAATTCAACTTGGCACTTTGCCGCTTTCCTTCTACCGTCACGTGAAAAATATTGATCTGATCTGTGAATTGATCGTACATCAATCCACAATGGGCACTTAACTGCGTCGGTTTGGGCTGACCAGGATATTCGATGAAGGCATAGATGGCTTCTTTGTCCTGCTGATAGCCCAGGTATCGGCCCACCAACCGCTTACCATTGGTGGACAGCACCAATTGCTCTTGAATATACCTCGACACCAAGCTGTCCATCGCCTGTTGCCGGGCCGGATCCCCTAGGTTGATCGGAACCTGAAAGCGGGTGCGCAAGGCATTCTCGAAATCATCGGTGAATAATTTACAGGAAAGTTCCAGCGAACGCTCGGCGGGATTGTGCTCGATCTCCACCACCCCCACATGAAAGGGATGGTCCTTCTGCGACGTGCCCGCGAGGAGGCAAAAGCCGGTCAACAATAAGAGCAGGTTTGGCAAGATCGGTCGCACGGGTAGATTTTTCCTTATCAAAACTAGGAAGTAATTTGAAGCCCCGTATCAAACGGAGGAACGACATGAGCGGATTTACTTTTTATTTTAGATTCGGATGGGAGCATATTATCAGTACGGATGCGTTGGACCATCAACTCTTCCTCACGGCCCTGTTGGCCCTGTACTGGTGGAACGAATGGAAAAAGATCCTGATCCTGGTCACGGCCTTCACCCTTGGCCACTCGCTGACGCTGGCCCTCAGTGTGCTGGATTGGATCCGGATCGATTCGGCCTGGGTCGAATTTCTGATCCCCCTGAGCATCGTGCTGACCTGTCTGCTGAACCTTCGTCGGTTCACACCAAACACGTCCCAGCGAATCACCCAATATATCCTGGCCGCCCTGTTCGGACTGATACACGGAATGGGCTTTGCCAACAACCTGCGTTTTATACTGGCCAAAGACGAAAGCCTGGCGACCAATTTGTTGGCCTTCAACCTGGGACTGGAAGCGGGCCAGATCGCGATCGTCCTGTTGCTATTAGCCCTGGGCTTTGGAGTTGTTAAGATGCTCCGGGTGAATCGAAGAGATTGGTCTCTTTTTGTCTCAGCTGCCTCGTTTGGCGTAGCTTTGTGGATCACACTCCAACGAATTCCTTAACCGAAAGAAATATGAACCTTATGCGTTTTTCTACCTTGATCGCCCTGCTCCTGCTGGCCTCATCCAGCATGGCCCAGAACATCCAGAACAACCCCGGCAGTAACCACGGCAACAAATTCGAGCAGATGGGATCCATCTTTCCCACGCCCAACGAATACCGGACGGCCAGTGGGGCACCCGGACCCAAATACTGGCAACAGCGCTGTGACTACAACATCACCTGCGAACTGGATGAGAAAAACCTTACTCTCACCGGGCGCGAGCGGATCACCTACCGAAATCAATCTCCGGATGTATTGGAATATCTCTGGCTGCAGCTCGATGAGAATGAACACAGCAGCGTGAACAATGCCAATTACCAGAGCAGCAATCCCATGAACCGCAGAATGTCGCCCGCGGCACTGGATAAGGTGGAAGAGGCCACTCGCGACAACGGGTACGGCGTCAACATCACCCGGATCGTGGACAGCAGCGGCAAAAAACTGACCTACACCATCAATAAAACGATGATGCGGGTAGAACTACCCAAACCCCTAAAGCCCGGTCAACGTTTCGTGTTCAACATCGACTGGAACTACAAGATCCCCGATCGGATGACCCTGGGTGGCCGTGGTGGTTATGAGTTTTTTCCAGAGGACGGTAACTACCTCTTCACGATCACCCAATGGTATCCACGTCTCTGCGTGTACAGCGACTATAAAGGATGGCAGAACCATCAATTCACCGGTCGCGGTGAATTCACCCTAACCTTCGGCGATTTCGATGTAAAGATGACCGTACCCGCCGATCACATCGTTGGCTCCACCGGAGAAGGACAGAACTACGCCAGCGTACTGACACCGGCCCAACTCGCCCGCTGGAAAAAAGCCCAGACCAGTCAGGATGTGATCGAGATCGTAACGCTGGACGAAGCCAAAGCCGCCGAGAAAAATAATACCACCGCTAAAAAGACCTGGCACTACAAAGCCAAAAACGTTCGCGACTTCGCCTGGGGATCCAGTCCCAAATTCGTCTGGGATGCGATGCCGGTAAACATTGAGGGACGTAAGGTAATGGCCATGAGTCTCTACGGCAAAGAAGCCTACGGCCTCTATCGCCCCTACTCCACCAAAGTAGTAGCCCACACCATCAAAACCTATTCGGATTTCACGATCCCCTATCCCTACCCCGTCGCCCAAAGTGTGGAGGCCAGCAACGGGATGGAATACCCAATGATCTGTTTTAATTACGGACGTACCGAAAAAGACGGCACCTACAGCGAGAGCATCAAAAATGGTATGATCGGCGTGGTGATCCACGAAGTGGGACATAACTTCTTTCCCATGATCATCAACAGCGACGAGAGACAATGGAGCTGGATGGACGAGGGACTGAACACATTCGTTGAGTACCTGACGGAGGAACTCTGGGACAATAAATTCCCCAGCCGCCGAGGGCCCGCCGCCTACATCACCGATTACATGAAACTGCCCAAAGACCAACTGGAGCCCATCATGTCCAACAGTGATAACATCGTTCAATTTGGTCCCAATGCCTATTCAAAACCGGCTACCGGACTGAATATCCTGCGCGAAACCATCATGGGTCGCGAGTTGTTCGACTATGCCTTCAAACAATATGCCCGCCGCTGGGCCTTCAAACATCCCGAACCCGCCGATTTCTTCCGAACCATGGAAGACGCCAGCGGCGAAGACCTCGACTGGTTCTGGAGAGGCTGGTTCTACAGCACGGAGGTTTGCGACATTTCCCTCGACACAGTGAAATATGCCAAAGCCGATGTGGAGGCTAAACCCATGGAATCTCCTGAAACCAAAATGAAACGCGGTGTCGACAAACCCCAAGTACCGGGCTTCGACGACCTGTCCAAGATTCGCAACCGAAAAGATACCACCATCGTATTTGAGACCGATCGCGACACCACCCTCCGGGATTTTTACTGGCGCTATGCTCGGGGCATCGAACCCTACGATACCGCTAAATACGAGATCACCATCCCGGCCATGAAAGGCGATACACTGTCGCAGGAAGAAAAAGAGAAATACCGCAATCGGCATATGTACGAACTCACCTTCAGCAACAAAGGCGGTTTGGTGATGCCGATCATCCTCGAGTGGACCTACACCGATGGCACCACCGAGTATGAAAAGATCCCCGCACAAGTTTGGCGATTAAATGAAGGAAAGGTGATCAAGTCCTTCGTCAAAAACAAAGAAGTCAAATCCGTCAAACTCGACCCCTACCGCGAAACCGCCGATATCAACGAGTCGAACAATGGATGGAACACCATGCCAACCCCCTCCAAATTCAGCGTGTTCAAGCAAAATATGAACGGACCCCGCCGCGGTGCCCCGGGCGTGGGCGGCAACCCCATGCAACGCGCACAGGAGAATGAAAACAAAAAAGCATTCTAACAAACCTGAAACCATTCCAACGGCCGCCTGGTGCGGCCGTTTTTTTTACATTTGAAAGATGAAGCAATACCTGCCTCTGCTCGCACTACTGCTGACGATCACAACGGCCGCATCGGCCGCTACGGTCGACTCCATCGCCCTGCCCAGCCGATCCATGAATAAAGATTTGAGGTGCGTGGTGATCAAACCCGACTCCTACGCTAAAAAAAAGCATGCCCAAAAGAGATTTCCGGTCGTCTACCTCCTGCACGGTTACAGTGGCTGGTTTAGCAATTGGATCATACGAGTGCCGGAACTAAAAGAATTGTCCGATCGGGAACAAGTCCTCATCGTTTGCCCGGACGGCGGATACAGCAGCTGGTATTGGGATAGCCCGATCGACTCCACCTCCCGCTACGAAACGTATATCGCGCAAGAAGTACCCCAACAGATCGATCAGCAATACCGAACCATTCCCGACCGAAGCGGACGCGCCATTACCGGACTGAGCATGGGCGGCCACGGCGGTATTTACCTGGGCTTTCGGCATGCTGCCTTCTTTGGCGCCTGCGGCAGCATGAGCGGGGCCGTAGACCTGTCCTATTCCGTGAACAAGTATGATATCGCCAAACGAATCGGCGATACCGTGAACCATCGTCAAAACTGGTACTTATACAGCGCTCTCGGTGCCATTGATCAACCCTCGCAATCCCTTGCGGTGATCATCGATTGCGGACTGGACGATCACCTGCTCCAAGGAAATCGTAACCTCCACACCAAAATGATCGAACGAAAGATCGCACACGATTACATCGAACGCCCCGGAAAGCACGATTGGAACTACTGGCGTAACGCCGTATCCTATCAACTCCTGTTCTTCGGTAAATTTTTTCAGGCGGAAGCCCGAAAGAAACAAACTCCTTAACCGCCGGTCGACCCATCCCGCACCCGCGCAGGCTTCTTGCCGGAATTCTTTTTGTCGAATTGCTGTATCACCGGTGGCTTCGTGATCTTTTTGTTCCCGAGTGAATCAAGGGTTGGGGCATAGACAGGCTTGGCCCGCGGATCGATGGGAACACCGCTTACCTTTTCCACGTCCGCTTTCAATCGATTCATCACATACTCCATCCGATCCTCCACCTTTCCTGTACGCGGATCATAATAGGTGAACCACCCATGCCGAAAGGCGACCCCTTCGTTCTTGACCACCACCGCCCCGATGACTTTATTGGGATCGTTCAGGTCATACACTAATACTGTATCGGACGCTTGGCTCGGATCTATGGCTCGCCAAGATTCGGTGCGCAACAAGCCGCCAAACGGAGTATAATATCGTTGCAAACCATTCAAGAGTCCCCATCGGTATTTTTCCTCCGCAACCAAAACACCCTCCGGCGTGAATTTGCTCCACTCTCCCTCCTTCTTATCATCGACAAAATATCCTTGCTCATCATACCCCCGCTCGCCCCGGATCTCCGGGACGGAGAGATACCAAGGCCCCTGTCGCCTGCCCTGCTGGTCCAACCGGTTGAGTGTATCGCCACGGGGACTCAATTCAAAGGATTTCCATTGCGCCGTGGACTGAACCGCCCACAAAAGAAACAATCCCGTCAGCAACCGCATATTTTGTAAGTTTGAAGACCTCCTAAAATACGAACGAAATCAACCAGGCCATGCGTAACTCCCTGTTAAAGACACTACAATTTTCGTTTCTACTGGTCCTGCTGACCGGTACTATACCAGTCTTCGCACAAGCCCAACCCAGCAACGGATCGTGGCGACTTAATCAGACACTTGCCAAACGTGCCGAACTCGAAAATCGATCCCTGCTGCAGGAAGTTCCGTTTCGCAATATCGGTCCCTCAATCATGAGCGGCCGCGTCGTTGATATCGATGCCAACCCGATCGACCCCACAGAGTTCTATGTGGCGTATGCCACAGGCGGACTCTGGCACACGAAGAATAACGGACAAAGCTTCACCCCGATCATGGATAGCCTGGAAGTGCACTTCATCGGCGACATCGCCGTGAATTGGAATACGCCCGAACGACTGATCTGGGTCGGCACCGGAGAAGTGAATAGTAGCCGGTCCTCTTACGCCGGAACAGGCGTCTACCAAAGCCGCAACAACGGAAAGACCTGGAATCATCTCGGACTGGAAGAATCCCACCACATTGGCAAGGTCCAACTCCACCCCACCGACCCCAATACCGCTTGGGTAGCCGTACTCGGGCACCTCTACTCCCCCAACAAAGAGCGAGGCGTATATAAAACTACGGACGGCGGAAAATCCTGGAAACATACCCTGTTCGTGGATGAGAACACCGGCTGCGTGGATCTTGATATCAATCCCGCTAACCCCAATGAGGTCTATGCTGCCATGTGGTACCGCGTGCGCCGCGCCTGGAAATTCGAGGAGAGTGGCCCCAGCAGCGGCATCTTCAAAAGCCTCGATGCCGGACAAACCTGGAACCTGGTCAGTGCCGCCGGCTCAGGCTTCATGAAAGGCGATAAGATCGGACGAATCGGACTGGCCGTATATCCCAAAAATCCACAGATCCTCTATGCGATCGTCGACAATAACACCCCTTTACCCGCCAAAGAGAAAAAAGATTCTGCCTACGAAAAGTCCGACTTCAAAAACCTGAGCCAGGAACAATTCGCGAACCTGAACGAGGCACGGCTCGATAGCTTCCTTAGAAAGAATCGCTTCCCGCGTACCCACACCGCCAAATCCATCAAAGAAAAAGTGACAAAAGGTGAACTATCGCCCACTGCCGTGTGGGACTGGCTCGACAGCGACGATGGCTTTCAAAATACGGGCATCGCCGGATGCGAAGTGTACCGGAGTGAGGATGGTGGTTTGCACTGGACCAAAACACACGAAAAGCCCATCGGAATTTTCAACACCTACGGCTACTATTTCGCAAAAGTTTATACCTCCGCGTACAATCCCGATAAAGTTTTCATCCTTGGATTTTACGCACAGCTGTCGACCGACGGCGGGAAAACATTCACGACCATGGACAAAGGGAATGTACACGCCGACCACCACGCCTTATGGATCAATCCCCAACGCGACGACCATGTGATCAACGGAAATGACGGCGGCTGTAACATCAGCTACGACAACGGAGAAAATTGGTTCAAGGCCAATACGCCGTCGGTCGGTCAATACTATGCGATCACCGTAGACGAGGCAAAGCCATACAATGTATATGGCGGGTTGCAGGACAACGGTAGCTGGTGGGGGCCCTCCACCCACAAAGAGGAAATCGGATGGATCGATAACGGACAATATGGCTTTCGATCAATCAATGGTGGCGACGGCATGCAAGCACAGGTCGATCCCCGCGACAATGCCACCGTCTACTCCGGCTCCCAATTCGGAGTATATGCCCGGTATCACAAAGAAAAGAAAGCGGCACCCAAGTACATCCGGCCCCAACACGAACTCGGCGAAAAACCGCTGCGGTTCAATTGGCAAACACCGATCTGGCTGAGCCGTCATCAACCCGACGTCTTATACTACGGCAGCAATCGGCTCTATCGCTCCTTGGACAAAGGAGAAAATATGATCGCCCTGAGCACTGACCTCACCAACGGACGCGTACCGGGCAACGTACCCTACGGCACCATCACCACCATCGGTGAATCACCCAAACGATTCGGACTGATCTATGTGGGCACCGACGATGGCAATCTCCACCGCAGTTATGATGGCGGATACAGTTTTGAAAAATTAAATGCCACGCCACCCCCACCAACCAAAAAGAAAACACCGGCTTTCACCGGATTCAACACCAATCAACTCTGGGTGAGCCGCGTGATCGCCTCGCATCACAACGAAGCAAGGGTATATGCCAGTTTGAACGGTTATCGGTTTGATGATTTCAGTGCTTATCTCTACACCAGCGAGGACTACGGGAAAACCTGGAGATCCATTGCCGGCAACCTGCCACCCGAACCCATCAATGTAGTCCGGGAAGACCCCACCGATCCCGATATCCTCTACGTGGGTACCGACGGAGGCGTATATGTAAGCTTCGATCGAGGCAATTCCTATATGGCCTGGAGAAGCGGTCTGCCGAAATCCGTTCCCATACACGACATTGCCATACAGGCTCGTGACAATGAGATCGTTTTGGGAACCCACGGACGTAGTTTGTACGTGGCCAAACTGGAGGATGTGCAAAAACTAAAAAAAGACCCCGACTGGATGAAGAAGAAACCAGTGCCCAAAAAAGAAAAAAGGAACGACTGGACTGAAGAGGACTAATCCTTCTGGCCGGCCGATTGCTGAATACTCAGCAGCGCCAAGGCATATCCCTGTAGTCCTAACCCGGCAATGGTTCCTTTGGCCACCCCGCTGATGTAGGAAACTTGACGAAAATCTTCCCGGGCGTGCACATTGCTGATGTGAACCTCTATGACCGGTGCCGGGATGGAGGAAACCGCATCGCGCAGGGCCACGGAAGTATGCGTGTATCCACCGGGATTGAAAATGATCCCATCGACCTCAAATCCTTGCTTTTGGAGCTCGTTGATCAATTCGCCCTCTACGTTGGATTGATAGTAGCGAATCTCCAGGTTGGGGTGACGGGCGCGCAGTTCCTGTAAAAAATCCTCGAAGGTCTGATGGCCATACACCGATGGCTCCCGCTTGCCGAGCAGATTCAGATTTGGTCCGTTAAGGATAGCGATTTTCATAGCTTAAATATACGAAGCCCCGATCAGGCCTGCGAGCGTACCATGTCGAGGAACTGATCGAATAAATAGCGGCTGTCGTGCGGTCCGGGCGTTGCCTCCGGATGATATTGCACTGAAAAAGCAGGCTTGCCCTTCACTCGAATGCCCTCGATGGACTGATCGTTCAGATTCACGTGCGTCACTTCAATCTGTTCGGATTGGGAGATGGAGACCGGATCCACCCCAAATCCATGGTTCTGGGTGGTGATCTCGGAGCGACCGGTAACCAAATTCTTGACCGGATGGTTCAGACCCCGATGTCCATGATGCATCTTGAAAGTTGAAACGCCGTTGGCCAAGGCCAGCAATTGATGACCCAGACAGATACCGAACAAGGGCTTATTCTTGTCCAACAAGGTGCGCACGGTTTGGATGGCGTAGTCCATCGGTGCCGGATCACCCGGACCATTCGAGATAAAATACCCATGGGGCTGGTACGCCTCCACTTCCGATAAAGGCGTTTTCGCAGGAAAGACTTTCACTTGCGCACCACGCTCTACCATGCACTGCAGGATATTTTTCTTCACCCCATAATCCATCACAGCGATCCGCAACCCGGTATCCTCACCCAGCACATAGGGGGAGGCGGTGCTCACCTTCGAGGCCAGTTCCAATCCGTCCATGTCGGGAACGGCCTTCAATTGCTTTTCCAGCGAGACCACATCGGTCGTTTCGGAGGAAATGATGCAATTCATGGCCCCTTTCTGACGAATATGCTCCACCAACGCACGGGTATCGACTCCGGTGATGGAAACGATCCCATTTTGTTTCAGGTATTGATCCAGCGAATCATCCGCCATTTTTCGGGAATATTGGTCCTCCAGATTGCGGCCGATCAGTCCGCTGATCTTCACTGAATCCGACTCTACATCCGACTGCTTTACCCCATAATTCCCAATGTGGGCACTGTTCATGATCAGAATCTGTCCAAAATAACTGGGGTCGGTGAATACCTCCTGATAGCCGGTCATCCCGGTATTGAAACAGATCTCACCGGTGGTGGTGCCAATGGCCCCAAAAGCAAAACCCCGGGCCAGGGTTCCATCGGCCAATAACAGCACGGCAGGAGTAGAAGAAGTTGACATAGAACTGGGTTGTGGTAAAAACAAATTGAGCAAAATTACGGCCGCGCCGCTACTCTTTCCACAAAGATGTCCACAATTCGGTCGCCTCAGCCCAGAGGCTCTTGCTGGGAGAGGCAGTGAAAGCTGCCCAGTCCCCAAATGATGTCGGTGGAATCGATGCCCACCACCTCGCGGTCCGGGAAGGCCGATTGTATGATCTGCAGGGCGCGGTCGTCGCGCCGACTCCGAAACGTAGGAACGATCACCGATTTATTGGCGATGTAAAAATTGGCATAGGAACAGGGCAGTCGCTGATCTTCATAGATCAACTCCTCCGGCATGGGCAGTTCGATGATGTTGAGGGCTTTGCCGCTGAGCAGGCGCATTTGTTTCAGTTGCCGAAGGTTGTGTTGCAGCAATTCGTAATTGGCATCGTTTTTATCCTCCTCGATGACGGTGATCACCGTGTCTTCATTCACAAAACGAACAGTATCGTCGATGTGTCCGTCGGTGTCGTCGCCCACAATGCCCTCATCGACCCAGAGGACTTGCTTCATCCCATAATAGTCGATCAGAAATTTTTCGATCTGGGCTTGATTGAGATGTGGGTTGCGGTTGGGGTTGAGTAAACAGGCGGTAGAGGTCATCACCGTACCGGCGCCGTTGAACTCGACCGATCCACCTTCCATAATAATACCGGGGTGAAAAACCGGCAGGTTCAGGGCTTCACCGATGAGGGTGGGAATGATATCGTCGAGGTCGTAGGGCGGGTATTTGTTTCCCCAGGCGTTATAGTTCCAATCCACGATCGCCTTGGGCTGTGCCGCGAGGGGGTTGATCAGGAAAGCGGGACCATGATCACGGCACCAAGCATCATTGGTGGGGTGAAAGAAAAAATCCACCAGGGAAATATCGACCGCTTCTTTTTCCAGCCACGAGATCGCAAATGTCTTCATGGCTTCATCGGCCACGTTGATACAAACGCGCTCGCCCTTTGTTAGTTCCTTGATAAACTTGGCATAAGAAGGGAAGATCGTATGGATCTTTCCGGGCCACGACGCTTCCTTGTGCGGCCAACTTAACCAAGTCGCCCGGTGCGGCGCAAACTCCGCCGGAAAATAATATCCCAACTCCCTGGGCGTAAATTTCATACCTAAAAACTTTAAACTTTCTTCACCTTTCATCCTTCATCCTTCACCCTTCATCCTTCATCCAGATACCTCTTTGTGATTCCCTCATACGAATCGATCCTCCGGTCACGCAAAAAGGGCCAGTGTGTTCGGTAGCTATCGGTTTTAGCCAGATCGATCTGCACCACCTGTGTTTCCTCTTTTTCATGGGAGGCTTGATAGAGAATGGAGCCGAAGGGATTGGACACAAAGGAACCGCCCCAGAAATTCATGGCACCGTTCTGTTCGAACCCAACGCGGTTCACGCTTACCACATGTACACCGTTGGCGACCGCATGGCTGCGTTGAATGGTTTGCCAGGCATTGTATTGTTCGGTATTGGTGGCTTCATCTTGCGAGGTAGCCCAGCCGATGGCGGTGGGATAGAACAGGATCTCGGCACCCATGAGGGACGTGAGGCGGGCCGCTTCGGGATACCATTGGTCCCAGCAGATCAGCACCCCGAGGGTAGCGTACTTAGTCTTGAATACTTTATATCCCAGATCGCCCGGCGTGAAATAAAACTTCTCGAAATAGGCCGGATCGTCGGGGATATGCATTTTCCGGTATTTGCCCAGGTAGCTGCCGTCGGCATCGATGACGGCGGTGGTGTTGTGATAAAGGCCCTCTGCTCTTTTTTCGAACAGGGAGGCCACGATCACTACGTTCAATTCGCGGGCCAGGGGTTGGAGGGCTTCGGTGGTGGGACCGGGAATGGGCTCTGCCAATTGAAAATTGGTGTAGTCCTCCACGTCACAGAAATACAGGGAAGTGAACAGTTCCTGCAAACAAACGATCTGCGCGCCTTGGTTGGCGGCGGCGCGGATGCCTTCGATCGCTTTTTTCAGGTTCTCGGATCGGGAGGCCGAGCAACTCATTTGGACGAGTCCGACGGAAACGTTTCGCATGACTGAATTTGTGGTCCAAAAATAACCAACCCGGGCGGAGGATGGCATAAAAAAATCCCGACCGGTGGGGTCGGGATTGAAATGGATTTTTCCTCGATTATTCGGCAGCCGGTGCCTCTGTTGAGGACGCTTCGGTTTCGGCGGGTGCAACTTCTGCTTTTTTCTTAGAACCAGCGGAGCGGCGGGTCTTCTTAGCGGGTGCTTTGCCTTCCGTGGTGCCCTTACCGTAGATCTCGTTGAAATCAACCAGTTCGATCATAGCGGTTTCGGCGTTGTCGCCGGGACGGGCGCCCAACTTGATGATACGGGTGTATCCACCGGGACGACCACCGATCTTCTCGGCTACGGCGCCGAATAGTTCTTTGATGGCTTCCTTATCGCCCAGGTAGCTGAATACCACCCGACGCTGGTGCGTGGTGTTGGTTTTGGCTTTGGTGATCAGGGGCTCCACGAATACGCGCAGGGCTTTGGCCTTGGCGGTGGTGGTTACGATCCGCTTGTATTGGATCAATTGGCAGGCCAGGTTACTCAGCAACGCCTCGCGGTGTGCTTTGGTACGGCTCAGGTTTTTGACTTTGTCTCCGTGACGCATGTTGTTTGTTTGACGGGTTTAAAAATTCGGTTGTACCGTGTCAGGAATTACAACCTACTTTACTTGATTTAGATTTCGCTGACTTCGATACCGAGTTTGGGAAGGTCCATTCCGAAATGCAGGCCACGATCGGTGAGCACTTGCTCGATCTCGGAGAGGGACTTCTGTCCGAAGTTGCGGAACTTCATCAGGTCTTCTTGCTCGTACTGAACCAGCTCGCTCAGCGAGTTGATCTTAGCGGCTTTCAGACAGTTGAAGGCGCGAACGGACAGATCGAGGTCTTCCAGCGGGGTCTTCAACACCTTGCGGAGTTGGAGGGTTTGCTCGTCGACCAGGTCTTCTTTCTTCTCTTCTTTATTGTCGAAGGTGATGTTCTCGTCGGTAATGATCATCAGGTGCTGGATCAGGATGCGCGAAGCTTGCTTTACGGCCTCTTCCGGATGGATGGTACCATCGGTGGAAACTTCCATGACCAGTTTTTCGAAGTCGGTGCGCTGCTCCACACGGGTATTCTCGATGGTATACTTCACGTTCTTGATGGGCGTGAAGATGGAATCGATGGGAATGTATCCCATCGGAGCATCGGCTACCTTGTTGTCTTCGGCCGGAACGTATCCGCGGCCCTTGCCGATGGTGAGCTCGATCTCCAGTTTGGAGGAAGGATCGAGGGTGCAGATCAGCAACTCGGGGTTCATCACCTGGAAAGCAGCAGAAGCATCGCCGATCATACCGGCGGTGAACTCGCTTTTATTCTTGATGGTCAGGTGGATCTTGTCTTGCGCGAGGTCATGATCACCCTTCTTCTTGAATCGAACTTGCTTGAGGTTCAGGAAGATCTCAACCACGTCTTCGCTCACGCCCTTGAGGGTAGCGAACTCGTGCTCCACGCCTTCGATCTTAACGCCTACGATGGCATATCCTTCGAGGGAGTTCAGCAATACGCGACGCAGAGCGTTACCGATGGTGACGCCGTATCCGGGCTCGAGGGGACGAAATTCGAATTGAGCTTCGAAATCGGTAGCCTTCTGCAGGATGATCTTATCCGGTTTTTGAAAATTCAATATTGCCATGTTATTCCTTTTATGTGTTGTAGATGGGGTTCCGTCAATTATTTGGAGTACAATTCCACGATGAGCTGCTCCTTGATGTTCTCCGGTACGGCATCGCGCTCCGGATAGGTCAGGAAAGTGCCTTTGAACTCGGTCTCGCTGAAATCCAACCAGCTGAACTTGGGATTCTTGGCGCGGACCATGCTCTGCACACTGCTGCGCTCGCGACTTGCCTCTTTCACCGTTACCACGTCACCGGGTTTCAGCGAATAGGAAGGAACGTTCACGACATGACCGTTTACCTCGATGTGCTTGTGGCTCACGAGCTGACGGGCAGCCGGACGAGAAGGGGCAATGCCCATGCGGAAGATCGCATTGTCGAGACGAGCCTCGAGCAATTTGATCAGGTTCTCGCCAGTGGCACCCTTGCGACGGGCAGCTTCCTCAAATGTTTTGCGGAATTGACGCTCCAGTACCCCGTAGGTATACTTGGCTTTTTGCTTTTCGCGCAATTGCAACGCGAATTCACCGAGAGATTTACGCTTGCGCTTCTCTCCGTGCTGACCGGGAGGATTACTGTTCTTTCCCAGCCATTTTCCATTGCCCAGAATGGGCTCCCCGAAAATTCGGGAGATCTTGGTCTTCGGACCTTTGTACCTTGCCATGTTTGTTGTTCATTTAAGCTTTTTTAGAAACCGGCATCTCGATCCGTAAAAAGCTTTGAAAAAATCAATCGGATGCCCTTTGTTGAAATGAAACCAGACAGGCTATGTCAGTGAGCGGCGATTGCCACTCGGTTTACACACGACGTTTTTTCGGCGGACGGCAGCCATTGTGCGGCAGCGGCGTCACATCCTTGATCATCACGATCTCGATCCCGTTCTGCGAAAGGGAGCGAATCGCTCCTTCGCGGCCGGAACCCGGACCTTTAACATATACATCCACCCGCTTCAATCCGGCATCCGTAGCCGTCTTCGCGGCATCGGCGGCGGCCATCTGAGCGGCATAGGGCGTGTTTTTCTTCGAACCACGGAATCCCATCTTACCGGCACTGCTCCAAGCAATGACCTGACCGGTCTTGTTGGTGAGGCTCACGATGATGTTGTTGAACGTAGCGGAAATGTGTGCGTCGCCATAAGCGTCCACTTTTACCACTCGCTTCTTCGCAGCGGCTTTGGCGCTGGGCTGCTGTTGTTGTTGTGCTTTTGCCATTTGTTCGTTTTAGGTAGTCAACTGGTTTTGTTTTCTCCGGCGGGGCCGGGACTGCTTTCTTTCCTCCTGCCGACTTACGAGGCGATCCGGATCGAGAACAGATTGAATGAGTAAGTCCGATCCCCGACACCAGGCCGGTGATCGTCAAGTTTATTTCTTCGGTGCCTTCTTCTTACCGGCAACGGTTTTACGCTTTCCTTTACGGGTACGGCTGTTGGTCTTGGTACGCTGTCCCCGAACCGGCAATCCTTTTCGGTGACGCAGGCCACGGTAACAGGCAATGTCCAGCAGGCGCTTGATACTCATCTGCACCTCGGAACGCAGCTGTCCCTCCACCTTCATCTCTTCGGTGATGGTGTTACGGATGGCATTCAGGTCCTCGTCGTTCCACTGATTCACTTTCTTGCTGCGATCAATGTTGTTCTTGTCGAGGATGTACTTGGCGGTAGAGGGACCAATTCCATAGATATAGGTCAGTCCGATCTCCCCTCTTTTGTTTTTCGGTAAATCAACGCCGGCGATACGAGCCATAATTTATTGCTTGATGATGTTTAAAATGTTGGATCAACCCTGACGCTGCTTGAAGCGAGGATTCTTTTTGTTGATGATGTACAGCTTGCCTTTGCGACGAACGATCTTGCAATCGACGCTGCGTTTCTTGATGGAGGCTCTTACTTTCATAATCGTTTTTTTCTGCGCCTGAAATAATTATTTATATCGGAAGTTGATCCGCCCGCGGGTCAGGTCGTACGGAGACAATTCCACCCCCACTTTGTCACCTGGCAGGATTCGGATGTAATGCATGCGCATCTTTCCGGAGATCGTCGCCAGGATCTCATGCCCATTTTCCAACCTGACGCGAAACATGGCATTGGAGAGGGCCTCCAGAATGATGCCATCTTGCTTGATCAGGGGTTGTTTGGACATATGAAATTGGGGGTGCAAAGATACAAGGGCTACCCCGAAAAAAGAAGGAGGGGCTCAAAAAAAATAAGCTGGGGATAAATTCCTGATTTTCAGCCCAAAACACGGGCTCGCCCCCCTGCGTACCTACTCCGCCCAGCTCATTACATAGTCCTGATTCTCAATGGATAGTGCCTGCTTGGTGAGTTTCAGCGGGCGGAAGGTATCCACCATCACGGCCAGTTCCTGGGTCTCCTTGGCCCCGATGCTCTTTTCTACCGCGCCGGGGTGCGGACCATGCGGAATGCCCGCCGGATGCAGCGTGATCATGCCCTTGGTGACGTGCTTTCGGCTCATGAACTCACCGGCCACATAGTATAATACCTCGTCGCTGTCGATGTTACTATGGTTGTAGGGCGCGGGGATCCCCAGCGGATGATAATCGTACATCCGGGGCACGAACGAACAGACCACAAAAGCATCGGCCTCGAACGTCTGATGCGTGGGGGGAGGCATGTGTACCCGTCCGGTGATGGGCTCGAAATCATGGATGGAGAAAATGTATGGATAGCAACAACCGTCCCATCCGATCACATCGAACGGATGCGTGCCATAATGAAGTCCGTATAACATGCCCTGCTTCTTGGCCCGGATCAAAAAATCGCCGGTTTGGTCGAAGGTTTGGAGGTCCTGCGGGGGACGAATATCCCGCTCACAATACGGTGAATGTTCCATCAGCTGACCAAATTTGCTGAGGTATCGCTTCGGAAAACGCAAGGGCGAAAATGACTCCACAATAAATAACCGGTTCTGCGGCGTGTCAAAATGGATCTGATAGATAGTTCCCCTCGGCAATACAATGTAATCGCCATAAGAAAAGGGCAGCTGACCGTACGGCGTACAAACCTTTCCGCTGCCCTCGTGCACGAAGATCAACTCATCGGCATCCGTATTCTTGTAGAAATAATCGGTGGTGCTTTTTCGAGGCGCAGCCAGTACGATGTGACAATCGTTGTTCACCAGCACCGGCACCCGACTTTCCAGGTAATCATCCACCGGCGGCACTTTGAATCCCTCCAAACTCCGATGCTTGAGCATTTTCTCCTCCGCAACCTGCGGCGATACATCTACCTGCGGTTCCGTCTTGATGATCTGTGTAGGTGGATGACAATGATACAGCAAGGAATAATCGTTGCTGAAGCCTTCCGTCGAGAACAACTGCTCGCTATACAAACTGCCATCCGGCTTGCGGAACTGCGTGTGCCGCTTGTGCGGGATCTGTCCGAGAGAGTGGTAGTGAGGCATGGAGAAGGATGATGAAGGGTGAAGGGTGAAGGATGTTGAAAGATGAGGGATGAAGGGTGAAGGATGTTGAAGGATGAGGGATGAAGGGTGAAGGATGTTGAAAGGTGAAGAATGAAGGGTGAAGAGAGGGTAGGTCAAATGTTCACCCTTCATCCTTCACCTTTCATCCTTCTACGGCAGCCACGGGCGGCCGATGGGTTCGCCTCGGAAGGGCCAGGGAACGGCGGCGAGGATCAGCACCAGGGCGATCAGAAGAAGTTTGTTGACAGCACTATAGTTGAGGTCCTTCGATTTGCCACGGGCCAGGGCGATCAGCACGATACTGGCGATCATCAAGGTCGGATGCTCGACCAGATAGAACCTGTAGAAGGAATCTTTCATTACTGAAACACCCTCGGGCAGATTCATCCATCCGAACCGGCCAAGAATGGATTGATAGGTTCCGATCAGCAGCATCACGTGGGCAACGATCATCAACCACAAACTGGTCGATTTGATCTTCTCATTCTTTACAAACGACTGATACAGGGTGACCAATAACAGGATCAAAATGACCCAACGCAGCAAACTATGAAGATGTAAAAGTCCCGTACTCATATGGCATATTTTGATTCCCCCAAATATACCAAACTCTGAACTCCGAACGCTGAAAGCTGAACTAAACTACTCCTGCCAATCCGCCACAAACACATTCGTATCCCTCGTCCCGCCGTTATTCCGGTTGCTGCAAAACAGGATCTTTTTTCCATTGGGCGAGAACATCGGAAAGGCATCAAAGCCCTTGTCACGGGATACTTTGGTCAGGTTGGAGCCATCGCCGTTCATCGTGTAGAGGTTGAACGGAAAGCCACGCTTATACTCGTGGTTGCTGGCAAAAATGATCCGCTTGCTATCGGGCATAAAAGCCGGGGCCCAGTTGGCTTGTCCCAGTTGGGTCACCTGCCGGGCATCCGAACCGTCCGCATTCGCTACCCATACTTCCATATTAGTCGGTGCCACTAAATGTTCGGCCAAAAGAGATTTGTATTCCTGTACTTCGGCGTCGGATTTGGGGCGAGACGCGCGCCAAATGATTTTCTTGCCATCGGGCGAGAACCAGGCTCCACCATCATATCCCAACGTGTGGGTGATGCGCCGCTCGGCGCCGGTTTTCAGATCCATGATATACAACTCCAGGTCCCCTTCCTTGTCGCTGGTATAAAGCATCTGCTTCCCATCCGGTGAAAGCGTGGCCTCGGCATCGTATCCGGAAGCATTGGTGAGTTGCTTCACGATGTTACCGTTCAGGTCGGCCATGAAAATATCAAAGGAGGGATAAAGCGGCCAGATGTACTTGTTACCATATTTGGCACGATCGGGCACGGGCGGACAATCCGCCGATCCCAAATGCGTGGAAGCATAAATGATGTGTTTGTTATCCTTCGTAAAAAACGCACAGGTGGTGCGGCCCTTCCCGGTGCTGATGCGCTTGTACTCAAAGGGGCGATTCTTCTTCGGCAATTTTCCGTAATAGATCTGGTCGCAGGGAATGCCATCTTTCACGCTCGTGCGCTGAAACACCAGCGCCTTCCCATCAAAACTCCAATAGGCCTCTGCATTGTCGCCCCCAAACGTGAGCTGACGCATGTTCCGAAAATGTTTCTCCTCCGGCAAGCGCAGGGTGTCGGCCGACTGTGCACTGGATACCCTTACAACGGAAAAAGACAGGATCAACACAAGAAAACGGAGTACAAGACGTTTGTTCATGGGAATGATTTGGGCCGCAAAATTAATCAACCGACTGTTATCAAATCGTAAAAAGACAAACCATTTATCCAGATCAGTAATTTTACCGCATGCCCATCCGTCATTTCCCCCTCCTGCTTCCCCTATTGCTCCTGGCCTGTAAACCCGCCGGCGATAACAATCCCTTCGCCCAACAACTAAAAGAACCGCCTTACACCGAGCTGTCTAATCAGATCGAGGAAAACCCGCAAAACGATTCACTCTACTTTGAACGCGCCCTGCTGCTGATCCAAAACGAACAACCCGCGGCCGCTCGCATCGACCTGGAAAAAGCCTGGTCGCTCCGCCCTAAACCTGAATACGCCCTGGCCCTCGGCAGTCAACTCAGCGATACCCCCGCCGAACAATTGGATTTCCTGAAAAAAGCTACCACAAAGCTGGCCAATAACTTTTTGTTGGATTGGGCACTGGCCGATACCTGGCAGCGAAACGGTGAACCCGATGCTGCGCTGCGACTCACCGAATCCTGGATACAAAAAGGAGCCGACAACCCCGAATTCATCCTGCTGCACGCCAGTCTGCTCAAAGAGAAAAACCGAACGGCAGAGGCCTTAGTCACCCTCGAGAACCTTTACTCCAAATTCCCAACGGAGAGGAACATTCAAGCGATGCTTGCCCTCTGGTATGCCAACGCCGGAGATGAAAAGGTCATCCCCCTTTGCCAGCAAATGAAAACGGCAGATAGTACAGGGACCGACCCCCTGCCCCATTATTACCTCGGCATCTACTACGATACCCGCCAGGAATTCGCACAAGCCCTGCAAGCATTCGAAAAAGCCATCCAGACCGATTATCATTTTGTGGAAGCCTACATCGAAAAAACCTCCATTCTATACGATCAACAAAAATGGTCAACCGCCCTGAACACCCTGGGAAAGGCCCTGGCCGTAGCGCCCAACAATGCCCTGGTTTACTATTGGACTGCCAAATGCCAGCAAGCAACGGGCGACCAAGAATCGGCCCGCTTAAATTACCTGAAAGCATATGGGCTGGATAAATCCCTACTCGAGGCCAAGCAAGCCGCCGATCAGCTGAAATAAGTTTATCTTGCAGTCAAATTCGCTGCGATGGCCCTGATCGCGCCTTCTCTCCTCTCTGCCAACTATCTGAATCTGGAAGCCGATTGCCGGCTGCTGAACGAAAGCGTTGCGGATTGGTATCACCTCGATGTAATGGATGGTCGCTTTGTTCCCAACATCAGTTTTGGTCCCATGCTCGTGGAGTTCTTTCGCAAAGCCACTACCAAATACTGCGACGTACACCTGATGATCGAGCAGCCCGAAAACTATGTGGAAGCTTTTCGAAAAGCCGGTGCCGATGGCATCACCGTTCACCTCGAAGCCAGCACCCACCTGCATCGCACCCTCCAACAGATCCGCGCCCTCGGAGCCAAAGCCGGTGTCGCCATCAACCCGCATACGCCCGTGGAAAGTTTGACGGATATCCTCCCGGAAACCGATCTGGTTTGCATCATGAGTGTGAATCCGGGGTTCGGGGGACAAAAATTCATCCCGCATACGTTTGATAAAGTCCGACAACTACGCACCCGCATCGATGCCCTGAAATTGAATACCTTGATCGAAGTGGATGGTGGCGTTACCCTCGAAAACGCACCTGCATTGATCGAGGCCGGAGCCCATGTGCTGGTCGCCGGCAACACCGTGTTCAAGTCCGCCGATCCCAAAGCCACGATTGCCGCCCTCAAGGCTAGCTGAGCGTTGGCATTAGTTTGAATTGAGGACTTCCAATCCACAACCTGTGTATAAGTTAAAGTTGGAAAGTGCGGGTTCTTTTCAGTAATATTGAAACAGGCATTTAAATCACATCCTTTCATCCTAAATCCTTCGAATTGACCGACACCATCATCAACCTCGAATCCGTCAATCCCATCGAATTCCTGGGCGTCAATAACGGAAAACTGGACCTGCTCAAAAAACGATTCCCCCTTCTCAAGATCCTCTCCCGCGGCTCTCAATTGAAGCTCAGCGGCTCACCCGACCAGATCGAAGTGGCCAAAGAGAAGATCGGCACGATCATGAACTATCTTGAGCGCAACGGTCACATGAGTGCGAATTATTTCGAGCAGATCCTGGGTGGGGATGACCCGGAAGTGGTCGATCATTTTCAAGAGAAGAATCCGAATGAGGTCCTGGTATTCGGCCCCAACGGAAAATCGGTCCGCGCCCGAACCGCCAACCAGAAAAGATTGGTGCAGGAAGCCGAAAAAAATGACGTTGTTTTCGCGATCGGTCCGGCCGGAACCGGAAAGACCTACACCGCCGTGGCCCTCGCGGTCCGCGCCCTGAAGAATAAACAAGTAAAAAAGATCATCCTGACCCGCCCCGCCGTGGAGGCCGGTGAGAGTTTGGGATTTTTGCCCGGCGATCTCAAAGAAAAGATCGATCCCTATCTGCGTCCACTTTATGATGCACTCGACGACATGATCCCGGCCGATAAACTGGGTTACTACATGACCACCCGCACCATCGAGATCGCGCCGCTGGCCTATATGCGGGGGCGAACCCTCGACAACGCCTTCATCATTCTCGACGAATCGCAAAACGCCACCGACCTCCAATTGAAAATGTTTCTCACCCGCATTGGTGCCAACGCCAAAGCGATCATTACGGGCGATATGACGCAAGTGGACCTGCCGCGCAACCAACGAAGCGGACTGGCCACGGCCGCCCGCATCCTGCGCAACATCGATGGCATCGGCTATATTGAGTTGGATGAAGAAGATGTAGTACGTCACCGGCTGGTCAAACAGATCCTGCGAGCCTATACCCAGGAACATGAGCGCGATCAGTCTCGCCACCCCGATCAGCTTCCCCCCAAACCGTAGTTCCATGCGCACACTTCTTTGGGGCATCGCCCTCCTCACCTTCACTGCCTGCCAGGATAAAAAAGTCCAATCCCAATCGGAAAATGACCTGGACGCCGCCCGCAATTTTATTCAGGCGGCCCTGGCCAACGATTTCAAAAAGGCGTCTCAATACATGGTGGACGACTCCCTCAACCGAAATTACCTGGATGTTACGGCTCGCGCTTTCAGTCACCTCGATGCCAACAACCAAGAAAAATACCGGGGCGCCAGCATTCGGATCCATCAACCCGTTACCTACCTGAACGACTCCACCACGCTCGTCATCTACTCCAATTCCTACAAGAACGATCTCGATACCCTTCGGGTGGTTCGACAAAAAGACAATTGGCTGGTCGACCTGAAATTCCTCTTCGAGTCCAAGTCCGATACCACCCAAAACAAGCCCGGATGACACTGCTCTGGGTGATGCTGGGAGGCGCCATCGGATCTGCCCTCCGATACGGGATCGGGAAATGGATCCCACCCACCCCCGGCGGATTTCCCTGGTCCACTTTCTGGGTAAACGCCAGCGGCTGTTTGCTGATCGGAATCCTGGCCGGCTACCTCGAAAAAAGATCGGTCAGCAGTGAAACCCTTCGCGGGTTCTGGATGGTCGGACTCTGCGGCGGATTCACCACCTTCTCCGCTTTTTCCCTGGAAACCCTGTCCCTTTTACAACATCAACGGTGGCCTATTGCCGTCGGCTATGTAACGGCCAGTGTGGGGGTCGGACTCCTCGTCACCCTCGCCGGTTGGCAGTACCTTCGTGCCTGATTCAAGCATCAATGAACAAACCTATGGACATACAAATCATCTTGATCGCCCTGGCGATCGGACTCACCGCCGGTATCCTGAGCGGCTTGATCGGTATTGGCGGAGGCATCATCATGGTGCCCGCCCTGGTATTGTTCCTGCAATACACCCAACACCAGGCACAAGGCACTTCACTAGCCGTACTCACCCTGCCGGTCGTGATCTTCGCTTCCCTCTACTACTACACACAATGCAAGGCACAAGGAACCCCGATCGATCTGCGGGTCGTGGGACTCCTCGCCCTGGGATTCGTCGGCGGTGCTTTTTTAGGCGGAAGATGGGCCCTCAGCCTTTCCCAAGAACAATTGAAACAGCTCTTCGCGATCGTTCTGATCTACACGGCCATTCGCATGCTGGAGTGGGACCAATGGCTACTGCAGTGGCTGAAAAAAAGTTGACGACCCCTTGTTGAATTGCACAGTTACCTGCATCCTGGCTAAAAGAGCTAATCAACTACATGGAGCGCTACCGGAATATGACGGATGAGGAACTGCTGAGCCGGTATCAGACCGCAAGGGATTCCGAAAGTCTGGGATTTCTATTGCAACGATATACCCTGATGCTGCTGGCCGTATCCATGAAATACCTGCGGGATGAAACCTTGGCGCGCGATTGTGTGCAACAGGTTTTCCTGAAAGTCATCCCCGAGCTGGAAAAATACAAAGTCACCTATTTCAAATCCTGGATCTATCAAGTCGCCAAGAACCATTGCCTGATGCAGCTGCGGGAACAGAAAAAATGGGGAACACCCCAGCTGGCCGATCAAATACCCCTGGCGGGGGATGCGACAGCCGACCCGGAACACTGGAACGAAAAGGAGAAAACATTCGAGAACCTGTCCACCGCCCTGGAAGCACTTCCGGAAGGGCAACGGGAATGTGTAACTTTATTTTACCTGCAACAGATGAGTTATCGGCAGATCTCGGAAAAAACGGGACAAGCCGTCGCCACCGTCAAAAGTCATATCCAAAACGGAAAAAGAAACCTGCGCATCGCACTGATGCCTAAAAAAACACCCGAGGGCCATGGCCGATAATCCCATCCATAAAAAAACTGACCCGGAAGCGATCGACCCCCAGGAGATCCTTCGATATACATCGGGACAAATGAGCGAACAGGAAGCTCAACAACTCGAGGCCCGGGCCCTCGATGATCCCTTTCTGGCCGACGCCATCGACGGAATGGAACAGTCGCCCGATCGAGCTCGCCTCGAACAAATGGCTTATGCGCTGAACCAGGACCTGAAAAGAAGACTCTCCCAAAAACAAAAAAGAAAAAGGTGGATCGGGTTGGAGTCGCCGGCCTGGTGGACCTGGATCACCCTGATCATCCTGATGCTGATCACCCTGGCCTACCTATTCATCCGAAAATTAGGCGGATAAAAGATTCCCCTTCACAATCCCGCCCAAACCGATTGCGCAAATTTTTCCAACGATGGATCGCGCGCACCCATCAACAACAACACGCAATCTTCTGTTAGATGAGAACGCACCGCGTCGGGAAATTGATTTCGGTCCGAAACAAAATAAGCATTAACCCCTCGCGCCCTCAAATCCTCCACCAGATCGCCCGCCGAAATATCCCGCTGCGCCGTACCGCCCGCATAATAGATCTCACTCATCCAGATCTCATCCCCCGCGCGAAGCGCGGCCGAGATCTCCATCACATAATCGTTTCGTAAAAACCGCGTAGGCTTGAATCCGTGTGGCTGAAACCAAGCGATCAATTTGGAAGCGATGGGCTGACAGGCCCGGATCGAGGCAGCACATTTAGCCGGATTGTGCGCAAAATCATCGATCAACCAGACTCCGCCTTTATTCCCAATGATCTGATGCCGACGATAGATCCCTTGATAAGATTGTAAAGCCGCAGCAGCGGTTGGCAAGGGAACCCCAATGCGGTTGGCTAATGCAACAGCCGCCAGGGCATTCTCCATATTGTGCGCCCCCACTTGCTCCAACGCGAATGGAACAGAATTGACTTGAAAGGAAATGGTCAATCCCGCCTGTTCAAAATGCGTAGCCCGGTAGGCCGCCGTTCCCTCGACCGAAAAATCCCATGCCGCATCCACCGACAGCGCCCGTGTCAGCGGATGCGAACGGTTGACGGAAAAAAATTTACTCTGATCCCGAAACTGCGTGAATAAACGGATGAGCTCGTCCAATTCCTGGTGATCCTTATCAATGTTAAGCAACAAACCGATCTCGGGATGATAATGCACGATGGAACCATCACTCTCATCGGCCTCGATGATCAGCCAATCGCCGGCACCAACCACGGCGTTACCGATCTTACCGGTCCGGATCAACTGGGTCAAGCCGGCGCCACTGATGATACCCGGACCATACCCGGCCCGCTCCAGTATATGAAACAACATCGCACTGGTGGTACTCTTGCCACTCGTGCCGGCCACCGCAATGGTCTTCCGGCTGGCCGCGATCATCGCCAACAGATCGGACCGATGCAACACCGGGATCTTTCGCTCCTTCGCCAACCGATACTCCAGCACCGTTTCCTCCACCGCCGTCGATACGATCACACAATCGATCTCGGGCGTGAGTCCCGAACCATCCTGCAAAAAACAGCGGATACCCTCGGCCTCCAATTGATCGCGGATCGGATTGGCCGATTCAAAGGAGCGATCACTGCCGCGCACCTGTCGCCCACAGCCCTGCAGGTACTGCGCCAGCGCACTCATACCACTTCCACCCACACCGATGAAAAAAGGAAACCGGATCGAAGACAAAGCAATGGACATGCTGCAATTTATCGAATCTGAATCCCCGATATAAAAAATCCCGGCGAAAAGCCGGGATCGTATCAAGCGCGTTGTTTCTGCCGCGGGGCCGCTTTCTTGACCGGCGCCTTAGCTTTTGATTTTGATTTTCGCAAGGCCTTGGAAATGGCCGCGTGCAAATTGGCATAGGTTGGCTTGCCCACAAAAAGTTCGTCGTTGATGAAAAATGCAGGCGGATCTTTAACCCCGCGGTTGATCCCTTCCTTGAGATCGTCCTGCACCTGCCAGCCATATACACCGTTGACCAGGTCGTCCAGGAATTTTTTATTCCGGATGCCCGCCTCTTTGCTGTACAGCTTCAAACTGGTGGTACCCAAGTTGCGCCGATTCTGGAAAAGCACATTGTGCATCTCCCAAAATTTGCCCTCCTGCGCCGCCGCTACGGCCGACTCACTGGCCTTCAGGCTGCGTTGGTGGATCAAGGTCAGGGGAAAATGACGGAATTGAAAACGGATCTTTCCTTCAAATTCATCCAATAATTGCTTCACCACCTCATTGACCTTCGCACACTCCTCACTTTCATATTCGCCGAATTCCATCAAGGTGACAGGAGCATCCTTCTTGCCCACGAAGATCTCCCGGGGCTCAATGATGATGATGTCGTCTTTTTTGAATGCCATATTTATTTTGTTTACCCTTTCTAGATAAAAAGGGATTTATTGTAAAACATAAAACCGATCAAAAAGTTCACTCGAACAGCTGTTTGTCGGTTTCCGGCTGAAGATAACCTTTTTTAGATGCCAGCCAAGAGACCGGTTTCCTGATTTTCGACATAGATGTTAATAGTTTGTAATTCAATTATTTACAATGCCTAATAAAACGTGAAAATCAATCCTTGGCCCTTACCAGGGGCTCGTTTCGGAACACGACCGTGTCATCGAACACGTCCACCAGCACCGGTTGAGATCGGTCGATCTCCCCTGACAGGATCTTTTTGCTCAAGGGGTTCACGATCTCCTTCTGGATCAATCTTTTCAGTGGCCTTGCTCCGAATTGCGGATCGAATCCCTGCTCGCTGAGGTAACTCAGGGCATAGTCGCTGAATTGAAGCTGAATACCGGAATCCACTAAGATATCAGCTAAGTGTTTCAACTGAATACGTACGATGCCGCGTATCTCCGTCTTGAGCAGCGGCTGGAAGAGTATGATCTCATCCACCCGGTTCAAAAACTCGGGGCGAACGGTCTGCCGAAGCAAGCCCATCACCTCGACCCTTGTTCGCTCCATCACATCCTCAACCGACTTCTCTCCAATATCCTCAAAGGCTTCCATGATCAGGTGACTACCCAAATTACTGGTCATGATAATGATCGTATTCTTGAAATTCACCACCCTGCCTTTGTTGTCGGTCAGCCGACCATCATCCAGCACCTGCAACAACACATTCCATACATCCGGATGCGCTTTTTCAATTTCATCCAACAACACCACGCTATACGGTTTACGGCGTACCGCTTCCGTGAGCTGCCCCCCTTCCTCATATCCCACATAACCCGGAGGTGCTCCCACCAAACGAGAAACCGTATGCTTCTCCTGGTACTCACTCATGTCAATGCGTGTCATCAAACTCTCATCATCGAATAGATACGCCGCCAACGCCTTGGCCAATTCCGTTTTTCCCACGCCGGTGGTACCGAGAAAAATAAACGAACCGATCGGTCGTTTCGGATCCTGCAATCCGGCTCGGCTCCTCCGGATGGCATCTGCCACCGCGGTGATCGCCTCTTGTTGTCCCACCACCCGCTCATGCAAATGATCTTCCAGCTGCAATAATTTCTCTCGCTCACTCTGTAACATCTTGGCCACGGGAATGCCGGTCGACTTTGCCACGCTCTCGGCAATATCCTCCGCATCTACCTCCTCTTTCAGTAATCTTTTTTCGGCGGACTGAGCCAATTGCTCCGTAAGCAATTCGATTTGCTTCTCCTGCTCCTGGATCTTTCCATATCGGATCTCCGCTACCTTCCCATAATTGCCTTCGCGCTCGGCCCGCTCAGCCTGCAATCGAAGCGATTCGATGGTTTGCTTGGCCTGCTGGATCTGATCCACCTGCTCCTTCTCCATTTTCCACTTGGCCCGCAACGTATCGCGCAGCACGATCAAATTGGCGATCTCGGTCTGCAACTCTTTCAATTTCGGCTCATCGTTCTCACGTTTGATGGCCTCGCGCTCGATCTCGAGCTGACGGATCTGACGCTCCAACGTATCCAATTCCTCCGGCATGGAATTCATCTCCAAGCGCAACTTGGCCGCACTCTCATCGATCAGGTCAATGGCCTTGTCGGGCAAGAAGCGATCGGTTATATACCTAGAGGAAAGCTCCACCGCGGCGATGATGGCCTCGTCCTTGATACGCACATGATGGTGCGTCTCGTAGCGATCCTTCAAGCCACGCAGGATGGAGATGGCATCTTCCTGACTGGGCTCATCGATCATTACTTTTTGGAATCGACGCTCCAACGCCTTATCCTTTTCAAAATACTTTTGATACTCGTTCAGCGTTGTGGCACCCACGGCTCGTAACTCTCCGCGCGCCAGGGCCGGCTTCAAGATATTGGCCGCATCCATCGCCCCTTCGCCGCCACCCGCACCCACCAGGGTGTGGATCTCATCGATGAACAAAATGATACTGCCCTCACTCTGGCCCACGTCCTTAACGACGGAGTTCAATCGCTCCTCG
>SXXL01000031.1 GCA_005789565.1 Bacteroidota bacterium | reverse complement strand
GGCCGTCGAACAAGCTGGCAGCGGTGATGAGTCGGACCTTGGTGGTTGTTGAATTCATAAAAGACGGCCAAAATTACTTAAAACGAACAACTGTTCATGGAAAAGCGATCAGGAATGAGGGATGTCTGCTACATTTGTGGCATGCACCCCATGACGCAGGCGGTCAGCCAGTTATACAAAGAATGGTCGGGCGCGGAACCTACGGCCATTGACCTGCTTCCGGAAAGCGGCAGCGAACGTCGATATTTTCGGCTGCATGGCGCTAAAGGGACCGTGATCGGCACCTACGGCGAAAACGTCCGCGAAAACGAGACCTTCCAATATTTCACGGAACATTTCAATAAGAAAAGCCTGCCGGTTCCAGCGTTTCTTTTTTTCTCGGCGGATAAACATTGTTACCTGCAATCAGACCTGGGCGACGAATCACTGCTGAGTGTACTGGAAAAAGAAGGCGAAACGGAACAAGTGTATTCACTTTTTCAGAAAACGGTGCAGTCCCTTGCCCGCTTACAGGTTCAGGCCGATCAGGGACTCGACTACAGCCGCTGCCTGACCAACCAGGAATTCGGCAAACAAGCCATCTTGGCCGACCTGCTCTACTTCAAGTATTACTTCCTCGATACCCTTCGAAAACCTTACGACAAACAAAAACTAATCGATGATTTCGATGCCCTGAGCAATTACCTCACCCACACCGAATACAAATACTTTCTGTTTCGCGATTTTCAAAGCCGAAACGTTTTGGTGAAGGACGATCAAGTCTATTTTATCGACTACCAAGGTGGTATGAAAGGCGCACCTCAATATGACCTCGCCTCCCTCCTTTGGCAAGCGAAAGCTAATCTCTCGGCCGAGTGGAAAGACAAACTACTGAATGATTATCTGGATGCACTAGATAAAGAGATCGGCACACCGGTCAACCGCAACGTCTTCCGTAGCCAATACAACGGTTATGTGCTGATCCGCCTCCTGCAAGTGCTGGGGGCGTATGGGTTCCGGGGACTCTTCGGACGAAAAGCCCATTTCTTGACCAGCATCCCGCTGGCGCTATCCAATTTGAAAACCTATCTGTCCAAGCAAACCGTTGGCATCGCCCTGCCGGAATTCATAAAGGTGCTGAACCTCTGCATTTCGGACGAGATCGTACAACAATTCACGCCCACCCAAGCCACTGAATCTACCCCACTGGTCGTTAAGATCTGCAGCTTCTCCTACCGCGGAGAAGCGCCAAAAGACTCCAGCTCGAACGGCGGAGGATTCGTGTTCGATTGTCGAGGTATCGTGAATCCCGGTCGCGTCGAAGAAATGAAAACCCAAACAGGAAGAGACAAACCCGTGAAGGATTTTCTGGAACAGCAGACCCTGATGCCCGATTTTTTGAACAGCGTCTATGATCTGGTAGATATAACAGTAGAGGAGTATATCAAGCGCGGATTTGAAAGCCTGATGGTGAGTTTTGGATGTACGGGCGGGCAACACCGCAGCGTTTATGCCGCCGATGCCTTAGCCCGTCACCTGCGCAATAAATTCAAGGTCAAGGTTGAACTGCGTCACCTCGTACAGGATTCCAAGAATTGGGTGAACGAATTACCAAAGAACGCATGAAGGCGATGATCTTTTCGGCGGGACTGGGCACGCGTTTCAAGCCGTGGACCGATCATCATCCCAAGGCCCTGGCCCTCGTCAATGGAAAATCACTTTTACAGCGAAACATCGAATATCTCCAACAACATGGAATTCGTGAGGTGGTGGTGAACGTACATCACTTCGCTGACCAGATCGAATCGGCGATCCAAGCATCGAATGGATGGGGCAGTAAGGTCTATATCAGTGATGAACGCGAAGAAGTACTGGAAACTGGTGGGGGATTACTAAAAGCCGAATCACTGTTGGGAACACAACGATTGGTGACCTGTAACGTGGATATTCTGACGGATCTGGATATTTCAAAATTGATCGGCTTTCACGAAGCCAATCGTCCCCTGATCAGTTTCGGAGTCACCAACCGCCCTTCCTCCCGTCAATTCCTTTTCAACCGGTCGATGCAACTTTGTGGCTGGAAAAATAACAGTACCGGCGAAGTGCGAATGTCGAGAGACGAGCATGAGCTGACGCCACTCTCATACAGCTGCGTGGTTGTCTTTGAACCGGAGATCTTCCCCCTGATGCGAAAACACGGCTTCACCGGAAAATTCTCCCTTACTGATGTATACCTGCGCTTGGCATCCGAACACCAGATCCTCGGGTTCGATCACAGCGGCGATCGGTTTATTGATGTCGGGAAACCGGAAGCGGTTGAAAAAGCGCAAGCGCTTTTTCGTTGAGAGGATGAGAAGATGAGGGGATGAGCGTTGAAGTGGGATAAGATTTTAACAAGATTCAAACCCGATATAAAGTATTTTACACCAGAAACTCTGAACCCTGAACTCGGAACCCTCATCCCCTCATCCTCTCATCTCCTCATCTTTAAAAATATGTACAAAAGAATCCTCCTCCTCGCCCTCACTCTGGTAACATTGAGTACGTATGCCCAGAACTACGATCACCGGGCCGCGTTTCATCCCGATTTTTATCCCTATCCGGGAAGTGTGTATCGCAGTGCCAGTGGAGAGCCGGGACCGTCTTACTGGCAAAACCGGGCCGATTACAGCATCCAATGTAAACTCGATACGGCTACGCATACGGTGAGTGGAGAGCTTAGCTTAACATACACTAACAATAGTCCGGATGCCCAGCGCTTTCTCTGGTTGCAACTCGATCAGAATATCTATCAAAAAGATTCGCGCGGATCGGCCACGACGACGCAGACGGGCGGTCGCTGGGCCAACGCTTCCTATACAAAAGGGTATAGCATCAGCAATCTGCGGGCTGAGTATCTGAGTTCAAAATATTTGGTGAAAGATGCCCTCACGACCGATACCCGCATGCAAGTTCCCCTCGAGCAGCCCTTGAAGACGGGGGAGAAGATCAAATTATCGCTCACCTATGAATTCGAGATCCCGGAGTATGGAACGGACCGGATGGGCCGGTTGCTGACAAAGAATGGATGGGTCTATGAGGTCGCCCAATGGTTTCCGAGGATCTGTGTATACGATGATCTCCACGGATGGAATACGATGCCCTATCTCGGGGCGGGAGAGTTTTATTTAGAGTATGGTGATATTGATTTTAGTATTACGGCTCCCGCGGACCTGATCCTCGTAGGATCCGGCGAGTTGCTAAATCCCAAAGAGTGCTTTACCGCCGAACAGATGAAACGGTGGGAAAAGGCGGCTGGCAGCGATCAAACCGTCACTATCCGAGGAGAGAAAGAGATCCAGGATAAAACGTCTCGGCCCGCCACGCCTACGATCACTTGGCGATTTAAAATTCAAAATACGCGTGATGTAGCTTGGGCCGCTTCCAAGGCATTCATCCTCGATGCGGCCCGTATCAATCTGCCGAGCGGGAAAAAATGTATGGCGATGAGTGTCTATCCCGCCGAGAGCGTGAAAGAGCAGGGCTGGCAATTGTCCACCGAAATGGTCAAAGGTTCGATCGAGCACTACTCCAAGAAATGGTTCGAGTATCCCTATCCCGCTGCCGTGAACGTCGCCGGCATTGTGGGTGGCATGGAATATCCGGGTATTGTTTTTTGCAGCTGGGAATCGGCCGGACCGGGACTTTGGGGGGTGACCGATCACGAGTTTGGTCACATTTGGTTTCCGATGATCGTGGGCAGCAATGAGCGAAAGTTTGCCTGGATGGATGAAGGTTTCAACACCTTCATCAATGATCTGTCGACCCAAGCCTTCAAGAATGGCGAGTTCAAGGAACAATCTTTTTTCAGCGACCCCAATTCGTCCTTCATGGTAAAATACACGTTCGGGGAGGAAATGGATGGTCTATATAACATACCGGATGTAATAAAAGAAGATAACCTGGGAATCACCGCCTACATGAAACCTGCGCAGATGTTGCATGCCTTACGAAATGAGGTGCTGGGGGAAGAGCGATTCGATCGCGCGCTGAGAGAATATATTCGTCGCTGGGCGTACAAGCATCCGACGCCGTGGGACTTCTTCCACACCATGGAAAATGTTTCGGGTGAGAATCTTGCCTGGTTTTGGCGCGCATGGGTGATGAATACCTGGAAATTGGATGTCGCGGTCAAAGGGATCAAAGCAATAGAGGGCGATCCTGCTTCCGGCAGCATGGTCACGCTCTCCAACCTGGAAAAAATGCCGATGCCAGTCACCGTTGATATCAAAGAAGCAAATGGCAAATCACACCGTCTTAAATTACCCGTCGAGATCTGGCAACGTGGCGCCGAATGGACCTTCCGGGTACCCACCACCAGTGAAGTCACCGAAGTCATCGCCGACCCCGATAAAAAATTACCGGACGTGAATCGGGGGAATAATGGGTGGAAGAAGAGATGAGGGGATGAGAAGATGAGGGGATGAGCGTTTAGAGTTTGTTTGTTTTGTCCTTTGGCTGTTTGTTCATGACTGCCCTTCGGAGTGCCGTGATGATGGCGGATAGTTGCTCTATTTGTCCGCGAAGCTCAGTGTAGTCCTCTGGCGACAGCCAAGAAAGTTGTTTCGCAATAAACAGTTGATTAAGCACTTCTAGCAAGCTGGAGTAGGACATACTATAGAAATGTCCTTGGTCTTTTACTGAAAAACGGCCACTGCCCTCCGACAAGTTGGATGAAATAGAAACTGCCGCTCTTCTTATTTGCTGCACCAGTCCATATCGTTCCTCTGAAGGAAATTTACTAGTAACTGTGTAGAGCTTAACAACCAGGGATTGGGCCACATGCCACGCCTGCAATTTTTCAAATGGGTACACGAACATTCATTCAATATCGCATCCCCATCGACAAAAAGCAATACCACCATTCGGTAAAAAATCATCGCAGCTCATCCCCTCATCTTCTCATCCTCTCAACGTACATGCACGCGTCCCTCCGCCAGCTGTTCCCCATTCATATTGCCAACGACAACATAGTAGATGCCGCGGCTACCACGGGTCAGGTTGATGGGAATAAGGGTATAGGCGCCGGCGATCGGGAATACTCGGTCAACGACCAAAGATCCTTTGGAATCATAGATCAGAATCCGACGCTGGGTATTCACCCCACTGGCATTGTAATACGATACTTGAAAATTTCCATCATTCGGAGAGGGGAAGATGAATAGCTTGTCGCTGGAACGAGCAATGATATTCACCACCGATGAGGAAGCGGAACAGGTTAGTCCGCCGGCCCACGTTTCCCGAACCGTTGCCTGATAATTGCCCACTTTCGTAATATCAACCAACAAACTATTCCCCGTCACCGATACCGGCGTATTGTTCAGCGTCCACGTATAACTATAGGTACCACCGGTCGGCGCAGAAGGATTGGCTGTGAGCGTGGTAGTCTGCCCGGGCAATAATCCCGTCAACGGAGCTGCACTGAGCGAGACGGTCGGTTGCTGGCGAACGGTCAACACCGCCGAGGTTGAGGGGGCTTGTGCGGGACAAGTCGCATTCGATAACAAACAGCGGTATTGATTCCCGGTAAGCGACATCGTTGCCGGATTAAGCTGGTAACTCGATGCCGTGGCGCCCGAAACATTACTCCAACTACTCCCACCATTGGTACTTACCTGCCATTGATAATTGATACTGGCAACGCTCGTGCCGGTAACGCTGAACGTAACTGAGGATCCGGAGCAAACTTGCTGGCTAGTGGGAGAAGAAGAAACCACCGCCGGAGCATGAACCGTCAGTGTGGCGGCCGTTGAGGTTACGGAAGGCGTACAGACTCCACTCACGACACAACGATATTGATTCCCGGAAAGCGATACCGCGGCGTTTGCGATCGTCAATTGATCGGTCGTAGCACCGCTGTACGTAGCATCATTCGAGATGTTTGTAAATCCGCTGCCCGTATTGACCTGCCACTGATATGCCGCGCCCGTACCGGAGCCGGTGATAGAGAAAAGAATCGTGGATCCGCTGCAGACCGTTTGAGAGACGGGCTGCGTACCGATGGCGGGCAGACGATTCACGGTCAACGTTGCAGCGGCAGAGGTGGCGAGGGCAGTGCAAGTCGGATTGGAAACCTGACAGCGATACGAATATCCATTGAGAGAAGAAGTTACACCCGTCAGATTCAAAGTAGCTGTGGTAACACCGCTGTAGATGCCTGTATTGGACAAGCTCACAAAACCAGATCCGGCATCTACCTGCCATTGATAGATCACATCGGCACCCGTAGCGCCGACGCTGAAACTCGTATTCGCACCCTCACACACCACAACGGAATTGGGATTGGAAGAGACTAAGGTTGGCGCGATCACCGTCAGCACGGCACAGTCGGAAGTGGCCGCGGGCGTACAAACACCGCTGGCGATACACCGATACCCATACCCATTCATGCCGATCGTTACATTACTCACAGTCAACGATCCCGAAGTAGCCCCGGGGATGTTGGTCCACACACCCGCACAACCTGTCGTGCTTTGCTGCCATTGATACGTGATACCCGAACCACTGGCTGTTGCCGTAAACGTATTGGATCCGCCCACGCAAAGAGTGCTGGAAGTAGGAGAAGTAAAAAACAGAGGAATGGCATTCACGGTCAGTGAAACCGCATTGGACGTGGCATTTCCACAGCTGCTGCTGACCTGACAGCGATATAGATTTCCGGAGAGACTGGCTCCGGCATTGGGGATCGAGAGGGTCGGGCCACTTGCACCCGGAATGGAATTGTAACTGGTACCCCCATTGATACTCACTTGCCAGTCATAGGTCGTGGCACCTAAAGCAGTCAGGGAGAATAAAGCCGTGGAGCCCTCACAGATCGTTTGGTTGGTGGGCTGGGACGTAATACTGAGGGCGCTGGTCACGCTTAACGTAGCAGCAGCGGACGTGACGGTAGTAGGCGGACAGGTACCCACCACGATGCATCGATACTGATGACCACTCATAGAAGAGCTAACACCGGTTACGGTGTAAGCAGCCGCGGTAGCACCCGTGAGGTTTGACCAATTCGCTCCACCGTCTATGCTACGTTGCCATTGATAGGAAAGAGTACCCCCGGCGGCCGTAACCTGGAAGGTTTGTGAACCACCATCGCAAGCGGTGGCCGATTGAGGTTGTTGGAGGATCGAAGTGGAATTGCTCACCGTTAGGGTAGCCGCTGTGGAGTTCGTGGAACCACAGGGATTGGACACCACACATCGATATTGGTTTCCATTCATTAAGCTAGTGGCCGACGCAATGGAATAGGATGCTGCAGTGGCTCCGGAGATATTGCTCCAGGTTACGCCACCATCCGTGCTGAGTTGCCATTGATAAGAGCCCGTAGCAACAACAGAGAAACTGGCACCGCCGCTCGCACAGACGGATTGCGAGGCGGGTTGGGAGGTAATGATCGGTCCTGCACCTGCTTGAATCGTATAGGTAAGTACACGGGTTTGATTGGAAGTACCTGATGCGGTTCCGGTGATGGTAATGTTGTAGGTGCCGGGGGCCAAGGTGTTGGCTCCGTTAAGAATAACCGAAACGGCGCTGCCGGGAGAGATCGGATTGGCGGAGAAGGATATGGATGTACCGGTCGGATTTCCGGTAGCAGCCAGCGTGATGGAATTACTGAATCCGCCGGCCACGATCGTAGCCAGGGTGATGGACATGCTGGCCGGAGCGGGACAAGCAGCCACTTCGGGAGCCGGGGTGTTGAAGGTATAGCCGGAAGGCGCTGGAACGGTAGCGGTGAATATTCCCCGACCGTGCGTGGCTGCAGCGATGAGGCGATCGGTGGACCGATACTTGATCATATCGGTACGTACGTTGGGGAAAGTATTGTTCGCGTTCCAGATGGTACTGCTTCCGGTGAGAAGATCGGTTTCCCACACGCCGGTTTCTGTGGCGATAAACGCTTTTGAATCGGAATCGGGATGGAACATCGCCCAGCGAACGGGCATGTTGGGGAGGTTTCCGTCGCAAGCTGTCCAAGTAGCGCCACCATCGGTACTTCTCCAAATATTATTGGTGTTGTAATTGGAATAGATCACCAGCAGGTTCTGATCGGAAGAGCCGGTGATAATACAATTCACATACGGTGTTCCGACAATCGGCGGCGTGATAACGGTAGTAGTAGGTGCCGCGGTATGGGCATCATCGGCTCGAACGACCCGCCCTAAACCCATTCCGAAGAAAACACGATTGGGTGTATGGGGCGAAACATGAACGGCAGACACATTTTGTCCGGCGAAATCACCCATCGGAACGACCGTAGTGGTGTTGCCGGTCTGTGGATCTTCCCAACGCAAAAACGTTCCGGCATTGTTACAAGCATAAATGCGGTTGTTGGTGTTATCATAATCCCACGGGTTCACAAATCGGCCGGTACTTTGGCTATTGACGGGTGTACTCCAAGAAGCGCCGTTGTTGATACTGCGTCGGTAAACATTGTAGACATATGAGCCGAATTGGAATTGGGGTTCATTTTGATCGATGGCGGTATAGCAGCCATCGCCACCGGTGATCTCCACGGAACTGTCTAGCCCCACGTGATTGAGTCGATGTACCCCATTATCCTGTGCGCCGGCAATAAAATAATTGGTTTCCTGTGGGTGAATGGCGATTCCATAAAATTGTTTGAGACGAAGTCCCTTGTTTCGATCCCGGATCGTGGATCCGCGGTTCGCAGAGAAGTGCACCCCGCCATCGCTGGTGAAAAGGAGTTTATTTCCGCCGTCCCACCACTGAATATTATGTTGATCGGCGTGCACATACTGTCCCGAGGTGCCGACCCAGACGGAGATCTTGCTCCAGGTGATGCCTCCGTCGATGGTTTTGTGATTATCGATACCGCCCACGATCACTTCCGCCGGGTTGTTCGGGTTGAAGGCAACCGAGAGATTATACCAACCTTGTCCGTTTGCCCAGTTTCCGGTCGGCTGACCCGTGGTAGCAGCCCAGTTATCGCCGCCATCGGTCGATTTCCAAACCGTCGGCACTTGATAGCTTCCGTTGATCGGAAGCGCGATCAGGTTATTGCCCAAAATACCCAGCTCGGTGCGGTGATTGAACATAGTAAAAGGGGTCGTGGGATAACTCCAGCCGCTGCCGGCGGTAGCGGTGGCCGGGGAGTCGGTAAAAGCATAGCCGGCACTACTGAAGATACCGGAAACGACATGCAATCGACCCGGTCCGCCCGTGGTACTGATCTCTAAATCAGCGATACTGGTGCCTACCCCGGTGGGCGTGATGTTGGTCCAACTGGCCCCACCATCGGTGGATCGTTGTAATCCTTGTCCCCGCGTAGCCAAATAAACATTCCCCTGATGGTCGCATAGAATTTTGGTGCTGTTCGGGAAAGTAGCGGTGTTGGTCAGGTAGGTCCAGGTGTTTCCCCCATCGAGACTCTTGAATACGCCGATGCCCGCCACGGCATCGATGTTGCCGAACGATTCACCCGTTGCGAAATACATCGTGGTTTGAAATCCCGGACGGGGATCTTGGCAAATGGAGGCGACGGCCAGGTTGTTGAGAAAATCATTGACGAGGGTCCACGTGGCCGGTGAAGCGGTGATGTCGGTGGTTTTCCAAAGTCCGCCTGCTACACCACCTACCCAAACGGTTTTCCGCGTAGGATCGAGTGAGTCGACCATGGCAGCTCGTATGCGTCCAGCCGTTTGATCCTGGTTGGGACGGCTGTTGCCTTGCGGACCGTTGATGTCGCCATTGGGTCCGCGCTCGGACCAGGAGAGTGCTCCTAAACGCCCCACACTACTGGCCCGGGAGGATTCAGTAAACTGCTTGGCCAGCCAGAGTTGATCGTACGGCACTTTTCCGGTGGCCAGATCTTTGGTCCGCTCGATCTCAAACGCCAAGGCATCGCCCGGACGGTCATACCCCTCTTGTCCATCAGTAGGTTTGCGAAGGTTATCGGATGACAGCGTCAAACCAATCATACCAATGAGGAAGGAAGCCAAAAACCAGCGGTGAAAGCGGAGCATATTCATGTCAGTTTTATTTACCAGCGATCATGCTGATTTCAACATTTACAAACTTGGGCAGGGCGGATACTTGAACGGTTTCACGCGCGGGGTAATCACCCGAAAAATAACTGCCATAGACCTCGTTGACTGTCGCAAATTGGTTCATATCGGTCAGGAAGATCGTCGTCTTCAATACATGCGAAAAATCACGGCCGGCGGCCCGAAGGACTGCCTCCAGGTTTTTCATCACCTGATGCGTTTCCGCGGCGAGGGTAGCATTGTTGAGTTGGCCGGTTGCCGGGTCGAGACAGATCTGACCAGACAGGTAGAGGATATCCCCATAGCCAACGGCTTGATTGTAGGGACCGATGGGGGCGGGGGCCTGATCGGTTCGGATGATTGTTTTTGTCATGGTAAACAGAAGTCCCTCAAGTTAGCTTTATCTCTTTTCTTTGCAAAAAACCGTTCTATGTGGGTGCTGGTCGGCGATAAAAAAGATATCACAAAACGCTTGGGGTTGGAAGAAACCAATACCCTCGCCGGATGGCAGGTAGCGACGGCAGAGGAACCCATGCCACCAGCCACTGTTTACCTTGATCTTTCCGGCCGCTTTGCCCGGGAACGTCCGGCCAACACCCCCTCCGATGCCTGGTGGTTCGTGCACGCGCCCGGCCATACCTTGGCGGAATTACCCGAGCGCAGCATTCGACTCAATGCCTGGCCGGGTTTCGCAAGCGGAAAAGATTGGGAAATGGTATGGGAGGGACCGGAAGCAGCCGGTATTACCGAAGAAGTGTGTGCTTCCCTTCAAAAAAATCCGATCGGGGTACCTGACCGCATTGGATTGGTAGGTGCGGGTATATTCCTGTCGATCCTCAACGAAGCTTTTTTATTGTTGGGAGAAGGATCTGCCAACCGCCAAGACATCGACCAGGCCATGAAGCTCGGCACGAATTATCCGTTTGGTCCGTTTGAATGGGGTGAAAAAATTGGATGGAAAGAGGCTTACTCAGTTTTGCAGCGATTGGCCGAAACGGATTCAAGATATGAACCAGCGACAGCTTGGGAGAAGGTAGTTTGAATTGTTTGAATAGTCAATAAAGTTGGATGAGTTTGATGTTATTGATAGATACGGCTTTGGAGACGGCATCGGTGGCGATTGCACGTGCGGGAAAGGTATTGGCCGTACGTGAAAATGCGCGACAAAACGATCATGCGGCCTGGCTGCATATAGCTATACAGGATGTTATGCGAGCAGCGGATGTTTCGTTTCATGAACTACAAGGAGTAGGCGTAACGGACGGTCCGGGTTCTTACACTGGTTTACGCGTGGGGCTGTCGGCCGCCAAAGGAATTTGCTACGCACAAAATCTTCCATTGGTCACCGTCTCTTCGCTTCAGGTGCTGGCAGGATCCGTTGCCGAGAATGCTGAAGATCTGATCATGGCCATGATCGATGCCAGACGCGATGAAGTGTATATTGGCGTCTACGATCGAGCATTGAATATTCTGCTGCCAGAACAATCTCTGATTTTAACACCCGAATTTATTCGAGATAATTTTCCTAATAGAAAAGTATTGGTAACTGGAAATGGCGCTCAAAAGGCGACCAGAATCATAAATAGTAATGATTTTAACTTATTTCAAAATACGTTTATGATAAAATACTTAGCTAATTTATCTTATGAAAAACTAATAAAAAACATTGTAGAAAACGTTTCTTATCACGATCCATTATATTTGAAAAATAATTATTTGCCAACGAAGGACATATAAGTGTTTCACGTCTAATTTTATCACTCGTATTAAAAAATCCGGCATTCAAGTAATGAGCAGTAACACCCTACAATTAGCTGAATCAAAAAATAGTAAGAATCACATCGCCGTTGATTTGATCGCGTTGAAGAAATCGGCACTTGTACTTCGTGCCCTGAACCACAAACTTCGGCAGCAGATACTGCGTTTGATTGCAGACAACGGATCAATTGCCGTAACTGAAATTTATGTAAAGCTACGTCTGGAGCAATCTGTAGCGTCTCAGCACCTGGCCATTTTGCGCAAGGCCGGATTTGTGAAGACAAAACGCGAGGGAAAGTATATCTATTATTCTTCAAACCTCTCCCGCATCCGGCAGCTCAATCAGATCACACAGTCACTCTCCAGCAACTAAGCCTCCTTTCCCTCTTCGTTCGTACTTTTGTAGGGTAATTCCAAGACCCCATGTACATCCAGCAACTTTATACCAGCTGCCTCAGCGAGGCGGCTTATTACGTCGAAAGCAATGGGGAGGCCGCCGTCATCGACCCCCTGCGAGACATTGATGCCTATTTACAATTGGCCGCTACTCGAAAGGCTACCATCAAATACATTTTTGAAACGCATTTTCATGCCGATTTCGTCAGCGGGCACCTGGATCTGGCCAAGGTCACCGGGGCCCCGATCATTTATGGCCCGAATGCCCAAACGAAATTCCCCATACGAAAGACGACGGATGGGGAAACGATCCCCTTGGGTGAACTGACGTTTATGGTCATGCATACTCCGGGTCACACGATGGAGTCGACCTGCTACCTGCTCAAAGACTCCGCCGGTAAAGATCATTGCGTATTCACCGGTGATACGTTGTTTGTGGGAGATGTGGGTCGGCCGGACCTGGCCCAAAAAGGGGCCGATCTCACCATGCAGGACTTGGCGGGTATGCTCTATGAGAGCATTCACCGTAAACTCATGCCGCTGGCCAACGACGTGATCGTCTATCCTGCACATGGTCCGGGTAGCTCCTGCGGAAAAAATCTGGGACCCAATACCTTTAGCACCATCGGTGACGAGAAAGCTACCAACTACGCCATGAAGGCCCAATCCAAGGCCGACTTCATTCAGCAAGTAACCGACGGCATCGCTGCTCCACCTCCTTATTTCCCCATCAATGCCCAGATCAATAAAGAGGGGTACGATCCGCTGGAAGCCGTGGTGAAAAAAGGGATGCAAGCCCTGTCGTCGACGGCGTTCAAAGACAGTATCACCGACCAAACGATCTTACTGGACACGCGTCCCGCTACCGTCTTCACCAAGGGATTTGTTCCGGGTTCCATCAGTATCGGTCTGGAAGGAAGGTTTGCCGAATTCGCAGGCGCCCTTCTCCCCTTCGATGCCCCTATGCTGTTGATCACGGAACCCGGGAAAGAGGAAGAGAGCATTGTTCGCTTGGCCCGGGTGGGATTTCACCGGATCGAAGGTCACCTGCAAGGTGGCTTTGCCGCCTGGGCGGATGCCGGTGAAACGGTAGACCTGATCATAGATGTAGAACCGGATGAATTGCTGATGGACCTCCCGCATGATCCAAACCTCGTAGTCGTTGATGTACGCAAAGAATCTGAGTTCGAAGCCGGCCACCTCGACGATGCCGTCAACCTACCCCTGCACACACTCACCGACCCCGGCTCCATGGCCCACCTCGAAGACCACCAAAATCTCTATATCCATTGCGCCGGCGGATACCGCAGCGTCATCGCCGCCTCCATGCTGAAACGACAAGGATTCCACCAGCTCCGAAATGTGTTGGGGGGATGGAAAGCCATTAGAGAGGTTGAGGAGATGAAGGGTGAAGGATGAAGTAGTTGAGAGTTGATGGTAGAGAGTCAATTCACCCTTCATCCTTCACCCTTCATCCTTCATACTCACTACGCCACTCATACTTCCACCGCCGGTGGCTCCACAGATAATTCGCAGGATCTTGGCGGATCACACGCTCCAGTTCATCTCGATAGCGAGCGGCCAAAACGGCCGGTTCCATTCCTTCCACTGAATCGGCTATGACCCGTATTCCAAAATGATAATGCCCGCGTTTTTTTCGCTGCATCTCGGCCATGACCACGACCGCATTCGATCGGATGGCACCTTTGGCGGGACCTGTCACAAAAGGCGCCGGCTTCCCGAATAGGGGCATCCAAAAGGCATTGGCGGGGTGACCGGGATTTTGATCGGCCGCCAGTGCTAAAACATATTGTCCCTTCAGTAACGCCTCCCGCTTTTCCTTGAATTCGGTTGCCGCAACCAAGACCGTACCATACCGCTTCCGAAAATCATAAAAGATCCGATCCAACGCCCGATTCGCAATCGGCATATACACTCCGATGAACGGAACCCTCAGGTGCAAGGGAAATAAAACGTTCACATACTCCCAATTGAACTGATGTGCCCCGAAGGCATAAACCGGCTTGCCCTGCGAGAGGGCCTCATCCAACGCTGAAAAATCGACCGAACTGCGCTTCAGAGCAGCCGACTTGGATAACGTGATGAATTTGATCGACTCCACGAACGTATCGACCATATTCCGATAAAACTGCTTCGCGATCGCCACCCGCTCCGCCTCCGTCTTTTCAGGAAATGCGATCCGTAAGTTCTGAAATACCACCTCCCTCCGATACCCAGCCACATAATAGACCAACCCATAGATCAGATCCGACAACACATATAATATCCCGAACGGAAGCCAGGAGATCAACCAGAGGAAGGGATACAAGATGTAATACATACCAGGAGGAGTTTGAGAAGTTTGATTAGTTTGAAGCGTTTGAGAATTGGGACGTGTAGTAACTTTTTAAACTAATCAAACTTCTCAAACTATTCAAACTTATCAGTTCTGGACGAAAATACGATTCCGTACTGCGCCCACCCATACGTCCCCATCACCCAAAGAGCCGACAAGGGCAGAGGCGTATGAAATTTGTTTATGGCCAGGATCGAGTCTGAAAGCACAAATAACGCAGCCCCCCACCGATAACCCGATCGGCCGGAGTGAAGCGCCAACAATAACATGGTGGAAATAACCAGACCATAAACGATCACGGGCACTTGCAGGGAACCAAGCGTCGGAAAGAGCAGGTAAAGCAACAATCCTAAATACAGCCCCACCAATAGCAAATAAAGTGGCCGAAAGGTGATCTGCGCACGATTCCAAACACCCCAAAAATGTCGGATATAAAAGATATGAGCCAGTAAAAATGATCCCAACCCAAAAACAAACAAATCCATCGGCAGCATCAGCAGCATATCACCCAACCAAGAAAAAACTAAAGCAAACCAAACCCACTTCACCCTTGCCCCATCACTCCCTACCAACAGCCAACCCAACAACGGCATCAGCAAAGGCTTGGTCACGAACACACCTGCCTCCCATCCAAGCTCCGCGGAGAGGATGTTGAAGACGAGGATCAGGAAGAATAAAATGGATTTATTTCGCACATTCATGATCGTACAATGAATAGTTTGAGAATCGGGAGGTACAGTAACTTTTTAAACTAGTCAAACTATTCAAACTTACTTCTCCAGCCAGACGCCCTCTTCTTTGAGTAAATTGATCAGTTCATCTACCGCCACCTCGCTGTTCACGTTCTTCTTCACGACTTCCTTGCCTTTGTAGAGAGTGATCTTACCCGGACCACTTCCAACATATCCAAAATCGGCATCGGCCATTTCACCCGGACCATTCACGATGCACCCCATAATCGCGATCTTCAGGCCCTTCAAGTGGTGGGTGACCGACCGAATGCGGGCCGTAGTCTCCTGCAAATCAAACAACGTGCGGCCACAACTGGGACAACTGATATATTCCGTCTTCGAAATGCGCGTGCGCGTCGCCTGCAAAATGCTGAAGGCCGTATTATTCGTAAACTGATCGATGTTCTGGACCGGTAAATACGTTCGTCCCTTAACCTGCGTATGATCGATCCCGGCTTTTGCACTGTAACCCAAACAGATCCCGTCACCCATCCCATCCAACAACAAAGCCCCCGTCTCCGTGGCAAAATGAATGAGGTGATCGTCGGCCGTTTGCGCCGAACTGTCGGTCATCAACACCACCGGATTTTCAATGCCCCTTCCCATCAATTCCATGAACATTCGGCGAACCGCCTGCACGGCATTGGGCCTACGACTGCTCAGGCACAACACCACCGCCGGATCGTTGGCCAACTCCTCCAAATGCGTAAAATCATTGATGGGCGTATCATCCGAAAAGCAATCCAGCATCACCCAATTCAACGATGCATGACGCTGATCCGATCCTATATAACCCGCCGCCTCAAACAACGGTGAATAATGCGTCGGATCAGCCGCCTGCACACAGGTATCAGGGTAAGCGATCACTTTTAAGGTGCCGGGCAGCGCGAACGGTAAAATCTGATGGCCACTGAAAATATAATCAGCGGCTGCATCGGAAATACTCCACTTGTCGGTCGTGGTGTGGTAGGTATAACCAATGGATTGAAGGGTTTCCGGCTTGCTTAGGTCGGCCCGACTCAGATCGGCCACCACCACGGGCACTTGTTTATTCCCGACACGATCGACCGCAAAACTGTGCCGACGCTGATAGTCGAATGGAGAATACGGCAGCGCAAGCATGGAGGGCAGTTCGTGAACGTTGGTGGTGGCAGGCGTATTATAGCGTTTCACCAGATCTCGACAAACCGGGATCTCAAACTCCGGGTCCTCCGTCAAGGAAACCCGAATCGTATCACCAATGCCATCCTCCAGCAAGGTTCCGATACCAATAGCACTTTTGATCCGACCATCTTCGCCGTCACCCGCCTCCGTCACCCCCAAATGCAGCGGGTAACAAACCCCAAACTCATCTTGCATGGTCCGAACCAACAACCGATAGGCCTGTACCATCACTTGCGGATTGCTGCTTTTCATGCTCAACACGATATTGTGAAAATCCTCGTACCGCGCGATCCGCAAAAACTCCATCGCACTTTCTACCATACCGATGGCCGTGTCGCCATAGCGACTCATGATCCGATCGCTCAACGAACCATGGTTGGTGCCGATGCGCATGGCCGTACCATGTTCCTTACAGATGCGAACCAGTGGCGTAAACCGCTCGCGGATCCGATCGATCTCCTCGGCGTACTCCGCGTCGGTGTATTCGATCTGTTCAAATTTCTTTTTATCGACATAATTCCCCGGGTTCACCCGAACCTTCTCCACGATACGGGCGGCGATCTCGGCAGCGTTCGGGGTGAAATGGATATCGGCAACCAAGGGTGTTGTGTACCCACGCTGACGAAGTTCATGCTTGATGTTCAGCAGGTTCTCCGCTTCTTTTTTGGAGGGTGCCGTGATCCGAACCAGCTCCGCACCGGCCTCAATGCAACGAATGGATTGCTCGACGGTGGCCTGCGTATCCATCGTATCGGTGGTGGTCATCGTTTGCACCCGAATGGGATTGCCATCGCCCAGCCAAAGATCACCGACGCGGACGGGCAAGGTCTTCAAACGCTGATACGCCGTGAGGGATTTTGTATAGTGTTGCCAGGTCATCTTATCGTTCGCCTTTTCTAAAACCTAAATGATCGAGGATTTCTGTGAGCAGGTTGACCCGGACAGATGCCAGGTCGGTCGTTTGGTTGGGTGACTCAACATTGAGCACGAAAAAATAAGGATGATTGTTCTCTTCGATCCATCCAACGATCCAACCCAGTTGATTTCCCTTCTCCGTGAAGCCGAGTCCCGTCTTGTAGCCCAGCCGATACTTGGTATTACTTTCCTGGAACATGGCACGCTTGACGGTTTCCTGATACGATTTGTAGAACGGAAGCTGGTTAAAATACAGTCGCTTCACGATACCAAGTTGTTCATCGGGGGTGACTTTGACGGAGTTGTCCAACCAAAACGAATCGACCGCTGAGCGGATGCGAAAAGTATCCTTGACCGAGCGCAATCCGTACTTGAGGCTGTCGAGCCAGAAATTCAGGGTGTCTTTGCCGATGCGTCGGGCTACTTCCTGATAATAAGGCACGGCCGATACCCGAAAAGCTTCATACATCGTGAGGTCTTTGTTCCACCCGGGAACGGAACGCGTAATGCCATCCCATTCAATGACCATGCTGTCGCCCGAGATCACGCCCGACTGCAAACCGATCAGCGAGTGGATGATCTTAAACGTACTGGCGGGGGAATAGCTGCTGTCGCGATAACGCGTGAGATTGTAGGTCGTGAACTGTCCGGTAGCATTGTTCATGATCGCAAAACAACCCGTCACCCCATTTTCCGTAAAAAAAGGCGCCAATGAGTCATCTTCCTTGACATTGTTGCTTACGGTACAGGAAAAAAAAGTCAGGGTGGTGAGCGAAATGAACAAGGACCAAAAACGCATGCGGTGAATTTTAGCAAAGATACGGAGGAAGATGAGGGGATGAGGAGATGAGGAGATGAGAGGCTGGTAGGGAATTTGCTCAACTTCTCATCCCCTCATCTTCTCATCTACTTTAATGAACGCTTCAATCGCCCGATCGAGATGATGCTTTTCATGTGCCGCACTGAGTTGTACCCGGATCCGGGCCTGGCCTTTGGCAACGACGGGATAGAAGAACCCGACCACATAGATTCCTTCTTCCAATAACCGGGCGGCCATGGTCTGCGCCCGAACAGCATCATAGAGCATGATGGGCACGATGGGGTGATCACCTGGTTTGATGTCGAATCCGGCCTCCGTCATCTTGGACCGGAAATATTTCGTGTTCTGCTCCAGTTTATCCCGCAGGTCGGTGGTTTGCGTCAGCATGTCGAGCACTGCAATGGAAGCCCCCACGATCGAAGGAGCCAGGGTATTGCTGAACAAATAAGGCCTTGAACGCTGCCGAAGGATCTCGATGACCTCCTTACTGCCCGAGGTGAATCCGCCCGACGCGCCCCCCAAGGCCTTACCCAGGGTACCGGTGATGATATCGATCTTGCCCATTACGCCTCGGTATTCATGGGTACCGCGACCGGTCTTCCCCAAAAAGCCGGAAGAGTGACACTCATCGATCATCACGATGGCATCGTATTGTTCAGCGAGGGGGACGATCTTGTCCAATTGCGCGATCGTACCATCCATGCTGAACGATCCATCTGTTACGATGATCCGACTCCGGCAACCGGCCGCCTCTTTGAGTTTGGCCTCCAGATCATCCATATTGTTATGCTCATACCGATAACGTTGTGCCTTACAGAGCCGCACGCCATCGATGATCGAGGCATGATTCAACGCATCGGAAATAATGGCATCCTGCTCATTGAACAGGGGTTCGAATACACCTCCGTTGGCATCAAAGGCCGCGGCGTAGAGGATCGTATCCTCGGTGCCCAAGAAAGCGGAGATCTTTTCTTCCAATTCTTTGTGGATATCCTGCGTGCCGCAGATGAACCGTACACTGCTCATGCCGAAACCACGCTCGTCAATGGCCCGGTGGGCCGCTTCGATCACCCGCGGGTGACTCGACAAGCCCAAATAATTATTGGCACAGAAATTCAGCACGGTCTTCCCGCCCACGAGGATCTCGGGACCTTGGGGACTCTCAATAATACGTTCAGTCTTGAATAGCCCCGCCTCCCGGATCTCACTCAACTCCCCCCGGAGCCGGTCGATAATGCCTTGGTTCATTTGGTGTGAATTTTAGCAAAGATACTTAGGAGTAGGGTGATGAAGGATGAAGGATGAAGGATGAAGGGTGAAGGATGAAGGAATTGTGAGTTGAAAAATCGGCGGACTGCGGACCACATTGGACATCGGTCATTAGACATCGGACTGCCTTCCCTCAACGATCTCGCGCACCACCCCCGGATCCAGCAATGTGGTCGTATCGCCCAAATTCGTGGTTTCTCCCTCGGCGATCTTTCGGAGGATGCGGCGCATGATCGTGCCGCTGCGCGTTTTGGGGAGTCCGCTGACAAATTGGATCTTGTCGGGTTTGGCAATGGGACCAATCACCCGGGTAACGGTTTGCAGAATATCCTTCCGGGTATGCTCGGCATCCTGATGAAAATGCGAGACGATGACATAGGCGTAGATGCCTTGTCCCTTGATATCATGCGGATAACCCACCACGGCACTCTCCACCACCCCGGCATGGGCGTTGATGGCATTCTCGACCTCAGCCGTACCGATGCGGTGACCACTTACATTCAGCACATCGTCGACACGACCCGTAATTCGAAAATTTCCGACAGCGTCTTGCAAAGCACCATCGCCTGTGAAATATAAATTGTCATAGGTGGCAAAATAATTCTGTCGGCATCGCTCGTGATCGCCATAGGTGGTTCGCAAGATCGAGGGCCAGGGCGATTGAATACAAAGATTGCCTTTCAATAATCCGTTTTCATCGCGCTGCTTCACCGGTGCTCCTTTCTCATCTACTAAAATTGGTTTGACGCCTGGCATGGGTAAAGTAGCCCAGGCAGGTTTGGACGGTGTGATACCGGCCAGGTTGGAAATCAGTACGCCCCCGGTTTCTGTTTGCCACCAGGTATCGACGATGGGGCAACGGCCTTTCCCGATCTTCTCCTCGTACCAATGCCAGGCTTCTTCATTGATGGGTTCGCCCACGGTTCCCAATATCTGCAAGGAGGAAAGATCCTTTCCTTGCAAGGGTGCCTCCCCAAATCCCATCAAACTCCGAATAGCAGTGGGTGCCGTGTAGAGAATATTGACCCGGTATTTATCGATGATGTCCCAAAAACGTCCTGCATCGGGCCAGGTGGGAATGCCTTCGAACATCAGGGTAGTGGCGCCGGCGCTGAGCGGACCGTATAAAATATAACTATGCCCCGTGATCCATCCGATATCGGCCGTGCAGAAATGGATCTGTCCGGGTTGATATTGAAATACGTTGAGGAACGTGTAGTTGGTCCATACCATATACCCTGCCGAGCTGTGCACCACGCCTTTGGGTTTGCCAGTACTGCCCGAGGTGTACAAAATGAACAAGGGATCTTCGGCTTCCATGGTTTCGGCGGGAACATTCCAAGAATCTGCAACTTTTCTCATCTCTTCTTCCCACCACACATCTCGTCCGCTGATCATGGAAACGGCCACCCCGGTGCGGGTATAGACGATCACACGCTTGACCGTATCATTTCCCACCAACGCATCATCGATCACCGATTTTAAAGGGATATCTTTTGCCCCGCGGTAAGCACCGTCACAGGTAACGATGAAGGCAGCTTGGGCATCATTCAGTCGGTCTGAAATACTTTGAGCGGAGAAACCTCCGAAGATGACACTGTGAATGGCCCCGATCCGTGCGCAGGCCAGCACGGCAATGGCCAGTTCGGGCACCATGCCCATATAGATGCAAACCCGATCGCCTTTTTGCACATTGTTATTGCGAAGCACTTGTGCGAATTGACAAACCTGTTGATGAAGCTGTTGATAGGTGAGCGTCCGGTTAGATTCTTTCGGATCATTGGGCTCCCAGAGGATGGCCGGCTGTTCGGCCCTTTCCGATAAATGCCGGTCGAGGCAATTTTCCGTGATGTTGAGTTGAGCCCCCTCGAACCAGCGCACGCGGGGTTCGCTAAAATTCCATTGCAGTACGCGGTCCCATTTTTTCTTCCAGACGAAATGTTCGGCGATGAAGGACCAGAATCCTTCCGGATCATCGAGGCTGCGTTGGTAATCGGATTGATATTGCTCAATCGAGCGGATTTGATAAGGATGGTGCATACAATGGGTTTCGGTCGGGGTGTATAAAATTATCAACTATCTTTCGGAAATGGGACATTCTTCCATCCGCCGGATTATTGCTGCCTCTTCGGTGGGGACCATGATCGAGTGGTACGATTTCTACCTTTTTGGGATGCTGGCCAAAACGATCTCGGTCGAATTTTTTCCGGCGGGCAATCCCACCGCTGCCTTGCTGAGCACCCTGGCCATTTTTGCGGCCGGTTTCATCGTGCGTCCTTTTGGTGCCTTGGTTTTTGGTCGGCTAGGCGATAAAGTGGGGCGGAAATACACGTTTTTGCTGACCCTGGTCTTGATGGGCGGATCCACCTTCCTGATCGGTTGTGTGCCGGGGTATCAAAGTATCGGACTATGGGCACCGGTGTTGGTGCTTTTATTACGATTGATACAAGGATTGGCCCTGGGGGGTGAGTATGGAGGTGCGGCCACCTATGTGGCTGAGCATGCCCCGGCAAAAAGGCGAGGATATTACACGAGTTGGATACAGACTACGGCCACGCTGGGATTGTTTTTGGCTCTCGGCGTGATTTTATTGGTCCGCTCCAGCATGCCCGAATCCAGCTTCACGGCCGAATGGGGCGGTTGGCGTTATCCGTTCTGGATCTCCTTGCTGTTGGTGGGCGTCTCGATCTATATCCGACTGAACATGTCCGAATCACCCTTGTTCGCCGAATTGAAATCGTCCGGTAAAACTTCCGCCAACCCCCTCCGGGAATCTTTCCAAAACCGTCGCAATTTCAAGATGGTATTGTTGGCGTTGTTTGGCGCGGTGATGGGAGAAGGGGTGGTTTGGTATACCGGGCAATTCTATGCGCAAAGTTTTTTGGAGACCAAATGCAAATTGGATTTTGAGCAAAGTCGCACCATCCTGCTCTGGGCCATTGCAGCCGCCACGCCTTTTTTTGTTTTTTTTGGATGGCTCAGCGATCGCGTGGGCAGAAAATGGATCCTGATGACCGGCATGCTACTGGCGATTCTCTCGTATCGCCCCATTTTCGGCTATTTTTTGGAGCACAGCATTTTATTGAACCCACAGGCCACGGTCATCACGCTCCCGAATGAAATGTATTGGCGGTTTGTAGGGTTGGTCTTCCTACTCATCCTTTATGTAACGATGGTATACGGACCGATCGCCGCGTTTCTGGTGGAACTATTCCCAACCCGCATTCGGTATACATCGATGAGTTTGCCGTATCACATCGGCAATGGGGTGTTCGGGGGATTGGTTCCCTTCATCGGATTGTTGTTGAGCACGTCGTTTCCGGGCGATCCGTTGGTGGGACTCTGGTATCCGATCGGGATCACTACGCTTTGCTTGGTGATCGGCGTATTGTATCTCGACAATACCCGAGATGAAAACGTAATGGATTGAATGATGAATACAGTAAAAAGATATTTCGGATGGGTCTGGATGCTGTTGGGACCGCTGGTGATCTACGGGTTGGTTGCGGCGGCGTTCCAATATGTTGATCCGGGCGGAAAAAAAGACATCAATAATCCGGTGGTATGGATCATCATCATCGGCATCTTCACGCCCATTGCGATCGGGCTGATGATCTTTGGCTGGTATGCCTGGAAGGGCGATTATGACCGGATTCCTCACTCCTCTGCCGAACTCGAAGAAGACCCCACGCGACGCAAATAGAGCAATCCGATCACGGCCGCCAGCAACGAGGCCGTTAGGATGGCGATCTTGGAATCGTTTACCATCTGGATGTCTTCAAAAGCCAGCAATGTGATGAAGATCGACATCGTGAATCCGATTCCGGCCAGCAGACCTGCACCCAACAATTGTTTCCAGCCCACTTTATTGGGCAAAGCCCCCCAACCAGATTTGACCGAGAGCCAGCAAAAGCTCAGAATACCGATGGGTTTTCCGAGGAAGAGTCCCCCAATAATTCCCAAACTATTCAACGAGAATAAACTGTTATAAAAAGCAGGCTCGAGTGGGATGCCGGTGTTGGCCAGCGCGAATAGTGGCACGATCCCGAAGGCGACCGGATAGTGCAGGGCGTGTTGCAGTCGGTAGGAAGGGGATTCTTGTCCGGTACCGCCGAATGGAATGGCGAAGGCAAGCAGGACCCCGCTGATGGTGGCGTGTACGCCAGATGCATGCATAAAATACCACATGAATGCACCGGGTACGAGGAAGAAGATCAAGCGGCGCATACCGAGTTTTCCGAGGACGAAAAGTGAGATAAAAATGCCGAGGGCGATGAATAGGTCGGGCAAAGAAAGCTCCTGAGTATAAAAAATCGCGATTACGAGAATAGCGCCGAGATCGTCGATGATCGCGAGGGCGGTGAGGAAGATCTTGAGCGAGAGGGGGACGGATTTGCCGGCTAGTGAGAGAATGCCGAGGGCAAAGGCAATATCGGTGGCCATGGGGATGCCGAAACCGGCAGCGGCTGGGCTGCCCTCGTTCAGGGCGAAATGGATGGCGGCGGGTACCAGCATTCCACCCAAGGCGGCTACAATGGGGAGGATGGCTTGTTTGGGGGAGGAGAGTTCGCCTATGTAGATCTCGCGTTCGATCTCCAGACCGACCAGTAAAAAGAAAACCGCCATGAGTCCGTCGTTGATCCAAAACTCCAGCGAATAAGGGCCGATCGGGGTCTCCCAAAGATGATGATAGGCCGTGCCCCAGGCCGAATTGGCCAGCAGCAGGGAGAAGACGGTACAGCCGATCAGCAGAATGCCGGAGGACTTCTCGCTTTGGAAGAAGTCAGAAAAAAGGCTTCGGAGACCGTTCGAAGTAGCGCGTTTAAATTTCAAAGGATCGAATCATTTATGGCTTGAACAAAGAAAACCCTCGAAAACGTAAAAGAAATGTAAAATCGATACGATTTTCCCGTTTCCGAAAATCAGCAGGCGCTACAAGGTATAATTTTGCGGCGTGAAATGGAAAGCGCTCATAGCGATTTTTGTATTACTATCGCCGGTATTGATGCCTGCTGCTCAGTCGCTCCTGACCAAAACGGAGATTTCGATCCTGATCATGGATGAAGAAAAGGGGCAGGAGAACACTCAGGGCAAATCGTTTTCTCCGATGGAGGAACACCTAATCCCGGACGCCCTGTGGTATTTCGACGCAGTGGCGGGTACAAAGGGTACACCTCCGGGGGGGACATTGCCAGATCCTATCCGAAAACATCTGACGCCACCTCCTGATTTTGTTTGATGCCTCCGTAGCCGACCCCTAGCCAGGTCGATTCAGAACATCAAACAAATTCAATGAAAAAAAATCTATCCCCGATTGCCCGCATTTGGCAACTGATCCAAGACGAACGGTCCGCTTTCTCTTCCATTTACTTCTACGCCATTCTGGCAGGTTTGATCCAGCTCTCCTTACCGGTGGGCATTCAGAGTATCATCAATTTTGTATTGGGGGGAACATTTTCCGCCTCGTTGATCCTGCTGATCATTGGTGTGGTGGCCGGCGTACTGGTTACCGGTCTGATGTACATCAACCAAATGAAGCTGATCGAGAAGATCCAGCAGACCTTGTTTGTCCGGTACACCCAAGGCATTGCCAATAAACTTCCCCTGATCGATCTGCGCAAGGCAGATGAGCAATACTTGCCTGAGTTGGTCAATCGTTTTTTTGAGATCCCGGCCCTGCAAAAAGGTCTCTCCAAATTGTTGTTGGATTTCCCGACGGCAAGCATACAGATCTTATTTGGGCTGATCCTGCTTTCCTTCTATCACCCCGCTTTCATTCTGTTTGGCATCTTGCTGATTTTGGTATTGGGTAGCATCTTATACTATACCGGCGCCAGGGGACTAGCCAGCAGCCTGGAGGAAAGCCGACATAAATACAGTTTGGCAGCTTGGCTCGAGGAGATGGCGCGAGGCATCAAGGCTTTCAAGTTTGAACCGGACGGACCGGTACTGACGAGAAACGCCGAGCGAAGAACGATCCGTTATCTGGAGAAACGTACGGAGCACTTCAAAATCTTACTTTTTCAGTATCGGATCTTGGTGGCATTCAAGACCATCATCACGATGGGCATGTTACTGGTCGGCTCGATCCTATTGTTGGATCAGCAACTGAACATCGGTCAGTTCATTGCAGCTGAGATCGTGATCATCATTGTGATCGGAGCCGTGGAGAAATTGATCGGCAACTTGGACAGTGTCTATGATGTGCTTACTTCGGTCGATAAGATCGCCAAGGTCACGGATAAAGAAGAGGAATTATCTGGTCAGCTGACCATGCCCTGGCGAAACGAGGGCATTTCGGTGCGGATGCGAAACCTACGGTTTGGCTTTCGGGACAATCAACCGATCCTGCAGGTTTCCGAAGCGGAGATCCCGGCGGGTGCTAAGGCCTGCATCGTGGGCCCGGAGGGCAGTGGAAAATCGACCTTGCTTCAATTGATGGGAAGTATTTATACCGGTTTTGAAGGGGAGTTATCCTTCGATGGGATACCGGTCTCCAATTATCACATGGATACGTTGCGAGCCCAGATCGGGATCAGCCTGAGCGGGCAGCATATTTTTCAAGGAACCGTTTGGGAGAATGTCACCTTGGGCAGAATGGAAATACCGATCGAGGAGTTGATGGACATTGCCCGAAAGATTCATTTTGACAAACAGATACAATCCTGGGAGGCTGGTTGGGACACGAAGGTGAGTCCGCTCGGAGCACGCTTATCCGGAAGTACGATTCGAAAGATCCTGCTGCTGCGGGCGCTGGCTAAAAAACCGCGTCTGTTGTTACTGGAAGACCCTTGGCGTGGTTGCAGTCCGGAAGACAGGCGTGCGATACAAAACTTCTTGCTTGAGCTACCCGATAGTGTGACCGTTGTGGTGGTCACCAATGACCCTGAATTCATTAACCGGGCACCTTACCGGATTGATATGAGTCAACCCAGTTCTGATTCTAAAATCCAACAGCCATGAAAGCATTTCAAATGAGTCCCTCGGTAAAGGAACATATTTATCGATACGATCAAAAAAGTCGGGTCCGCTATTGGTTTTGGGGTATCGTCTTAGTCTTGTTCCTGTTTCTGTTTCTGCCGTGGACGCAGAACATTCGCTCCAAGGGGCGGGTGACCACACTTCGTCCCGAGCAGCGACCACAAGAGATCAATACCATCATTGGCGGGCGGATCGTGAACTGGCAGGTGAAAGAAGGCGATCGAGTAAAAAAAGGAGACACCCTGCTGCAGTTGACGGAGGTCAAAGAAAGCTATCTGGATCCGCAGCTGGTACAGCGGACCGGTGAGCAACTCAGTGCCAAACAGCGAAGCATTTCGTTTTATCAGTCCAAAGCCGATGCCGCTGCCTCGCAGCTGAACGCCTTGCAACGAGAGCAACAACTCAAGCTGGAGCAGAACCGAAATAAACTGGAGCAGCAGACGCGCACCATTGAGGCCGCTGAGCAGGATGTGCAGGCCGCTAAAAATGAGGTAACGGTCAATGAGCGACAGCTCCAAGCCGGGCAAGACCTGTTCCAGTCCGGCGCCATCTCGCTGGTCGACCTCGAACGTCGAAAAGTGAACTATCAAAATGCCTTGGCCAAGAAAGTAACGGCGGAGAACAAGCTGGCCAACGAAAAACAGGAGCGTGTCATCCTGGAGATCGAGCAGAATACGATCCGTCAATCCTTTGCCGAGAAGATCGCCAAGGCACAAGGTGATCAGATGCAGGCTTTCTCGGAGGCCGCCACCGGAGAGGCGGAAGCGGCTAAACTCCAAAATCTGTATGCCAATTACGTCATCCGTAACAATATGTACTTTATTCTGGCACCGCAGGACGGGCAAGTGATCAATGCCCGTAAAGCCGGTATCGGCGAGATCGTGAAGGATGGCGAACGGATACTCGACATTGTACCGGATAAGATGCAAAAGGCCGTGGAGCTGTTCGTTCGTCCCGTCGATCTCCCCTTGGTCAACCTCGGACAAAAAGTTCGTTTCTGGTTCGATGGGTTTCCGGCGATCGTTTTCAGTGGCTGGCCACAAGCCTCTTACGGCACCTTCGGCGGAATCGTTGCGGCGGTTGAGAGAAATGTGAATGCCGATGGAAAATTCCGCATCCTGGTGGCAGAAGATCCGAACGATAAACCCTGGCCAGCCCAACTGCGCATGGGGGCCGGAGCACAGGGCATGGCCCTATTGAAAGATGTTCCGATCTGGTACGAGCTCTGGCGAAATATCAATGGCTTCCCGCCGGATTATTATCAACCCATTCAATCCGCTGAACAATGAGCCCCTCAGTCTTTTCACGCTTACGGCGGAGCATGGCAATCACGCTTCTGCTGGGTATGAGCCTCCAACCAAGCATAGCCCAAGAAGAATCCGTCACGCTTTCGGAGGCGGAATTACGCAGTATTGTCATGCTACATCACCCGATCGCACGTCAGGCACAAGCGGGTATACAACTAGCAGCATCCGAACGCACCCGGACCCGCGGTGCGTTCGACCCACGGGTTGAATACGAACGAGCATCGAAGACCGTCGACGGACTCGCTTATTACGAATACCGAAATACAGCGTGGCGAATCCCCACTTGGTTTGGCGTGGAAGTCAAGGGCGGTTGGGAATATTTAGCGGGTAACCGAACACCCGAGACCGAGACCCTGGGTGCAAACAATTATGTGGGAGTCTCGCTACCCCTACTCAAAGGACTGTCGATGGATAAACGACGAACCGATCTCCGAAAGGCCACCATTGGCATCGAGGCCTCCGAGAACGAACGACGAAAAATGCTAAACGATTTATTGGCCGAGGCCCTGGAAGACTTTTGGGATTGGGTTCGATATCATCAATGGGAACGATCGCTGGACAGCCTCCTGCAGATCAATCAAACACGGCTCGAGTTGATCCGAGCCTCTGTCCGAGAAGGTGATCGGGCGGCTGCCGATACGATTGAGGGTCTAGCCCAACTAAATCAGTGGCAGATCGCGTATCAGGAAGCACAACTCAATCGAAGAAAAGCCCAATGGAAATTATCGGACCATCTCTGGATGGAAAATCAGCAGCCTTTTCTGCTGCCGGAAAATGTGAAACCCGATTCCACGGCCATCCGGGAATACGCCCAACAGCCGGATCCGGGTCGGCTCGAGGAGTGGACCAGTGCCCTGCCCGTGAACAATCCGGATTGGCAGGCCTTGACTTATCAAGGCCAACAATTACGGGTCGATCGAAAATTTTTCCGTCAGGAATTACTGCCCGATGTTCGCTTTGATTACAACCAACTGGGAAAAAACAATAACCTGATCCGGACGATGCAACAACCCTGGCTGGAGAACAACTACCGATATGGCCTCCGCCTGTCGGTTCCGCTGAGGTGGTCGGCCGAAAGGGGTCAGCTGCAAGTTACCGAATGGAAGATCCGCCAAAATCGATGGAAACAAGACTGGACCGGCTGGAAATTGACCAACCAGGCACGTGCCCTGTATACCGAGCAAGTCGCACTCCAACAACAAACGGTGATACAACAACAAATGCTCCGCCAGTATGCCAACCTGCTGCAGCTGGAGTGGCTTCGCTTCCGGCAAGGGGAAAGCAGCTTGTTCCTGGTTAATGCCCGAGAAACTCGTTATCAGGAGACGTGGCAAAAGCTGTTGGAATTGCAATTCAAATTCAAACGCAGTGCCGTTGGCTTGCAGCAAGTCGCGGGACGGCTCGTGAGCAAGTAATATGGTTTATTTACCGGGTACGGAGTGCACGTGTACGGAGTCTGCCATCTGATATACATCCTTAAAATTCCGGAGGGTAACGTCGATGTTCTTTTCTTTAGAACCGAACTGAAGAAAATCACGGATCAGCGTCAACACGTCATGATCGATATAAACCGTATTCACAGCATCGATCACCACCTTACTGTTGGCCGGCAAATGACCGAGTGTTTGCTTGATGGCAGCTTTGTTCAGGAAGGAAACCTCCTGAGCCAGGTCGATGTAGATGATATCACCCGTGTGATGTGCTTCCTTGCGGAAATAGTAAGCCAATTTCATATTGCCCCGCAGAATAAAAAATACGCTCACGACCACCCCAACGCCCACGCCCTTGAGCAGGTCAGTTAAAACAACTGCTAATACCGTCACCATAAATGGAATGAACTGATGCTTTCCTAATGACCACATGTGCTTGAATACCGACGGATTCGCCAATTTGAACCCGATCATCAGCAAGATCGCAGCGAGCGAGGCCATTGGGATCTTATTCAACAACCCGGGGATCAACACCACCGCCAAGCACAGAAGTAACCCATGCACGATAGTAGATAGCTTGGTCTTGGCACCTGCATTTACGTTGGCGGTTGTCCGAACAATTACCGAGGTCATGGGCAGTCCGCCAATCAATCCGGAGAACAAATTGCCCGTTCCCTGGGCAAATAGCTCCCGGTTGGCACTGGAGTATCGCTTCATCGGATCCATTCGATCACCCGCCTCCAAACACAGTAAAGACTCAATACTGGCCACCACCGCGATGGTCAATCCCGTAACCCATACCGCCTGATTGCTGACAGCCGTCCAATTAGGCAACTGAAACTGACCGATGAATTCGGAGATGGAATTCGCTTGTGGCAGTTGCACCAGGTGATTGCCCGTGATGTACCAATTAGATCCCATGCCGATAAAAAGCTCGTTGAGCAGAATACCACCAAGTACGGCAATCAAAGCCCCCGGAATCGCTTTTATTTTCTTAAGAAACGGTATTTTTTGAAAAGCGATCAGAATGGCCAGCGAAACCAAGGTGATGGTGATGACGCCGGCATGTGCATAATTAATCGAGTGAGCCCACTCCGTAAAGAAGTTTTCGGCCCCCAGTTCCAGGTTGAAAAAGTCGCCTTCATGCATCTGATCATAGCCTACGGCATGAGGAATTTCTTTTTTAATGATGATGATCCCGATGGCCGCCAGCATGCCCTCGATGACACTGTTTGGAAAATAACTGGAGATGGTCCCGGCCTTTATAGCCCCCATTAGCAATTGAAATCCGCCGGCAATGACCAGGGCCATTAAAAAGTTTTCATATCCCAGCTGACTGATGGCGGTGAGAATGATCGCGATCAACCCGGCAGCCGGTCCGCTGACACTCACATGCGAGCCGCTGATCAATCCCACGACCACCCCGCCGATCACACCGCTGATGATGCCGGCAAAAGGAGTAGCGCCGGAGGCGACGGCGATGCCTAAACAAAGAGGAAGCGCAACTAAAAAGACTACGAGTCCGGCTTGGATATCGTCCCGAATAACGGAGGAGGTCATCTTCATATTTCGATCGATTTGGGAGGGTTAGGTTAAGTCTTTGAAAAAATCAACGGATCCGTTCTCAACGTTATAAACGGCACCGACCAATCCGATCTGTCCGTTGCTGAACATTTCGTTGACGATCGGGCTACGGCTGATGACCTCTTGCAGACTGTTCTCTACGTTGGCATAAACGACCTTATCACCGTGTTTGCACTCCTGATCTCTTTTCAATTTTGCCCGGCTGATCGAGGGTTGAATACGGTTGAGTAAACCGGTAATGTGTCCATCCTGCACACCTTTGACGGCACTGTTGACCGCACCGCAGGAGGTATGGCCCAGAACAACCAACAATTTGGAGCCCACGTACTTGACCGCGTACTCAATGGACCCCAGAATGTCTTCGTTCACAATGTTACCGGCTACACGAATGCTGAAAAGATCGCCCAGACCCTGATCGAATATCAGCTCCACGGATGTACGCGAGTCCATGCAACTCAAGATCACGGCGAAGGGATATTGACCATCCCGAGTCTCGTTGATCGTCTCCAGATGATCGTGGTCTTTATTAAGGTTGGACACAAAACGCTGATTGCCCTCCACGAGTATTTCATACGCTCGTTGGGGGGTGAGCTGGTCCAGAGATTCTTTAGTGTGTTTGCGCATAGTTATGTTTATGAAATATAAAATAGTTACTCCCAAATAGGCAGTACCTGAGTAGAACGAAAAGCAAGGTGGAAAGTTCAGTTCCGGTCCGGAGGGGGTATCAACTGTTCGCTGTGAAAGGCCTGATACGGAAAGAGGTGTAGGGGATAGTAATCCGTCAACAGCTCCTCGGGAGGATGCACACTCGCTTCGGACCCGTGCAGAAACTCCTCTGCCAGCGAAAGACCCGACGCCGTATTTTCCTCGGTCGAGTTACCCAGCGGGTTGGGGATGTCCTCCTCTACGGGTAAGGAATCGGCACAAAACTGGGTCCAAGGGGTCGATTCCTCGGCAGTAGAACGGATCGCAAAGGCAGGCTGTATGGTGAGCAGGCAGAGTAAAATCACCTGCAACAGAGCAGATGTCTGGCGCAAAAAATTTTGAAAAAAATCTACTCGACTCCTCATGAACCGCGAATGTACTCAGTTTCGGGCAAGAAACAGATGACGGGTGAAAATTAACAAGAAACCGACAATACTTCCTGTCTCAGGCCGTTTCCTAAAACTCCGCCCGTTTTGGTAGGTTTGCCTTATGTCCATTCGCCTCCACTCCCTCACCAAACGCTTCGGCACCCAAACCGCCGTGAACGGGATCTCCTTCGAGGTGAACCGCGGAGAGATCGTGGGCTTCCTCGGACCCAACGGTGCCGGAAAATCTACCACCCTCAAAATGATCACCGGCTATCTTTCGCCCGACGCCGGCCACCTCGAGGTCTGCGGCATCGATGTAGCAAAAGACCCGCTGACCATCCGAAAAAAGATCGGCTACCTCCCCGAACTGAATCCGCTATACCTCGACCTGTACGTGCGTGAATATTTACAATTCATCGGCGAAACCCATGCCCTGAAAAATATCAAACCCCGCATCGAGGAAGTGATCGAGATCGTCGGACTCACCCAAGAATCCCACAAACGCATCGGGGCCCTGTCGAAAGGATACAAACAACGCGTCGGACTCGCCGCCGCCCTCCTGCACGACCCGGACGTGCTGATCCTGGACGAACCCACCACCGGACTCGATCCCAACCAGATCCAAGAGATCCGAGAAGTCATCCGCCAACAAGGAAAAAATAAAACCGTACTGTTCTCCTCGCACATCCTCTCCGAAGTGGAAGCCATCTGTCAACGCGTGATCATCATCCACCAAGGTAACCTGGTGGCCAACGATACCCTGAACAATATCCGAAACGGACAAGGCCGACCAATCGTTACCGTACAATTCCGGGAAGACGTTTCCCCGGAAAAATGGAACGCCCTATCCGGCGCCATCCGCTACACCCGCACGGGCACGAACGAGTGGCAGTTCGAAACCGACCAAGCCGATGCCCTGCAGAAACAAATCCTCCAACTCGCTTTGCAGGAAGGACTCAACATTGTTTCTTTGCAAATCGAAAATCGACGCCTCGAGTCGATCTTCCGCTCCCTGACGACTGCCAGCCATCCAACGACTTAATCTACTACTATGAGCTACATCGCCGAGATCTTTGCCCGTCAAATCCTGGATTCACGGGGCAACCCCACCGTGGAAGTGGATGTGATCACCGAAAATGGAGCGCTGGGCCGGGCAGCCGTTCCCAGTGGCGCCAGCACCGGTGCACACGAAGCCGTTGAACTGCGCGACAACGACAAGAAAAAATACGGGGGCAAAGGCGTACTGCAGGCCGTCAACAACATCAACAAAACCATCGCGCCGACCCTGCTGGGGTACGATGTGGCCGACCAAACCGGCATCGATGAGCTGATGATCCAACTCGACGGCACATCCAATAAGAAGAAACTCGGCGCCAACGCCACCCTCGCCGTGAGCATGGCCGTGGCCAAAGCCGCTGCCGAAGAAGCGTCCCTTCCCTTGTTCCGATACATCGGTGGCACCAACGCCAAAGTATTACCGATCCCCATGATGAACATCCTCAACGGAGGAGCCCATGCCGATAACAAGATCGATTTTCAGGAATTCATGGTCATGCCCGTAGGGGCGTCCACGTTCAGCGACGGGCTGCGCTGGGGCGTCGAGATCTTTCATGCCCTGAAATCCGTCCTGAAGAAAAAAGGATACAGCACCAACGTGGGAGATGAAGGTGGCTTCGCCCCCAACATCCAAAGCAATGAAGAAGCGATCGAGACCGTACTCATCGCCATCGAAGCCGCCGGATACAAGGCCGGCTCTCAGATCCGCATCGCGATGGATGCCGCCAACACCGAACTCTGGGATGCCAAGAAGAAAAAATATGTATTCCACAAAAGCAACGGAAAAGAGATGAGCAGCGAACAACTGGTGAAATACTGGGAAAGCTGGGTTAAGAAATATCCGATCTGTAGCATTGAGGATGGCATGGCAGAGGACGACTGGAAAGGCTGGGAAATGCTGACCCAGGCCGTTGGAAAGAAATGCCAGCTGGTGGGCGATGACCTATTCGTGACCAATGTGAACCGGCTTCAGAAAGGGATCGACCAGCAGATCGCCAATGCCCTACTGGTAAAAGTGAACCAGATCGGAACCATTACCGAAACGATCAATGCCGTCACCCTCGCCCAGCACAATGGTTACAACACGATCATGAGCCACCGCAGCGGCGAAACCGAAGACACCACCATCGCTGACCTGGCCGTAGCCCTGAACTGCGGACAGATCAAGACCGGCAGTGCCTCGCGAACCGACCGCATGGCCAAATACAATCAGCTGATCCGGATCGAGGAATTACTCGGCAGCTCCGCCATCTATCCGAAGGGTTCCGTTAAATTTGGGAAATAACCCCACATGAAACCCCTGCTCGATCGCATACCGGACTGGATCAAAAACAAATTTCTCCTGGCCGGAGTTGCCTTCGTGATCGTGATCCTGTTTCTCGACCGAAACGACCTGCTTACCCAACTGGACCGGGCCCAGGAGCTGAACAACCTGGAAAAATCCAAGCAGTATTACCGAGAGGAAACCATCAAACAACAAAAAGAGCTGGAAGCCCTGAAAAATGACCCGGCCGCCCTGGAAAAGTTCGCCCGGGAGAAATACCTGATGAAAAAAGACGACGAGGACCTGTTTCTGGTCCCCGAAAAGAAAGAGACCCCCGCACAATAATTACCCCCACCCATCGTTTTAATCGGGAACCACCCCAGTGGCCCCCCATGAAACACGCCTTTACCCCCGAAGACCTGCTCGAATACCTCTACAAAGAGACCGATCCGCAGCAGACCCTGGCCATCGAAGAAGCCCTGGAAACCGATTGGACCCTTCGCGAAAAACTGGCCGTGCTGCAAACCTCCCGGGCTCGGCTGGACCGACTGATCGAATCCCCCCGAACCGAAACCATCCTGCACATCTTACACCACGCCCAACAGGAAAAAGTATCCTCGAACGCCTAAGCATCCCCTCGCTTCCCTGTATTTTCGGTCATGACCCGAAAAGAACGTTTTACCCACGTCCTTGAATATTTCAGCCGGCAGATGCCGACCGCTGAAACCGAATTACTATACGACAACCCCTTCCAATTGCTGGTGGCCGTGATCCTCTCCGCCCAATGCACCGACAAACGGGTGAACCTGACCACGCCCGCCCTTTTTCAACGCTTCCCAGATGCCAAACGCTTGTCACAGGCAAGTTTCGAAGAGGTCTTTCCCCTGATCCGTAGCATCTCCTACCCCAACAACAAAGCCAAACACCTCATCGGTATGGCAAACAAATTGATGGGGGAATTCAAGGGAAAAGTACCCATGACGGTGGAAGCGTTGATTACACTGCCGGGGGTGGGACGAAAAACCGCCAACGTCATCACTTCGGTGATCGATAAACAACCCAACATGGCCGTCGACACCCACGTGTTTCGGGTCAGCCACCGATTGGGATTGGTCCCCCGCACCGCCACCACCCCCCTGGCCGTTGAAAAAAAACTGATCCAACACCTGCCCGAAGAGCTCGTGCATCAAGCCCACCACTGGCTCATCTTGCACGGTCGATATACCTGTCTGGCCCGCCAACCCAAATGTGCAGCTTGCGGACTGACGGATGTATGTACTTATTTTTCTAAAAACAGTACTTAATTATTAAAAATCAGCGCTTCGGTTTCACCGAACAAAGTGCTTTTGAGTATTTTGGTGACCAATATGAATCGAGTTTTTACTTTTTTACTGCTTTGGCTAATCTGCATGGTCTTCCCGTTAGCAGGATCGGCACAATACTATTTTCATAACAACCGAGCGTACGATAGCGATTGGATCGTGGAAGCAGGTACCACCTTAGGAGGGATGAATGCCTTGACCGATCTGGGCGAGAACAAGGGATTGGGACGATTTTACAAGCAAACCAACCTCAGTGGCGGATTTTATTTTGCCGGTATGTACCGCAGTATGATCGGGATACGCCTCGAGGGCTGCCTCGGATCGGTGGAGGAAGCCGACAGCATTCAAAGCAATAAATCGGCCGCCAATTACCAAAATACACGCAACCTAAGCTTCCAAAGCAAGATCAATGACATACACGTTGGGATAGAATTTCACCCCCTGTTTCTTCCCTCGCTGATCTATCCACGAGAATACCCACCCCTGCTATCTCCCTACGTACTGGCCGGAGTGGGATTTTTCTCCTTCGACCCAAAAGCGGAATTCAACGGACAATGGTATTCCTTGCAACCACTGCGGACGGAGGGACAAGGATTTCCCGGATACCGCGATCGCAAACCGTACTCCCTGCAACAACGGAATTACCACGTAGGCGCCGGCATCCGAGCGGAATTAACCGATTTGCTGGTAGCAAGACTGGAAATGGATTATCGTGTTCTCAGTACCGACTACCTGGATGATGTGAGCCAAACCTATATCGACCCCAGCTTATTTTTTCAAAATCTCCCCGCCGGTCAAGCGACCCTTGCCTCCCAACTTTTTTTCAGGGGCGATGAACTAACTCCGCCCACCTCTTTTACCCCCAATGCGGGACGAGGCAATCCAAAAGATAAAGACGGCTATTTTACTTTGCAATTGAAAATCGGGGTCATGCTGGGCAGACAACGTCGTTAAGCTTCCCCTGCTAACAACTCCTCTAACTTCATCACCAATTCGGTCTTGGTAATGGGAATACCCATCACTTTGTTGTAGGCAATGGCATCCACCAAATAAATATCGCGTAGAATACGCACCAACTGACCATTGTTGATCTCCGGCACCAGCACCCGATCGAACCGACGAAGCATCTCGCCCAAATTACGTGGGAAGGGACGGATATAACGAAGGTGTGCGTGACTGACCGACTCCCCCTTGGCCTGTAACTCGGCAACCGCCGATTTGATGGCTCCATAGGTTGAACCCCAACCCAACACGAGGATCTTTCCTTGATCGGGACCACTATCCAATTGCTGCTCGGGAATATGATCGGCGATCTTGTCCACCTTTGATTGCCGCAACTGTACCATGAGCTGATGATTCTCCGGCTCATAGTTCACGTTACCCGTAATATGCTGCTTCTCCAAGCCACCGATCCGATGCTCAAACCCGGCCGTTCCCGGAACCGCCCAAGGACGAACGCCCCGCTCATCGCGCTGATAAGGCTTGAACTTCGTTTCCCCTTCCGGCAACTCGGTCATGAACTTGACATCAATGGCCGGTAAGTCTTTGGTCTGCGGAAATCGCCAGGGCTCCGCCCCGTTGGCTATGTATCCATCACTCAGAAATATCACCGGTGTCATGTGCTGCACCGAGATCCGTGCCGCTTCAAATACGGCCTCAAAACAATCCGCCGGCGTAGAAGCCGATACGATGGGCATCGGACATTCTCCGTTGCGTCCATAATATGCTTGCATCAGATCACTCTGCTCGGTCTTGGTCGGTAAGCCGGTGGAGGGACCACCCCGCTGAATATTGATTACCAACAGTGGGATCTCCAACATCACGGCTAGACCCATAGCCTCGCCTTTGAGAGCAATGCCCGGTCCGCTCGACGTAGTTATACCCAACGATCCGCCATAGGCCGCTCCGATCGCCGCCGTAATGGCCGCGATCTCATCCTCCGCCTGAAAGGTTCGGACGCCAAAATTTTTATGTCGACTGAGCTCATGCAAAATATCGGATGCCGGTGTGATCGGATATGACCCCAGAAAAAGCGGTAAGCCCGAACGTTGCGAAGCCGCGATCAATCCATAGGCCAGGGCCTGGTTGCCCATGATGGAACGATACACACCCGCAGGCATCTTGGCAGCGGCAACCGAGTAGGTGGTCGTAAAGGTATCGGTCGTTTCTCCGTATGCATACCCGGCCTTCAGTACCTGAAGATTGCTCTCCAGGATCTCGGGCTTTTTAGAAAATTTATCGCGCAGGAACTGCTCGGTGTTGGCCATGTCGCGGTTGTACATCCAATACAGAAATCCCAACACGAACATATTCTTGGCCCGGTCCTTCTCTTTTTGTCCCAGCGGAATATCCTTCAGCGCCTCCCGCGTCATCTTGGTCACATCCATCCGGATCACCTCGTAATTCGTGAGACTGTCATTCTCGAGCGGATTCTCTCCCTCCGGATAATTCGCCAAGCGAAGATTTTTCGCGTCGAAGCCATCGATGTTGGCAATGATCTTTCCTCCTTTCTTTAGAGAAGTCAGGTTGACTTTCAATGCCGCCGCATTCATGGCTACGAGCACATCGCAAGCATCACCGGGCGTAAAGACCCGGTCGGAGGAAAAACGAAGTTGATACCCACTCACGCCGGGCACGGTTCCCTGGGGGGCCCGGATCTCGGCCGGAAAATCAGGAAAGGTGGCCAGATCGATCCCCAATAAAGCGGTGTTATTGGTGAACTGCGTTCCGGTCAATTGCATGCCATCGCCACTGTCCCCGGCGAACTTGATCACGACATCGGCCAATTGTTCCTGCTTCCTCGACATAACTCAAAATTAACGAAGCTGTCCCATCCATACCTTTTTCCCCCGAGCTTTCTGTACCACAAACATGAGGCCGACGAAGAGGAAGAAAAAAGGACCGGTAAAGGCCAGCAAGGCAACGTATCGGGTGCCGTAAAAACGCGACATCGGACGACGCAGTCGCTCTGCGATCAAGTACATACAGGGCACCATCACCAGGGTCAGGAAGAAGGAGAAGATCAGGCCGAAGATGATGGTCCAGCTCAGCGGTCCCCAGAACACCACACTATCGCCCCCAAAGAAGATATTGGGACGAAACGACTGAAGCAACCCCACGAAATCGATATTGAATCCCACCGCCAAGGGCAGCAGGCCCAAGATCGTGGCCACCGCCGTCAGCAATACCGGTATGATCCGGATCTTGCCCGCCTGAATGGCTGCCTCGCGGGTTCGGTAGCCGCGTCCCCGGAGCTCATCGGTAAACTCGATCAACAGAATTCCGTTTTTGATGACGATACCGGCCAGTCCGACTACCCCCACTCCGGTCATGATGGTCGCTACGGTCATACCCGTCAGGGCATAACCCAGCAGCACCCCGATGATGGAGAAGAAGATCTCCGTGATCACGATAAAAGGTTTACTGAGACTGTTGAACTGAAGCACCAGAATCAGGAAGATCATACCCAGGGCGATCAGCATCGCCTGACCCAGAAAGGCCTGTGTCTCTTTTTCCTGCTCGCTTTGTCCGCTTTGCCGAATAACCACGTCGGAAGGAATACGTTCCAGGGTTTTGAACGTTTCGATCTGCGCGGCTAGGGCCTGGTTGATGGGCGCAACTTGGGTAGGATCGGTAACACTGCTCTGCAACTGGATGGTTCGACGCACATTTTTACGCTTCACTGCCCCGGCCGAACTGGTATAATCGACCGCGGCAACGGTACTAAGTGGAATGGATTTGATCTGCATGGTGTTCATGTCCATGAACGTCATGCGCATCGAGAGTAGGTCGGTCACGTTGTTGCGCTGGGCATCCGCATACCGCAACTGGATCTTGTACTCATCCTCTCCCACTTTCACTTTGCTCACTTCTTTTCCGAAAAGAGCCGTCCGGAGGGCCATCCCCACCTGTGCCGTGCTGAGTCCTTCCAAGGTGGCACGTTGACGATCGACCCGCACCGTGATCTCCGGATTGGTCAGGTCGATATCCGGTTGCAGGTTCTGTATCCCGGGCACCCGGTTGGTGTCTAAATAATTCAACAGGCGGGTGGCCACGTATCGAATGTTGTCAAAATCATCGCCTACTACTTCGATGTTGACGGGTGGGTCGGTGGGGGGACCAGCATCTTCCTGGGTGACTTCGATCTGCGTACCCGGAATTCCCTGCACCGCCTCAAGAATGGCATCCTTGAGTGGCATGGTGCTTTTCCCGTGCCGCTTCTCGAACTCCACAAACGAAACCTGAATACGTCCGAGATTCGATTGTACGCTTCGGTTGTTGTCGCGCGGATTGTTCGCACTCACGGCCACATTCGAAATGATGCTTTCCACGATCGATCCCTCCGTGCCCGGTTTTTCTTCTTTCAACACCTGATAAACCCGCTGCTCCAATACGCGGGTGATACTGTCGGTATGCTTGACATCGGTGCCCACCGGCATTTTCAAAAAGACATAAACGAAATTCGGGTCGCCGCTGGGAAAGAAAGTAGTCTTGTTCCCGCGCAGTATCAAGGAGAATAAGGCCAGGATAAACAATCCGAACAGCGAGGCCAATGCCCGGACGGGGCGTTTCCCCTGCAAGATCCAGCGCAGCATCGCCTCGTAGCGCGACATCAAACGGGGCAGTACGCGACTTTGAAAAGTATGGATCCAGTCGTTCAACACATAGGTATGGAATACCATCAACGCTGCAAGGATCAACGAAAAATTAGCCGTGCCGTGAAAGCCGACGAGGTGCAGCAACACGCCCGCGATCAGTGCCGATAAAAACCACTTGTTTCGGAAGATGCGCTTTCGGGGAAGGTGTGCATCCAATCCCTCCGGCTTCATGAAGCTGACGGCAAAGACCGGGTTGAAGATGAAGGCCACTACCAGCGAAGCGGCCAAAGTAAGTATCAGAATGGTGGGCAGGTAGATCATGAACTTCCCGATCAGTCCTTTCCAGAATAACAAGGGGAAAAACGGTGCCAGGGTGGTGGCGGTTCCGGCCAGTACGGGGATGAAGACTTCTCCGGCGGCCTCCTTGGCACTTTGCACGATTGGCAGTTTTCCGTTGGCATAAATACGGTGGGTGTTTTCGATCACCACAATGGCATCGTCCACAATAATTCCCAACCCGAACAGCAAGGCGAACAGCACGATGAAGTTCAGGGTAACAGAGGTACCCACGATGCTATCGGCCACCGCCAAGAAGAGGAAGGCCACAAATACACTGAGCGGTACACTGAGGGCTACGAAGAAGGCGTTGGTCACGCCCATGAAAAACATCAGGATCAGCAACACCAATAAAAATCCGATCACGATGGTGTTGATCAGTTCGTTGAAAGAAGTACGGGTCTGTTTGCTCTGATCGCCGGTGATGTTCACGATCAGGTCGCGGGGCAGATCTTCGTTCGCTTGCATCTCCGCCACCACGGCCTTGACCTTATCGGCGGTATTGATCAGGTTTTCGCCTGCGCGCTTTACAATGTTGAGGGTAACCACATTCTTTCCGCTGAGGCGGGCAAAACTCTCCCGCTCTTTGACGGTATCGCGGATATCGGCGATGTCGCGCAAGTAAACGTTGGCGCCCCGGGCGCTGCTACGAACGACCACATCTTGTAGATCGATCGCTGATTTGAACTGTCCGCGAACCCGCAGGGTGCGCCGCATATCGCCCACTTCGATCTGTCCGCCCGTAATATCATTATTCTCCCGAGCGATCGCATTCTCGATATCCATGAAGCTGATGCGGGCGGCCGTCATTTTATAGGGATCCACGTGTACCTGGATCTCGCGCTCGGGGGCTCCCACGATCTCCGCACGGGTGATCTCCGAGAGTTCCTCGAACCGGTCTTGTAACTTATCGGCATATTGTTTCAGCTTGATGCCATCGTAATCGCCGCTGACGTTCACGAACATGATGGGCACTTCGCTGAACGCGAACTCTTGCACATTGGGTTGTTGCGTGAGGTCGGTCGGCAAGTCACTTTTCGACTTATCGATCGCATCCTTGACCTTTTGCTTGGCGATCTCGGTCTTAACGTCGGTATCGAACTCCACTACGATCAGGCTGTAATCGGTTTGTGAAGTGCTTTGGATCTTATTGACGCGGGCACCGCTGATGCCTTTGAGTTGTTTTTCGATGGGACGGGTAACCAGGTTCTCAATATCCTGCGGGGAATTTCCGACATAAACAGTGGTCACCGAAATAGTAGGCACCACGATATCCGGAAACTGCTCCTTGGGCAAACTCATGAAACGGCTGTATCCCCACCAGGAGATCAGGATGGCAATGATGTAGATGGCCGTGCGGTTGTCGATCGACCAGCTGGTGGGCTTGAACTCGCGGATGGCTTTGGGAAGGCGGTTGGGGAGATTCATGGAATCAGTTTAAGGGGTTGATCAGCGCATGCGAATGGCCTGGCCATCGTAAAGGGATTGATAGCCATCGGTCACGATCCGGTCGCCGGCATTCAATCCGCCAACGATCTCCTGCTGTCCGTTGTACACCTGACCGGGCTGAACGATGCGGCGACGAACCATCCAGGTGCCTTTCGTCTGCTCGGCCACGAACAGATATTTTCCTTTTTCATCCGATTGGACCACGTTCACCGGAACGCTGATGGCATTATCGGCCTTGTAATCCAGGATCTTTACTACGGCCGATTGATTGGCCCGCAGCATCGGGTTGCTGGGCAAGGGTGCCTCCACCGTGAAGGAGCGGGTGTTGGGATTGATGGAAGCGCTCATGACCTGAATGCGGGAATCAAATGATTCCTGCCCATTGTCGGCTACGAATACTTTTATCGGATCTCCTTTGCGTACCCGGGTAACATAATTATCCGGAACGTAGGTAACGACTTTGAGCCGGCTATTGTTGACGATGCGGATGCCGGCACCCGGTGTGGCGGCGGATTGTGGTGAGAAGAATTCACCCACTTTTACATTCATCTCATCGATGACGCCGGCAATGGCCGCGCGTACGTTGGTCATGTTCACTTGTTCCTGTGCCATGCCCACTTGTGCTTCGACCGACCGCAGTTGGGCGGCCAGGGCATCGACATCGGCCTTGGCATTGATCACCTGGATCTCTGCTCCGATATTCTGTTTCCAAAGATTTTGATACCGCTCATAGATGGTCTGGGCTTGTACCAGTCGGGTTTTCAATTGACCGGATTGCTGACGCGCCGCGATCAGTTGTTGCTGCGCCATGGCATCGTCCAGTTTCAGGATGAGTTGTCCCTGACTGACGGGTGTCCCCAGTTTTACATAGACGGCCTTGACCTGTCCGCCCATGCCCGCCGGCGCCACATAGGCCATGCCCTCTGCTTCCACTTTGCCCTGCAAGTCGATGTAATGTTCAAACACGCCTACGCGAACGGAGTCGATCGAGACCAGCTTGCTGGCCTGCCGGGCGCCGGCTGTATCGAGCTGAGCGATCTTCGCCTCGAGCGTACGGATCTCGGTATCGAGCGAGCTTTTTTTCTTTTTGAGGTCGGTCAGTTCCGCCTGAAGCTTGGTGAGATCGCTTCCTTTTTCAGATCCGCCGCAGGCGCTGAGCAGGAAGGAAGCAAATAGGATAACAGTAAGACGATTCATATAAATGGAGTTAAGGTTGATCAAAAGGATTGACTGAGTTTTCCGGTGGCCTGCAGGTAATCGATCTTGGAGAGGACCGCATCGTACAGGGCCGTGAGGTAATTGGTTTGGGCGGACTGCAGATCGGTCTGAGCCACGCTCACCTCGATCTGAGAACCGGTACCGATCTCGTATTTCTTTTTGGTTTGCCGATAGACTTGCTCGGCCAGTGTTTGATTTTTCCGCTGCGCATGGAGTCGCTCCAAGGCACTGCCGAAATTGTTTTTTGCGGTTTCCACCTCCCGGTCAATGGAATTCTTCAGGGCGTCGATCTGATTTTCGGTCTTCCACAGATCGATCCGCGTTTGCTGTATCTTGGATTTGGTCAAAAAACCATTGAAGATCGGAATGGCCAGGTTCAGGTTGATGTTGGAGATCGTGAACCAATCCCCGCGACCCAGAAAATTCCAGGTGCTGCGCTGAGCATTCTTGGCATAAACCGCACTGAGGGAGAGCGTCGGTATCTGTGAAAGCTTGTAACGTCGCAGGTTGTACTGATTCAATTTTAGTCCCACCTGCGCATACTGAAACTCGGTTCGGTCTTCGTAGGACTGCTTCATCCCCTCCAACGCCCCTTCCAACACGAATGATTCGGACAGGGAATCGGTCAGTACCAGTTCCTCGCGAACCGGCATGCCCATCAACAGTTTCAATCCGTAGTACCCATTGGAGACCTGGCTCATCACTTTGTTTCGTTCGGTGCGGAGGTTGGATAACTGTACGTCGGATTTGTCAACGTCCAGCTTCTCCCGAAATCCATTCTCATATAAAATGCGGGTGTCGCGAAGATTTTTTTCCAGCAGGGCGATGTTGGAATCAAGCAACGCCACCTGGGTGCGACTCACCACCAGCTGATAATAGATCTTGGCCACATTGGCCACGATCATCTCTTGGGTGATACTGGCATTCTTGGCCGCAAACTCAATCGTGGCCTTGCGGGCGAGGAGTCCGACAAATACCTGTCCGTCGAACAGGATCTGACTCAGGTTCAACCCCGCATTGGCACTGTAGCGCGTGCCGAACTGCGCTTCGATGAATCCGAAATCGGCGGGCATCTGGATCGGGTTGCCGCTGCCGTCGCGCACCCCTTTATCGATCAATACTTGATAGGTGGCCGGTGAGATGAAGTTGGGCAACACGGTGGTAACGATACCCGGATTGAAGACGGTACTGATGCTGGCATTCAAGCGCGGGTAGGCCAAGGCCGTCACCTCCCGATTTACTTGTTCCTGCCGCTGGACGTCGAGCAAGGCATTTTTGACTTGCACGTTGTTCTTTTTGGCATAGTCGATGGCTTGCTTGAGCGTAAACGCATGTTTGACCGGCAACGAGTCCGTTTGGGCATAGACCGGACCCAACGCGAGTCCAATCCCCACCATCAGAAGTTTAAGCAGATTTATTTTCATAGTAATTCATCAGTCGTTTATGTCCTTTTTCGGTCGCCAGACCAAAAACAAAATGTTGCAAAATCTCTTGCGAAAGTTTTCCGAGGTTGTACTGCTGGGGCGGGAAGAGTTCCGTGTTAAAGGGAATCATCATCGACGCCAAGCGATAACGACACAAGGCATCCATATCCAGATCCAGTCGATACAGCCCCTCCGTAATACCCCACTTCATATTCGATCGGATCAACTCGAATAAAAAAATGTCTTTGTGCTCCCGAAAACGTTGGTAAGCCCGGGGATGGAATTTTTGCATATCGTGCAACAGGATGGGGTTCATGTTCGATAAATGAAGCTGGATCTGCTCCATCGCAATGAACATCTCGTGCACGGCGTCCTGTGCCTGATCCCGCCATTGACGGGCATCGGCCTGCAGGCGGGATAAATGTTCGGCCACCACGGCATCCACCAACTCATCCTTTTCAGCAAAATATTGGTAGAGGGTCTTCTTACTCATGCCCAGTCCCACCGCGATCTCATCCATCGATACCGCCCGAATGCCCCGCTGCATGAAGAGGGACTCGGCAAAGGCCAAAATGCGGTTGTTGATTTCCATGGTACCTAAAAGAGGCGCAAAACTACGGAAACTTTTTTAGTCCCCCAAGTTTCCAAAACGTTAAATCCCCCGATTGGTGTCATTTTCGGGGCTGTTTTTACCCCTTACCTTAGCGGTCAATTCCGCCTATGCCCCCCACCCGTCCCCAGCTCAGTTTTCGGTCATTTTTTCGTCGGTTGGTCCGTTATTTTGTTCAGGGACTGATCATTCTGGCGCCCATTGGCATTACGCTCTATGCCATGTATTGGCTGTTTGAGCAGATCGACCAGATCCTGCGGCCTTATGTGAATGTACCCGGACTGGGTTTTGTCCTGATCATTCTGGGCGTGATCCTGATCGGGTGGGTGAGTTCGATCTTCTTGGTGGGCAGTTTTTTCAATTTGTTGGATCAGTGGTTAGACCGGGCGCCGGGCATCAAATTCATTTATACGTCTACCAAGGAATTGTTTGAGGCGTTCGCAGGCGACAAAAGAAAGTTCAAAACGCCGGTTCTCGCCAGTGTGTTTGAGCCGGATGTATGGGTAGTGGGATTTTTAACGGATGAGGAAATGCAGAAATTCAATATGGGCGAAGAGCACGTGGCCGTTTATGTGCCACAGGCATACAATTTCGCGGGACAGCTTTATGTTGTGCCGCGCACCCGCATCAAAAAGATCGATCGGATCCCGTCGGGCGATGCGATGAAATATGCGGTAACAGGTGGGGTGGCCGAACTCGATTCAGAGAAAAAAAATTCCTGATCAAACATGCGTCGTTGGGTAATCGCGCTGCTGAGCGGATGGATGATGGTTTGTCCGCTGCCCGGCTGGAGCTGGGGATTTTATGCGCACGAACGCATCAATGAGTGGGCCGTGAATTCGCTGCCCCCCGGGATGCAGATTTTTTTTCGCCCCCATCAGTCCTTTTTAAAAAGACATGCCACGGACCCGGACAAACGGCGATATGCGGTGAAAGAAGAAGCCCCCCGTCACTTCATCGACCTCGATCGATATGGAACGTACCCATTTGATTCGCTTCCCCGCCAATGGGCGCAGGCCGTGGAAAAATATTCAGCCGACACCCTTCAAAAACACGGGATCGTACCCTGGTGGCTGGAAATCATGATGGGCAGGTTAACCAAAGCCTTTCGGGAAAAAGATCCGGGCCGGATCCTGCAAGCCGCCGCCGAGATCGGGCATTATTTGTCGGATGCCCACGTGCCGTTGCACGCGTGTAGCAATCACAACGGACAATTCAGCGGGCAACGCGGTATTCACGGGTTGTGGGAAAGCCGCATCCCGGAACTGCTGGCCGAGGAGAAATGGAATTTCTGGGTAGGTCCCGCTTTCTACATCCAAGATCCCCCTGCTTTTTTCTGGTCGAGGATCCTCGAAAGTGCTCATGCCTCGGATTCCGTCCTTCGCCTGGAACGCGAACTCAATGACCAAACCGACCCTTCCAAAAAATATGCCTACGAAGAACGAAAAGGAAAACTGATCCGTCAATACGCGACCGATTACACCCGGCAATATGACCAAGTGATGAATGGAATGGTCGAACGACGCATGCGCCAATCGATTCAAAGCGTGGCCAGCATCTGGTACACTTGCTGGGTATTGGCCGGTCAGCCCGATCTTCCCGCCACTTCCAAAAAATCAAAAAACGACCCGCTACAGGAATCTACCCGCGATCTCGATCGGTTGTGGCGGAGATTTAGAACGGATGAGCCGGAACCTTGTAAGGTGAAGGGTGAAGGATGAAAGATGAACTTTTGACCTACCAAGACCTTCACCCTTCATCCTTCACCCTTCATCCTTCATCCTTCACCCCCTCATGCAATAAAACTATCTTTGCACCCCATGTCCCTCCACAACTTCAACGCCGGTCCCTCTATTCTTCCCGCAACGGTCCTGGAGGCGGCTGCGGCGGCGATTCGGGATTTTGAAGGCAGCGGACTTTCCCTCTTAGAGATCGGGCATCGCACCAAACTCTTTACCCCCGTGATGGAAGAGGCCCGACTGCTCGTTCGTGAGTTGATGCAGCTGCACCCCGATCAGGAAGTACTGTTCCTGCACGGTGGGGCCTCCACCCAATTCATGCAGGTACCGATGAACCTGCTGCCGGCCAACGGCAAGGCTGCCTATACTGATACGGGAATCTGGTCGGCCAAAGCCATTAAAGAAGCAACGCTTTTTGGCACCGTAGAGATCGCTGGTTCCGCCAAAGAAGGTGGATACTGCGGGATCCCTAAAACCTTGGAGATCGATCCGGCGGCTCAGTATGTACATCTCACCACGAATGAAACCGTACACGGTTTGCAGTGGCAGCAATTACCACTGAACGTGGAGGTGCCTTTGGTGGCAGACATGAGTAGTGATATTTTGAGTCGTGCCCTTCCTTTCGATCGGTTCGGACTGATTTATGCCGGGGCACAAAAAAATATGGGTGCGGCCGGCGTAAATCTGGTCATCGTCAACAAAAACCTGCTGGGCAAATCCGATCGTCGGATCCCCACCATGCTGGACTACCGGGAACATATCCGAGAAGCCAGCATGCTCAACACACCCCCTGTTTTTGCCGTGTATGTGGCATTACTGACCCTTCGCTGGGTTCAGCAGCAAGGCGGGATCCCGGAAATGGAAAAGAGGAGTCGGCAACGTGCTCAACTGCTGTATGAAACAATGGATGCCTGTCCGATTTTTGAGTGCCCCGTGAACGTGGCCGACCGAAGCCGCATGAACGCCGTCTTTACGATCAAAGATCCCCGCCTCGAAGAAGCATTCGCAAAAGTTTGTGCGGACGCCGGGATGGTCGGGATCAAAGGACACCGAAGCGTAGGCGGATTTCGGGTATCACTATACAATGCCCTGCCCTTGGAAAGCGTCGTGGCCTTGACAACACTGATGAAAGACTTCGCCCATAAAAACGGATAATTAATCCTCACATATATTTCAACCCTCTGCATGATCACCCTCAAACCTTTTGCCGCCCTTCGTCCCCAAACTGCACTCGCGGCAGCCGTTGCCTCCAGACCCTATGATGTTCTCAATAGCCAGGAGGCAGCAGAAGAGGCGCAAGGCAATCCCCATTCGTTCTTACATGTGACCAAAGCGGAGATCGATCTGCCGTCGGGAACCGACCTGCACAGCCAGGCCGTGTACGACAAAGCCAAGGAGAATCTGGATGCCATGGTTCGTAAGGACTTGTTGTTTCAGGAGAGCAAACCTTGTTACTATTTATATGAATTGGTGATGAACGGTCGCTCGCAGACGGGACTGGTCGCCCTCTCCTCGGTCAACGACTACCACAACGACCGGATCAAGAAACATGAATTCACCCGTCCCCAAAAAGAAAAAGACCGCATCGATCACATGCGGACGGTCCGCGCCCAAACCGGCAACGTATTTCTCGCCTACCGGGAGGTGAACGATATGGATCGGTTGGTGGAGGAATGGAAAAAGTCACATTCCCCCATCTATGACTTTACGGCCAACGACGGCGTGGAGCACCGGGTTTGGGTGGTGGACAGACGCGAAACCGTAGATCAGATCACTGCGATCTTTCTGGAAAAAGTTCCGGCTACCTATATCGCCGATGGTCATCATCGTGCTGCCTCCGCCGCTAAAGTGGCCGCCGCCCTGCCCGACTCGGAAGACGCCAAATTTTTTCTGACCACCCTGTTCCCGGCCGATCAATTGGCCATCCTCGATTACAACCGGGTGGTGAAGGACCTGAACGGGCACTCGGAAGGCGACCTGCTCAAAGCCCTGGAAGAGGATTTTCTGATCACCCAGGAAAATGAACCGGTTCGTCCCAACCAACTGCATGCGTTCGGCATGTACCTCAATAAAAAATGGTATCGCCTGCAAGCGCAACCGGGTACGTGGACGGAAGACCCCATCGGCATACTGGATGTGAGCATACTATCCGATCGGGTATTGGATAAACTATTGGGCGTGCGGGATCAACGCACCGATACCCGGATCGATTTCGTGGGCGGGATCCGTGGACTCGGCGAGTTAATGAAACGGGTCGATAGCGGCGACATGGCCATTGCCTTCAGCTTGTATCCGGTGAGCATACACCAGCTGTTTGATATTGCGGACAGCGGATCGGTGATGCCCCCCAAGAGTACTTGGTTCGAGCCCAAACTGCGAGACGGATTACTGACGCATCGCATTTAACGATTCCCAGAGGGAATTCTGTTTATTTTAGCATCTACCGATCGTATGAATAATCGACTCCCCGCTTTTTTAATGGCCTGCCTGATCACCTGCAGTGCCCTGGCACAACCGGAGGAGTCGGTCTCGACGCTGCGATCGAGAGCAAAAAGTTTTATACAAACAGGCGACTTTGATAATGCCGCACTGGTGTTGCGACGTGCCCTGATCCAACTACCCGATGACCTGGAACTGAATAAAGACCTGGTGCTGGCGTACACGCTCAAACGCGACTATGCCCGCGCCCGGGAAAAAGTCATCACCCTCTGCGATCGGCCCGAGGCCGATGTCGTTTGTTTCCAACTGGCCGGCAATGTGTTCAAGGCCCTCGAAGAAGTAAAAGAATGTGAGAAATACTATAAAAAAGGACTGAAGAAATTTCCGAACAGTGGCCCCCTACACAGTGAATACGGCGAACTGCTTTGGTCCGCCAAAGACACGCGGGCGATCGATCTCTGGGAAAAAGGCATCGAGGTCGATCCGGGTTTTGGAGGGAATTACTACAACGCCGCCCTCTATTATTATTATACGACGGAGAAGGTATGGGGACTCCTCTACGGGGAGATCTTTGTGAACCTCGAGGGCCTCAGTGAACGTGGCCGTTCGATGCGTGAATTATTACTGAAAGGATACAAGGAAAAATTATTCGCGGATGCCGATCTGGGGCAGCTGGCCGAAAAAACCGACAACCCCTTCGTTAGAGCCTATTTAACGGAAATGGCGAAACAGGTTTCCCTCACCGGCAAGGGTATTGATATGGAGACGCTTACTCAAATACGTACCCGGTTTCTGTTGAGCTGGTTCGATGGTTTGGGCAAACCATTCCCCTTCAAATTATTCGATGCCCAACGACAGTGGTTGCAGGCCGATCTGTTTCAGGCCTACAATCAATGGCTGTTCCTGACCCCGGAAACACAAGCCTCACACGAGCAATGGAAAAAGGACCACGCGGAGACTTGGACGCGGTTCCAGCAATTTCAACAAAACCGGGTATTTCGAATGCCGGCGGGACAATACTACCACACCTTGCACTGAAGAGGATCGGCCTACATCCGTCCCCTAATTTCCTCCAAAGGATGAATTGAGATTCAGGAGATTAAGAAGTTCACCCCACGCCCGTAGTTTGGAACGGTGTTTTTCGCTATTTTAGAAAAATCAGTAGTTCCAAAACGATTGCTATGCAAACCCCTCGTCGATTATTTGATTGCCTGGAATGGCAATTGGCCAACAACCCCTTGGAAGATATGCTCGCCGCAAAGGAAGGCGGGCAGTGGAGGAAATACAGCACGGCAATGGTCAAGGAGACGGTGGACCAGCTCAGTGCCGGACTCATCGCGATGGGAATTGGGCCGGGCGACCGTACCGCCGAGGGCCGTGATAAGATCGCGGTCATCTCCAAAAACCGTCCCGAATGGGTCATGCTCGACTTAGCGGTTCAACAGATCGGAGCCATCCTGACACCCATCTATCCGACCATCAGCGTCAACGAACTGGAGTTCGTGCTCTCCGATGCGGCCGTGAAAATGGTTTTTGTGAACGACGAAGAGTTATTCCTGAAAGTCAGCAGCCTGCGATCCAAACTCCCGGCCCTGCAAGCCATCTTCACTTTTGAGCACGTAGCCAACGCGCAGCATTGGAAAGAAGTGATGCAAGCCGCCACCGATGCCGCCCGAACCCAGCTACCGGGCCTTCGAGATGCCGTGCAACACGAGGATCTGGTCACTATTATTTATACTTCCGGTACCACAGGTGTGCCCAAGGGAGTCATGCTGTCGCATCGTAATATTCTGACCAATACCATGGCTGCCAAGCCCTATTTCCCACCGGGCGACAACCTGCGGGCCCTGAGTTTTCTGCCACTGAATCACATCTTCGAACGCGTGGTCACTTATCTCTATGCCTTCAACGGCACGGCGATCTATTATGCCGAAAGTTTGGAGACCATTGGCGATAACCTCAAAGAAGTGAAACCGCATCTATTCACGACAGTTCCTCGCCTGCTCGAAAAAGTTTACGACAAGATCATGGCGAAAGGAAATCAACTCACAGGGGTAGCGCGGAAGTTGTTTTTCTGGGCACACGGACTGGCCGAGAAATTTGAGATCAATCAATCCCTTCCATTGGGCTATCGACTCCAACTCGCGTTGGCGAACAAGATCATCTTCAAAAAATGGCGAGAGGCCTTGGGCGGAAATGTAAAGTGTATCGTTACCGGCGGAGCGGCTTGTCAGGTCCGGCTGATCCGAATTTTCACTGCCGCCAAACTGGTAGTGATGGAAGGATACGGGTTAACGGAAACCTCGCCGGTCATTTCCGTGAATCGGTACGATGAATCGGGTCGTGCCTTTGGCACCGTGGGACCCCTCATCGAACACGTGGAGGTGAAACTGGCAGAGGATGGAGAGATCCTCTGTAAAGGACCCAATATCATGATGGGTTATTACAAACGCCCCGATCTGACCGCCGAAGTGATGCAAGGCGAATGGTTCTGTACGGGCGATATCGGTACATTCTCCAAGGAAGGATACCTGAAGATCACGGATCGGAAAAAAGAATTGTTCAAGACCAGTGGCGGAAAATATGTGGCCCCGTTGCCCATCGAAAGCAAATTGAAAGAATCACCCTTCATCGAGCAGGTGATGGTGGTGGGATCGGAGCGCAAATTCGTAGGGGCCTTGATCGTTCCGGCCTTCCCGAGTCTGCAGGAGTGGGCATACAAACAAGACATTACCGAGACCGACCCGGAAAAACTGATCCGTTTAGACCCGGTGAAAGAATTGTATCGGGAGTTGGTCGAGAGCTTCAATAAATTCTTCAACCACGTAGAGCAAGTGAAACGATTTGAATTGCTTTCAAAGGAATGGAGTGTAGATACGGGGGAGATGACCCCGAAACTATCGGTGAAGCGGAAGGTCGTTCTGGAAAAATACCGGGATGCGGTGGATCGGATTTATCAGGAATGATCGAAGGGAAGCAGGTTATCAATCCTCCCGTTGCCCTAGCATGATCACTTGAACGATGGAATCCCACAGCGGTTTTTGCTTTTCTTCGAGGATAGCCCGTACCCGGCGCGTATGTTGAAAGGCCAGCTCAACCGCCCGGCGATGCCAACGGTTGATGGAGTCGGCCCACACCTGACTCAAGCTATCGGTTAGGTCCTGCTCGGCGGAAAGGGCCACAAAACGGGCTCGGATCGCCCGAATGGAATCATTCAAGACGCGCAGTTCCCCAAAATAGGCCTTTCGCATCTGGATATGTTTCTTCTCCTGGTCGTTGGTTAGTCCCACTCCTTTAACAATCCAGCTTCTGTCGATTCCATGCTCGTGCTTTTTTTCATGGGCGGAGAAAAAATAATGGTTTAGCAATAAACCGGTATTGATCAGGATCAATACGATCACTATGATAAAAAAAAGCTGCTCGCGCTTCATGCATTAGGGTTTTGGCAGATCGTAAACAGAGGTTCCCGGATGTTCGGTGTATTCTACCACCCAACGAGGGGTGGTGGACCGCCACTTGTTGATCGCCTGATCGTTGGAACGAGAAGAGGAATATAGCAAAAATCCATTGCCGATGATGAGTATGATCAAAAGCGTAACGGCCCAACCCATACGTGTCAGCACAGAGGCCGTACTTTCTTCTTCATACTTCCGAAAACGATTGAGGACCCGGCTGGTAAAAAAAGGTTTGGGTTCGGCTGGCCGAATACCCTCCAAGCTGGCAAAAAAATCCTCTTGGTTGTGCATGATGGACATATTCTATATTATTTGACGTAAGCCGATGAAAAACCATTCATGTCACATGGGTTACATCTTTTTATCTAAAAGTTTTTTTAGGTTAATGCAGCCTCGGTGCAGCAGCGATTCAACAGCAGGTATCGTAATACCCATGATCTCGGCAACCGCAGCATGCGGGAGTTGCTCAAGACGGGTCAGAATAAATGCAGTCTTTTGATTTTCCGGGAGTTGTGCGATGGCCTGAAACAATTGGGCGGCTTGCTCTTTTCGTTCGGAGACGACACCGGGGTGATGAAAATCCGGTATCGCTACATGCTCTTTATCCCCGGGAGCACCCAGTCGGTATAGGAATGCGAAACGTTTTTTACTTTTTTTACTTCGAATAAAATCAATGGATTTTGTGGTAGCGATTCGATAGATCCAGGTAGATAGTTTGGCTTCCCCCTTGAATTGGTGGATCGACCGAAAAACTTGTATAAAAACCTCTTGGGCCAGGTCTTCTGCGTCCGGTTCGGACTGCACCAAACCAAGAATGGTGTTATATACGGGCACCTGAAATTGATCGACCAGCGAACGATAAGCGTCCTCTTCTCGATTTAGTAATCCCTGGATCAGGTCTTGGTCAGTCAATTCAATACATGTTCAAACATCGAACGTAAAAATTCAATATGAGCTAAACAAATATTAATATCCTTAATATGAAAAAGCCAAGTCGCCTTAGCAACTAAAAAATCGACTCTAAACGCTGAACTTCGAACTCGGAACTAAAACATGTCATTCTCCATCACCTTGCTCCAAGCCTGGACAAAATCCTGCACAAACTTCTCTTTCCCGTCGGTGCAGGCGTAAACTTCTGCCAGGGCGCGGAGTTCGCTGTTGGAACCGAAGATCAGGTCGACCCGTGTGCCGGTCCACGTCACTTTTCCGGTTTTCCGGTCGCGTCCTTCAAAAACATCATTGGCCTCGCTGGTGGGTTGCCATTGGATGCTGAAGTCGAGCAGGTGCACAAAGAAATCATTGGAAAGGGTTCCGGGCGATTGGGTAAAAATACCGTGGGCGGATCCGTCCCAATTGGCACCCAGGGTGCGCATACCGCCTACGAGGGCGGTCATCTCCGGTGCGGTGAGATTCAGGAGGTGGGCTTTATCGACCAGCAGGTCTTCCGCCTGTGCATGAAATTTTTTCTTGACGTAGTTGCGAAATCCATCTGCTTGGGGTTCGAGTACGGCGAAGGAATCGACATCGGTTTGTTCGGCAGTAGCGTCGGTTCGGCCTGGACGGAACGGAACCGATACAGACAAACCGCCTTTTTTCGCTGCCTCCTCGATGGCTGCCACGCCACCCAATACGATGAGGTCAGCAAGTGAAATTTTCTTTCCGCCGGAGTCAGTGCTGTTGAAGTCTTTTTGAATGGAGGCCAGTATATTGAGTACGTGAGTCAGCTGGGCGGGATTATTGGCTTCCCAGAATTTTTGGGGCGCCAACCGAATGCGGGCGCCGTTCGCTCCGCCTCGTTTATCAGTTCCGCGGAAGGTGGAGGCGGATGCCCAAGCGGTAGAGACCAGTTTAGAGATCGTCAAGTCAGCGGAAAGGATCTTCGCTTTGAGAGCCTTGATATCATGAGCATCTACCAATGCATGATCGACGGCAGGAACGGGATCTTGCCAGATGAGTTCTTCGGTGGGTACTTCGGGACCGAGGTAGCGGGCACGCGGTCCCATATCACGATGCGTGAGTTTGAACCAGGCGCGGGCGAAAGCATCGGCAAATTGGTCGGGATTTTCATAGAAGCGGCGGGATACTTTTTCATAGGCCGGATCCATGCGCAGTGCGATGTCGGTCGTGAGCATGATCGGCGCATGCTTCTTACTTGGAACATGGGCATCGGGTACGGTGTTAGCACCGGCATCGCCTTTGGGTTTCCATTGGTGGGCACCGGCCGGGCTTTTGGTGAGTTCCCATTCATACCCAAAGAGATTTTCGAAATAATTATTGCTCCACTGGGTAGGAGTGGTGGTCCAGGCTCCTTCGAGTCCGCTGGTGATGGTGTCTTCGGCGTTTCCTTTTCCGAAGGTATTCTTCCATCCCATGCTTTGTTCTTCGAGGGTGGCGCCGGCGGGTTCGGGTCCGACGTATTTACTGGGATCGGCAGCGCCGTG
>SXXL01000030.1 GCA_005789565.1 Bacteroidota bacterium | reverse complement strand
GACCGTAAAAGGCGATGTGCACGACATCGGGAAGAACATCGTGGGCGTCGTACTGGGATGTAACGGATACGAGATCATCGACATGGGCGTAATGGTACCGGCCGATAAGATCCTGGATAAAGCCCAGCAGGAACAAGTGAATATCATCGGACTGAGCGGACTCATTACCCCCTCCCTCGATGAAATGGTGCACGTTGCCAGCGAAATGAAACGACGGGGCATGAACCAGCCTTTATTGATCGGAGGCGCTACCACGTCACGCATGCATACTGCCGTCAAGATCGATCCGCATTACGAACACGGCGTACTACACGTACTGGATGCCTCCCGAAGCGTAACGGTCGTCAGCAGCCTGCTGAACAAAGAACAGAAAAAAGAATTTCTGAACAGTACCCGCACCGAATACGAAACCCTGCGCAAGCAGTTTGCCAATAAGGACAAGAAGAATTTGATCCCCTATACCGAAGCGGTAATCACCAAGGAATATTTTGACTGGAAAAAATATCAACCGGTAACACCCAAACAAAAAGGCACACAGGTCTGGAAGAACATCGATCTCGCTACGATCGCTCGATACATCGATTGGGGACCATTCTTCATCGCCTGGGAGATGCCCGGTCGTTATCCGCAGGTGCTGGAAGACCCCACTTTCGGAACAGAAGCCAAAAAATTATTTGCCGATGCCAATCGCTTGCTCGATCAAGTGATCCGCGAAAATTGGTTCCGGGCCGAAGCGGTATATGGTTTTTGGCCGGCGCACAGCAACAATGCCGATACCGTTCATGTTCAAACCGAGCAAGGAGAAGTGAAACTGGAGATGCTTCGGCAGCAGTTAAAAAAAGCGGTGGGACAACCCACCTTCTCGCTGGCAGATTTCGTTCGCCCGGAACAGGCCGGTGGCAACGACTTCATGGGCGGCTTTGCCGTTACCATCCACGACGCACAAAGGCACATACAAGCTTTTGCCGACGAGCAGGATGAATACAACAAGATAATCGTTCAGATACTGGCCGATCGCATGGTAGAGGCCTTAGCTGAATACTTGCACGAATGTGTGCGAAGAGATTTTTGGGGATATGCGGCGCAGGAAACCTTATCGAATGAGGCGTTGATCCGAGAAGAATATGCCGGGATCCGTCCCGCGCCAGGCTACCCGGCCTGTCCCGATCACACGGAAAAACTGAAATTATTCTCGATGCTGCAAGTAACCGAGAACATCGGCATCACACTCACGGAAAGTTTGGCCATGAATCCGCCCGCCTCCGTCTGCGGCTGGTACTTTGCGCACCCGGAAAGTCATTATTTTGGATTAGGCAAGATCAAAGAAGATCAACTGGCCGATTACGCCGCCCGAAAAGGCATGTCGTTGGAAGAAGCGACGAAGTGGCTAAGGACCACGTTGGAAGGGTGAAAGGTGAAGGGTGAAAGGTGAAGGATGAAGGGTGAAGGATGAAAGGTGAAGGATGAAGACGTTGGTAGGTCAAAAGTTCATCCTTCACCTTTCATCCTTCACCCTTCTCTACAATAATCCTCTTACCATCAAATCCGCACGCAATTGTACGGCATCCTGAAAATGAACGCTGGGTATATGCAATGCCTCGGCTGCTTTAACATTTCGGAGGTTATCGTCGATGAAGAGGGAGCGTTCCGGAGCGATCTGATATCGGTCTAAGAGTATCTGATAGAATTCAGGAAAGGGTTTACGGGTTTTTTCTTCGCCACTGACGACGCGTCCGTCGAACCAATGCAGAAAATCAAACCGTTTCAGGGCGATGGGAAACGTTTCGGCACTCCAATTGGTCAGTGCATAAAACTTATACTGCTGCATAGCACGCAGGTCGCGAAAGACATCGACCGTTTCATCGATGGGCCCGCGCAGCATCTCCTCCCATCTACCGTAAAAATCGCGGATGGCCGGTGTCCACTCGGGGTGCTCGGCGATCTTTTCGGCCGTGGCTTGGGCGATGGAATAACCGGCGTCTTGGTTCTCGTTCCAGTCCGAGGTACAGACCTGCTCAAAAAAATAATTGCGTTTTTCGAGCGAGTCAAAATAATGCTCGTCGAATACATAGGTCGTTTTCCAATCGATGAGCACTCCGCCCAGATCCCAGATGATCGCCTCAACCGCCATCAGACGTGGTTGTATTTGAGTTTCAGGCTGATCATGATGCTGGTCATGAATAACATGACGGCGTTGGTAATGATAATGACCGGATCGTCTCGTAGCACACCAAAGGCCAGCCAAAGTATTTGGTTGGTGAGGGCGATCACGAACATCGCAAGGGAGACATCTTTGGCCGATTTCGTCTTCCAGGTCTTGATCACCTGTGGGAGAAAGGTAAAGGCGGTGATCAGTCCCGCTACATAGCCCAATAGATCAACACCGGATAGTTCCATAATTTAAGTTTGAGTTACAAACATAGTTTAATTCAGCTTCATCGCTTTTCGAAGAGCCACCAGAGACGCTTGCGGGGTTTAATGGTGTAATACTTTTTGATATAAGTGGAAATAAAATCCATGGCCTCGTCGATGTCGTCGGTGAATTTGACGAGGGAAAGATCTTCCGGCGAGATGGTTCCTTGTTTTTCCATGTCGTGGATGGCATCCATCAGCGGTTGATAATATTTTTTGCCGAACAATACGATGGGGAATTGGGTGATGGTCTTGGTTTGCACCAGCGTCAGGGTCTCAAAGAGCTCGTCCATCGTGCCAAATCCGCCGGGCAGGATGATGAAGGCGTAGGAGTATTTGACGAGCAGGACTTTCCGGACGAAAAAATGTTCGAACGTGATGGATTTATGCAGATAAGGATTCTCTTTTTGTTCGAAGGGGAGTATGATGTTGCAACCCACGGAGCGGCCGCCGTTCTCGAAGGCCCCGCGGTTGGCGGCCTCCATGATACCCGGACCACCTCCGGTCATGGTGGCCATTCCCAGTTTGGCAATTCGCGCTCCGAATTCCCGGGCTTGCTGATAGTACGGATGATCTTCCTGAAAACGGGCGGATCCGAAGACGGTGATGGAGGGTCCGAGAAAGTGCAGGGTTCGAAATCCTTTGATGAATTGACGAAACACTCGGAAGGCAAAGAATAATTCATAGCCCCGGCTTTTAGGTCCCTCTAAAAACACATGCTCCTTCGGGGGAATGATGGGTTGCCGGGCTTGTTTTCGAGCGGGTTTGTGATCCATATCCAGTAAATTGCCTTTGCGTGAGCAAAATTACCCGCTTTTAACCGATGCGAATCATTTCTTACAACGTGAACGGGATCCGGGCGGCCATCCGAAAGGGATTTTTGGAATGGCTGGCCACCGATCCGGCGGATATCATTTGTTTACAGGAGACCAAGGCGGAGCAAAAAGACATCGATACCAACGAGCTGCACCGGCTGGGGTATCAGGATTTCTGGTTCTCTGCCCAGAAAAAAGGATACAGCGGCGTGGCGGTATTCACCAAGATCCGTCCCGATCACGTCGAATATGGAAATGGGCATGGCGCCAGCGATGAGGAAGGTCGGGTGATCCAACTGGATTTTGGAAAGGTCCGGTTGATCAATGCCTACTTCCCGAGTGGTACCAGTGGCGAGCATCGGCAGTCGTTCAAGTACGAATGGCTTGATGAATGTTACGGCTGGTTGAAAAAGCTTCGGAAAAAATATCCGCAGCTGATCCTTTGCGGCGATTACAACATCGCCCATCAGGAGATCGACATTCACGATCCGAAGGGCAATAAGAATACCACGGGCTTTCTGCCCGCCGAACGGGAATGGATGACCAAATTTTTCGAGAGTGGTTGGATCGATACGTTCCGGCATTTTCATCCCGAGCCGCATCGGTATACGTGGTGGAGCCAGCGTTTCCCCTCGGTGCGATTGAACAATAAGGGCTGGCGGATCGATTACATCAGCGTGACAGAAACCTTACGGTCCAAGCTAACCGATGCCGAGATCTATCCGAATGTTAAGCATTCCGATCATTGTCCCATTTACCTCGAATTAAAAAAATGAAACCGCTGATCTACAACGTGACCATCAAGGTCAACCATGCGATTCAGTCCGATTGGCTACGCTGGATGCAAGAGGAGCATTTGAATGAGGTAGTGGCCACGGGTTGTTTTACAAAGGCCCGGCTCTTGCATTTGATTGAATCGGACGATGCGGAGGGAGTGACCTATGCGGCGCAATACGAGGCACCGGACCGGTCACATTACGACCGGTACATTCAGGAATATGCCGAGGGCATGCGAAAAAAAGGTTTTGACCGGTGGGGCGATGGTTTTATCGCTTTTCGAACGATCATGCAAGTGATCTGATACGGTTGTAATTTTACCGATACCATGAATCCATCCATTGCCGATATACGAAAGACCTACGCACAAGCCCAGTTGTTGGAAACGGATACTTCGTCCGATCCGATGGAGCAATTTGGAAAATGGTGGCAACAGGCCGTCGAGGCAGAGATCCTGGAGGTGAATGCGATGACGCTGGCCACGGTTACGGAAGAGGGAATGCCCGATGCCCGGATCGTGCTGTTGAAGGGAATGGACGGGCAGGGTTTTCATTTTTATACGAACTATCAAAGTCGGAAGGGGCAGCAATTGGAGGCCAATCCCCGGGCGGCCCTGGTGATGTTTTGGAAGGAGTTGGAGCGGCAGGTACGGATCAAGGGGCAGATCGAGCGGTTACCGGAAGCGGAGAGTGATGCGTACTTCCATTCTCGTCCGCGAGAGAGTCAGCTCGGGGCGGTCAGTTCGCCGCAAAGTGAGATCATTACGAACCGAAGCTGGTTAGAGGAGCGTTATCGTTCGGTCGAGGCCTCGTTTGAGGGTCGGGAGATCGTTCGTCCCCCGCACTGGGGTGGATATCGATTGATCCCGGAATCGATCGAGTTTTGGCAGGGTCGGCCGGGTCGGATGCACGACCGGCTGGAATACAAAAAGGACCCGAGTGGGTCCTGGTTTCGACAACGATTGGCGCCGTAGCGTTAATTACTTGGCTGCTTTCTTCGCCGCATTGCGCTTGGCAATCTTGGGGGCGTTAGCCGGACGGCTCTTTCCAAAAGAACCTTTGAAGCGTTTGCCCTTGGCGGTTTTTTTATCTCCTCTTCCCATGGTGATTGTTATAGATGATTGATTGATGATTACAATTTATCGGCTAATTCTTTTCCGGCCTTGAAACGGGCAACGCGGCGGGCCTTGATCTTGATCACGTCGCCGTTACCCGGATTTCGTCCCACGCGCGCTTTACGCTTGTAGGAATCGAAGGTCCCAAATCCCACCAGCTTCACTTTACCATCCGCCTTCAAGGTTCGGGTGACGGCATCGATGAAAGAATCCAGGACGGCATTGGCCTGTACTTTCGAAATGCCGGCATCCTCCGCGAGCCGAACGATCAGGTCTGCTTTGTTCATAAGCGTGATTTCGGGATGGCGAAGATACGACGAGAAGACGAGAAGATGAGGGATGAGGAGATGAGCGGACAGCGGTCATCGGACGCCGGACTGCTTCATCCTCTCAAGTTCCTCTTCCTTATCCAGCAATCTCAGTTCCAATTCCTGGATTCGGTTCTCGGCCCGATTGAGTTCTTCGGTCAGGCCGGGGTTGGGGTTTCCGTCGGGGCGGGGTTGGGGGAAGGCCGGGATGAGGCGGGCTTCGGATCGTTTGGCCGGGAGGTTGGCCGCTTGAAGAGAATTGGTCAGCAGCTCGCGGTAGGCGCGGTGTTCGATCTGGAGGTGCTGCAGCAGTTCGCTTTTGGATTGAAGGGCGGATTGGAGCGATTGGTATTTTTCGTTGGACGACTCCAATTCCTTCCGAAGGCGTTCAAGTTCCCGGGATAGGAGTTCCGTTTCCTGCAAGAACCGATTTTTCCATTTCTCCGATTCTTGTTGCGATCGTTTATCAGGCTGGGATAGGTCGGACGAAAATATTTGTCGCTGTGTCCACCAAAAATGCAACACTACGCCACTGGAAAAAAGCAGGGCAGCCCACACTCCGATCTCCGCTCCGGAGAATTGAATAGATAATAGGTTCATGATCGCACGTTTGAAACGCAGCGTCGGTTAGCAGGGAGACGGAGGTGGAAATTCAGTGGTATTGGAGATGGCAATGTAGTCTTCCGGACCTGAAAAAGGCGCGTAAAATCCCTACGTAAATCTACGATGTGGGTTATTTGACCAAGGTTCCGACCTTTTCTCCGCTGATCACGCGGCGAAGGTTGTCGGGCTGATTCATATCAAATACGATAATGGGGAGTTTGTTCTCCATGCAGAGGGTGAAGGCGGTCATATCCATCACTTTCAATTGCTGGGAGATACAATCCTGGAAGCTGATGCGCTCATATTTCTTGGCCGTGGGGTCTTTTTCGGGGTCGGCCGTATAAATGCCATCTACCCGGGTTCCTTTCAGGATCACATCAGCATTGATCTCGATGGCCCGCAGGGAGCCGGCCGTATCGGTGGTGAAATACGGGTTTCCGGTGCCGGCGCCGAAGATCACGATCCGTCCTTTTTCGAGGTGGCGGATGGCGCGGCGGCGGATGTAGGGCTCGGCGATCTGCTCCATTTTGATGGCGCTGAGCAGGCGGGTGTAGAGTCCTTCTTTTTCGAGGCTGGCTTGCAGGGCCATGCCGTTGATGACGGTGGCCAGCATGCCCATGTAATCGCCGTGTGCCCGTTCAATCCCGGTTTCCGCTTCGTTCATACCGCGATAGATATTTCCGCCACCGATCACGATGGCCACTTGCACCCCGAGTTCGGCGATGGCTTTTACATCTTTGGCATATTGGCTGATCACATCGGTGTCGAAGCCGAAGCTTTTATCGCCCATGAGCGATTCGCCGGAGAGTTTCAGGAGGACGCGTTTGTATTTGGGGAGCATGCGGGGAGGATTTCAGGGTAAATATATAAAACTCAAAAAAAAGGGACCCGATGATGGATCCCTTTATGTGGTTGTTTTTTTCAACATTATCCGAGTGCGACTCGTTTGAAGGCGGTGACGGTGAGGTTACCGGATTCTTTGAGGTAGTCGCCAACCGACTTGCTGCCGTCCTTCACAAAGGCCTGTGCGGTCAGGGTTTGTTCTTTGAAGAACGCACCCATTTTGCCTTCGGCGATCTTGGCGATCATCTCGGCGGGTTTGCCGGCCATTTTCGGGTCTTGTTTCATCAATTCCACGATGATGTCCTTTTCGCGGGCGATCACGTCAGCCGGTACGGAGCTGGCATCTACGGCGACCGGATTCAGGGCCGCGATCTGCATCGCAACGTCTTTTCCGACCTCGGCAGATTCTTTGTCCAGTCCCACCAACACCCCAATGCGATACGCTCCGTGGATGTAGGAGGCTACGTAAGGAGCATCGATGCGTTCGAATTTGGTGACCCCGATCTTTTCGCCAATGGTGGCGAGTTTCTCGTCGACCATAGCGGCCACGGTGAGGTCGCCTACTTTCACGTTCAGCAAACCCTCGAGGTTGGGAACGTTGTTCGCGATGGCGGCATCGGCGATGCTTTTGGCAAAAGCCACGAAATCGGCATTCTTAGAAACAAAATCGGTTTCGCAGCTGACGCAGACCACGATACCGGTTTTGTTATCGGCGGTGGTTTGGGCGATGACGACACCTTCTTTGGCTTCGCGGTCGCTCCGCTTGGCCGCTACTTTCTGACCTTGTTTACGCAGCCAGTCGATAGCCGCTTCAAAATCGCCGTTGGTTTCAGTAAGGGCTTTGCGGCAATCCATCATACCGGCGCCGGTAGCCTGACGGAGTTTATTGATGTCCTGTGCACTGATCGTTGCGGTTGTCATAATTGGTTTTTATAAGGTTCAAGATTGTCCTCTATAAAAGAACATTCACGTATTGGCTATTGGATGGTTTATCGACGAGCGGGCGTGCGACGGCGGGTGCCACCACCGGAGCCACCGGGACCACCCCGACGGCCACCACCTTTTCCACCCTCGGCTTCTGCCTCGGCGAGGAGTTTGGCGGCTTTGCGCTCTTTCTCATCATCGGTCATTTCTTCTACATCATCTTCCTTGGCAGCCTGGCGCTCGGCCAGTCCCTCTGCGATGGCGTTGGTGATGTAGTTCACGAGGATGGTAATGGATTTGGTCGCATCGTCGTTGGCCGGGATCGGAAAATCCACTTTGTTCGGATCGCAATTGGTATCGACCAATCCGAATGTTTGGATGCCCAGACGCTTAGCTTCGGCCAGGGCGATGTGCTCGTGCCCGATATCGATCAGGAAAAGGGCGGCGGGTACGCGACCCAATTGAGCGATACCGCCCAATACTTTTTCCATTTTGTCTTTATCGCGGCTCAGAGTCAGGCGCTCTTTTTTCGTGATGCTGTCGAAGGAACCATCGCCCAGCATTTTCTCGATGCTCTGCATCTTCTTCACGCTCTTGCGGATGGTGAGGAAGTTGGTGAGCATACCACCCAGCCAACGCTCGGTCACGTAGGGCATACCCACACGCTGCGCAGATTCCTGTACGATGTCCTTGGCTTGCTTCTTGGTTCCGACGAAGAGGATCTTGCGTCCGCTGCGGGCGATCTGCTTGAGGGCCGCAGCCGTTTCCTGCAAACACTCCACGGTCTTGTTCAGATCGATGATGTGAATGCCTTTCTTTTCCGCGAAGATGTAGGGTAACATCTTGGGGTTCCACTTCTTTTTCAGGTGACCGAAATGCACGCCGGCTTCCAGTAACTGCTGTTGTAAGGAGGTGTTATTTTCCATGTATTTCGTATGATCGTGTTTAGTAGGTGATTGAGATTAACGCTTCGAGAACTGGTAACTGCGACGAGCTTTCTTGTGACCGAATTTCTTGCGCTCCACCGAACGAGGATCACGCTTGAGCAATCCGGCAGCTTTGAGGGCCGGACGCAACTCCGGGTTCATGTCCACCAATACCCGGGCAATGCCCAGCATGGCGGCCTCGGCCTGTCCTTTTACCCCGCCTCCATTGGCATTGATCTTCACATCGAGTTTGTCGAACATGTCGACCGTTTTCATCGGACGCTCTACCTGATTTTGCAGGTACACGAGGGGGAAATAAACTTTGTAATCCTTGTCGTTGACCAGGATGTTTCCGCTACCCTTGGTAACGAATACACGGGTGACCGCTTCTTTCCGACGGCCAACGCTGTTTTTTTGCTTTTCCATTTATCTTTTGATTGGAGATGATTAGAATTTTAATTCCTTGGGTTGTTGCGCTCCGTGCGGATGCTCAGCACCGGCGTAGACAAAGAGTTTCTTGTACATTTTGCGACCCAGACGGTTTTTGGGGAGCATGCCTTTGACGGCGCGCTCGATCAAGACCTCGGGGCGACGCTTGATCAGGTTGGAAGCAGTCTCCTCTTTACGTCCGCCCGGATAACCGGTGAAGTGGTCGTAGATCTTTTGATCCATTTTGTTTCCGGTCAACACCACTTTGTCGGCGTTGGTTACGATGATGAAATCACCGGTGTCGACGTGCGGTGTGTAACAGGCTTTGTTCTTCCCGCGCAGGATGGCTGCGATACGGGAACACATACGTCCAACGGTTTGATTAGTACCGTCCACAACATACCAGTTGCGCTTCACGGTAGCCTCGTTCGCATGCTTCGTAGTGAAATGCAGTTTGCTCATGATTTTTAATTTGTGCGGCCGCTATCCCGGCCACGGTGAAATGGGAGCGCAAAGCTAGTCAAAAACATCCCGCGAAAGCAGGAAATTCGGGTTCTTTTTTGATTGCACCTTTGTAACTGCCTGATTTTCAGTAAAATTTTTGACTGGCAGTTTACATCGCCCCGCCTTCGGCGGAACTAGTTTGAGAAGTTTGAATAGTTTAAAAAGCAGACTTTAAAAGATAACCCTTCACTCAAATGAACTTTAAACTTCTCAAACTCTTCAAACTCTTCAAACTTTTCAAACTACTTCCTCAGGAGATAAATCATGACCTCGGGGAGCCTGTTACTCCAGGCCCTTTCCGAGTGTCCAGTCCCCGTAACAATCCGGCATTGTCCGTTTTGATCTGAGTAGCCTTTTGTTTGCAGTATCGTTTCCACTTGCAGCAGAAGGGGTGGATAGAGGGCATCGAGCTCTTGGTCGCCGCCGTCCAAATAGATACGATGCGTTGTGGGATCGGGCAGATGGTTTTGTAGGTATGTGAGATGGGCCGAAGGGAAAGGATTGCCGTCGACGGTGAAGACTCCGGGCCAGTGGGTACTGAGACCGGCCGCGCGACCAAAAACGTTCGGGTACTCGCAGATGGCATATAAAGAGATGAGTCCGCCCATACTGCTACCGGCGATGGCCGTGTGAGCGGCATCGGGATAAGTTGAATATCGTTTATCGATGAGCGGTTTTAGTTCTTCTACGAGAAAGCGCAGGTAGGCGTCGGATGCGGGTTGGAATGTTTCTTTTGTGCGTCCTTTTTCCTGTAGGTCGCGAACGAGAAAATTTTTCTCTTCGGCGGAGAGACTTTCAAAGGGTTTTTGCGGGAAGTAGTCGGGGTGACGGGTAATGCCGCCGTTCCAAATGCCAACCACAATGGTGGGCGGGATCTTTTTTTCGCGGATCAGTTTGGTGAGGGTCTCGTCGACTTGCCAGCATTGTTTATTCCAAGTGAGGGTGCTGTCGAACAGCATTTGTCCGTCGTGCATATACAACACCGCATATTTCTTTCCCGGATCATACCCTCCCGGCAACCAGACATCCACGTTCCGGGGCGTCACATATTTTGATCGAAACGAATCGATGCGTTCCATACGACCCGCACACGGCACCGGCAGCTGCCCCATCACAGCACTCGATACCAACAAAACTGCCAACTGAACAACCACTAACAAAACTCTCATATCAGTATTATTTATTCCTAAAAACTGGTAACTAAAAACTTCGAACAAAAACCCTCTACCCTAAACCCTCATCTACTCAACAAAAAAGAGGCAGCCCTCTCAGGCCACCTCTTACTAAGTTAAATACTGATCGGATTAATTCCGACGAATGCTATACGCGTAGTTACCGGCGATACCGATATCCAGCGTAATGGTATAGCTACCGGCGGTAGCGACGGGAATGTTGTCGCCGCCATACTCGGGCTTACCATCGGCAGGGTTATTGTCGCCGAAGTTGATGGCCCAATCGTTATTGGCACGGAATTTCATTTCTCCGGATACCAGGTTTGCGGTAATGGTCCAAACATTTTGAGTAGCATCGTAGGTCATGGCCGTGCTGGCACCCCAGCCACCGGGGGTGGCGCTTCCGATGATACCCCAGGTGGAGATCTTGGTAGCCGACCAGGTCATGTTGGCTGTATTGGCCTGCAAGCGATATACGCCGGCACCTTGACTGAGGGTCAGGTTTCCGCCACCATTTCCAAGGTTACTTCCGCCGGCGCTACCCAATTCGCCGAAGGACCAATCCGGCCCCTTCACCATCTTGAATTCAGGGCTGGCATTGCCAAAGTTGATGTACCCATCGTAGTTGCTGCCGGTGCTACCACTGGCAAATTTGTCAACGATCTTGGGGGCAGTGGAGGGCGACCATCCCTGGAAGTTACCCGCGATGAACAACGCTTGCGGGAAGCTGTAGTTCACCAGATCGCGGTAAGCAGTAACGGTCATGCTCAGCACATTGGAGTAGATGGGGGCTACGTTGGTGCCAACGTCGGCTTTCACACGGGCCTGAACCTGAGTGGCCACACCATTGGGGATGATGTCCTGCATCTTGGCGTTGAAATCCTTCACGGTGAAGGTTTTGGCCAAGAGAGTATTCATGTTAATGGTGGTGGAGCTGGCCGTCGCGAAATTGGTTCCGCCGCGGCAGATCTCCAGCGTGTAGTTAATGCCGGCATCAAATCCAAAGTTGGCTTTTGTCCAGCTGAGGGATACAGCATTGTTATCCTGATTGGCCTGTGTCAGCACCAGCGTGGTGGCGGTGGCAGACAAGGTCAGACCGGCAGCCGGCGCGAGCACAGCACGGGTCTCTTCTTTTTTACAGGCACTGAGGGTGAGCAGGGCTCCGCCGATCAGCAGCCAGGTGAGTTTTTGAATGTTTTTCATGTTTTCGGTATTGCGGGTTGACGAGTTCTATTAATAGCCGGGGTTTTGAACGAGATTGGGGTTGGCAACCAGATCGGCCGAGGGGATGGGGAACAGCTTGCGCGTGTTCGCTACCGAACGACCAGCTTGAACACCACCCTTCCAAGCCCAGAGATACGTACCCTCGGTGAATTGTCCGTAGCGGATCAAGTCGGTGCGACGAACACCTTCCCAGTACAACTCACGGGCACGCTCATCCAACAAGAAAGGAACGGTCATTTGAGCGGCAGTGATGTTGCCGGTTGCATTTCCGTAAGCGCGGGTACGCAGGGCGTTGATGTAATTCAGCGCCGTTGTAGCGTTTCCACCAGCACCGCCGCGCGCAGTGGCTTCGGCATAGTTCAGGTAGATCTCTGCCAAACGGAACATCGGGAAGTCAGTATCAACCCAAGTGGGGTTGGAACCATTACCACCGGTCGAAGTCTTGTTACGGAACTTGATCACGGCATATCCATTGGAGAATTCAGAGATATCGTTGATATCGAGGTTCTGCCCATTCGTATAAAAATTACGACGGCTATCCAATACATCCGTCAATTTGTTGACGAACTCCTTGGTGGTGCGGATACCGCCCCATCCGAAATCCAGTCCATGATCGGAGGCCTGCATCGATCCGCCCACGGGCGCGTGGCAAAGGAAGGTAGTACCACCCCAAGTGCGGGTCTTCATACCATCAAAGTTCACAGCAAAGATGAATTCACTGGCACCAGTGGTGTTGTTGTCAGCAAGGAAGAGGTTGCGGTAGTTACCACCGAGCGTGTATCCGGTAACGGCTGTTACCTTGTTACAATAGGTGATGCAATCGCCGTAGCGAGCCTGGCCGGAGTAAACCTCCGCGTTCAGGTAAAGACGGCTCAGCAAGGCCCAGGCAGCGGCCTTGTCGGCGCGACCATAAGCATTGGAACGAGCATCCTTCAACTGCGTTTCGATCGCCTTCAGTTCGTCTTCGATGTATTTGAAGAGATTGGCGCGACTGATCTGCGTGGGAAGGAAAGCACCCACATTATCAGCTTCGGTCACAAACGGAACGTTTCCGAAAAGATCCAGCGCATGGTAGTAGCTGAGGGCGCGCAAGAAACGAGCCTCGGCATGCATGAAACCGATCTCCGTAGCATCCGCGCCAGAGATGTTGCGCTCAGCTAACTTGGCGGGAGAACTTTCGCGGATGAACTCATTGGCCAGTGTGATCTGGAAGTAGATCCGGCTGTAAAGCGCGCGGATGAACACGTCGGCCGGGCTCCAGGAAAGGTTATGGAAATCTTTGATGGTGGCATCGTTCCAGCCGATCACCGCTTCGTCGGTAGTCAGCTCTTGAGCGGACCAATACTGGCGGATATAACTGGAGAATCCTTCATCGATACCGGCGATGTCGCCTTGTCCGTCGGGTCCGCTGTTACCAGTGAGCGCGAGGCCACCGTACAACTTCGCCAACACGGAACGATATCCATCCTGATTGACATACAGGGAGGCCGCGGTATTGCCGTATTTCGGCTTGCGGTCCAGGTCTTTGGTACAGGCTGCGAAGGTCACTGCCGTGATCAACAGGAGCCCCAACCATTTGAATGTATTACGCATATGATTTCGTTTGTTGGTTTTTCAGATTAAAATTCCACGTTGAAGCCCAGGGTGAAGATGCGGGGGCGGGGATAGAAATTGTTGTCGATACCACCGGCGATCTCCGGATCCAGTCCCTGATACTTGGTGATCACGAAGGCATTCTGCACGCTGAAATTGGCACGCAGGCTACTGATACCCTTGAGGGCACTTCCGAAATCATACCCTACGGTGAAGTTATCCATCCGGAGGAAGGAAGCGTTGTCGACGTAGTAATCAGAGAAATACTGAGGCACCATGAATTCGGTGGACAAGAAATTGCGGTGTACGTTGTTCAGGAACCGCAGCGAACCGGGCTGGAACGTACCGTTACCGGAGAACACGTTATTATACATGTAGTTTCCGATGTTGGCGCGCAGTACGGTAGACGCACTCCATTTTCCATAGGAAGCGGAGGTTGTTGCACCGATGATCCAGTTGGGCTCAGGCGACTGATAACGATAGTAATCCAGGTTGTTGATCAAACCATCTTTGTTGCGGTCAACATACAAACCTTCCACCGGCTTGCCATCTCCGTTGTACACCTGCTGGAGTACAAAGAAAGAAGACGGACGATAGCCCACCGTATGGATCTGGATGGTATTGCCCACACCGCCGGAAATACCGCCGGTTGCGACACCGATGAAGGTGGGATCCTCAAACTTGGTCAGCTTGGTGATCTCGTTGGTGTTGTAGGTAACGTTGAATCCGAAATCCCAGTTGAACTTCTTGTTGTTCACCAGGTTGGTGTTGATCTGCAATTCCACCCCGCGGTTGGTCATATCACCTACGTTGGTGAAGATGCGGTTGGTGAAGTTGGTACCGGCCGGCACATCGATGAAGCTGAGCAGGTCGCGGGTATCCTTGAAGTAATAATCCAAACTACCCGTTACACGACCCTTGCCGATGGCAAAGTCGATACCGGCGTTGTAAGTAGTAGTGGTCTCCCATTTGATGTTGGCATCATATCCAACCGGACGTTGAACCGGATAGAAGGTATTGCCGAACTGGTATTGGGCCGTTTGTGTACCCAGCGTGTAGTTGGCGATGTACGCGTAGTCGTTTCCGATCTCCTGCTGTCCGGTCGTTCCATAACCCAAGCGAAGTTTCAGGTTCGAGAAAACTTTGCTGTTCTTCAGGAATGACTCTTCGGAGAGGTTCCAGGCGAACGCGGCAGAGGGGAAGATACCCCAGCGCTGCTCGGGACTGAAACGGGAAGAACCATCACGACGCAGCGTGGCGGTCAGCAAATACTTTCCGTTGATGGAAAGGTTGGTACGACCATAGAAAGAAACCAGTGTGTTCTGTGCCTCGAAGGGGAAAGGAGCAGCCGGAGCAAACACCGTTCCATTGGCACGATTGTCGGGATAGTTGGTGGCCTTGCGCAGGAAGTCCTGGTAGCCATAACCGGCCATCAATTCCAGGCGACCTTTCAGCGACTTTATGTCGCGCGTATAATTCAGATAGAAATCCAGCAACTTGTTGTTCTTGGTATTATCATACTGGTTGTTCACGCCTCCGCGGATGTAGGTCATGGCCGCAGAATCCGGGATGAAGACAGTGCCTTCTCCTTTCGCATAATCCAGACCCACGTTCAGGTTGGCCCGCAGACCGGGTACCTGCGTAATGTTGTAATCTAATTGCAGGTTGGTGATGTATCGAGATACATCGCTTTGATCGTTGCGGAGGTTCAGCAATCCAAGCGGATTTTTCGGGGCCAGTCCATCGGGCTGATTGTTGTTGGCCATCCACTCCCAATAACCACCGAAACGATTGTCGTTGCGGTTGATCACTTGGGTCGGATCAAAGAAAGCCGCACCGCCGATAGCACCCTGGTTGGCGAAATTATTGCTCGACATGGAGGTCTTCAGGTTGAAGTCCACCTTCAGGTTGTTATTCAGGAACTTGGGGCTGAGGTTCAAACTGGTGGTTACCCGGCTCAGTTTGTCCGTCTTCAAGATACCGGTTTGGTTGAGGTATCCGATCGAAAGACGATACGGCAAGTTGCTCAGTCCACCGGTCAGCGAAATGGTGTTGTCACTCATGATCGCTCCCTGATAGATCTGGTCTTGCCAATTGGTATTGGCCGCCCCCAGTAAACTCTTTTGAGTGGCATTTCCTTTGGCATTGACCATGGCCTTGAACTCATCGGCCGTCAGTACATCGACCGTGTTGCCCACCATCGAGTAAGAATTCTGTGTAGAGAAACCAACTTTCAATTTGCCCGACTTACCTTTTTTGGTGGTGATCAGGATCACCCCGTTGGTAGCACGGTTACCATAGATGGCAGTAGCCGAAGCATCTTTCAAAACGGTGAAGGTTTCAATGTCATTGGGGTTGATCAGGTTCAAGGGGTTGGCCGAACCGGCGATACCACCTTGCTGATCGATGGGCACGCCGTCGATGATGATCAGCGGATCGTTGCTACCCGAAAGCGAAGAGGTTCCGCGAACACGGATCCGTCCGCCGGCACCGGGAGCACCACTGGGCGCCGTGATCTGCACACCGGCTACTTTACCGTTGATCAACTGCTCGGGGGAGGTCAGGGGACCTTTCGCGAAATCCTTGGAACCGACGGTTACCACCGAACCGGTCAAGTCTTTCTTGCGCGCCGTGCCATAACCCACCAACACCACCTCACCCAGGTCTCCGGCAGCAGCGGCCAGCGTTACCTGTACTTGATCGGTTCCTTCGATGGAAACCACTTGAGTGGCATAACCAACCGAAGAAACGGAGACGGATTTGTCGGCAGCCGTAACGGTGATCTTGAACGCACCGGCAGCATCGGTTTGTGTGCCGCGCTTCGAAGTAGAAGCGGTTACCGAAGCACCGGAAAGTCCATTTCCGGAACGAGAATCCAGAACCTTACCGGAAATCGTTCGGTCCTGGGCAAATACCCACTGTGTGGCCAGAACGCCCACACACAACAGGCATGCCTGAAGCATTTTTTTCAATGACATAACAATCAGTTTTTTTTGGTTTCTTACGTACACCGGATAGTTAGTGTACTTAATACACAAATTTACTGCTTTACCCCAAAATGAAGAATTTATTAAAAAAATTTTTTGTAGAAAACAGTTCCTGTTTTCGAGGGAAAAAGGTGAACAGAATCATCGCTTGGAACCGGCCTGCCGGGTGTACAGACGCCCGGGGCGATGCAGCACGGAGCGCTCCAACTCGCCGGTTTCCCGAAGCCATTCCTTCACCGCGATTTTCTTGCGGAAATTCCGTCGGTCGAGCGATTCGCCTAACACCGATTCGTATAATTCCTGGAGGTTGCGGAGGGCGAACTTCGCAGGCAATAGATTGAACAGCAAGGGTTTTTCAAAAACCTGCTCGCGTAACCGTTGCAGACAGGTGTCGAGGATCTGTCGGTGGTCGAAGGCCATTTTTCGGAGCGACCGAACAGGACGCCAGCACAGATCGTTGTCGCTCAACTGCAATTTGTGGTTGCTGATATCGATGAGCGAATAGTAGGCAATGGTCACTACCCGACCCGAGGGGTGTCGTTTACACTCCCCAAAAGCCTGGACCTGCTCGAGGTACACGTTTTTGAGACCGGTCCGCTCTTCCAACACCCGATATGAGGCTTCGTCGATATTCTCTTCGGGCCGTACCAGATCGCCTAAAAGCGACCATTGTCCGGCAAACTCCTTCAGATCCGATTTGATCACCAATACCTGTAATTCTTTTTCCGTGTAACCGAAAATGACACAGTCGACCGACAAGGCGATCTTGAAATAGGACTGGTGAATGCGTTTCTCTGCCGCGGCAGACTTGAAATTCGTAATGGGGGTCATAACCTTATCGTTCGATCAGCGAATATAAACCAACCGTAAGGTTTGTGCACCCTCAGGCGATTGCAACCGGATCCAATACGTACCGCCCGGCAAACCACGAAGTGTCTCCTCCAGCGAGATCCGATGCGTACCGGCCGGATAACGACGATCCACCACGGTGCGCGTCAACCCGCCACTGGCATTCACCAACTGGGCTTGTATCGATCCGGCCCGGGGCAGTCGAACCTCCAACCAGGAAGGTCCGGAGCTGGGTTGCGGATAAAGTTTGGCCGAAAAATTACCGATCGGATTCACCACACCCGGTACGGAGGTCACCACCGGATTCACCACGTTGCGGTTCACATAGACCCGGTACTCACCCGGTTGCAAGGTGATGGATTGTGCACTACCCGTGGCTGAAAAGGTTTCCCCCGTAAGGTAGTTATACCAGGTGCCGGAGTTCTGGAAAGTAACATCTCCCGATTGCTGTACCACATCAAAGTTTCCGACCACACAAATATTGGAAGTATCCGTTGTGATCTGCAACCATTTGAACGCACCGCCCAAATTGCGCCCGATCCGGTTGGACGTAAAGTTGTTTCGATACCAGGGATGCGCCCGAAGCTTGTTCAAGGCTGCGTATACATCATAAATGCGGCGACGGTTCAGGTTCGATTGATAATCCCAGCGAACCGGTTTGTTGGCCGTGCGGCAATTGCTGTTGACCGTTCCATCGGGGCAATGATTGATCGAATAATCATACCCCAGCTCCCCAAATTGCCAAAGCATCTTGGGCCCCGGCATCATGTAGAAGAACGCCCCCGTCAACTCGATGCGTCGCAAGGCCGTATTCAGGTCGCGGATATTATACGAACCCGAAGAATTCCCGAATTGAAGATTCTTATACATCAATCTTTCTTCATCGTGACTCTCCATGTATCCGATGAGGTGTGGCTGAGTCCAACCCCTTACCGTGAACAGATTGCCCTCGAAATTCGAGTTGGCCACAAATCCCATGGCCGCCTCTTGATATTGCGTGGTGTTGTTACCCCAGAACATCATACCATAATTGGAAAGCTCGGTCTCCTCACTATTGTCCGCAAAATGCTCGAGGATCACGTAACTGCCGGATGATTTGAGCTGACAGGTGTCGTAATACCGCTTCCAGATCGCCACGCGACTGGCATCATAGGAACTCCAGGCGCCCACATTCGATCCGCTGTTGACCTGTGTAAATCCCTTGGAAAGATCCCACCGAAATCCATCCAGCTTATACTCCTTTAACCAATGCTCAATGACACGGCTGGTAAAATACCGGGTGCGCAAACTCTCGTGGTTGAAGTCGTTGAATACATTGAAGGGATGGCGGGCCGTTTCGTTGAGCCAGGGATTGTTGGCCGCCGGCTGATTCAAGGCCGCATTCCAATACAACGCCGCGAGGGGATTGGCACCCGTGGTATGATTAAGGGCAATGTCCATAATGACGGCCATGCCATTGGCGTGACAGGTATCGATGAATTCCTTCAAGCGGTTCTTGGTCCCATAAAATTTATCCGGGGCGAGAAAATAACAGGGATTGTATCCCCAGCTCTCGTTGCCATCAAACTCATGGAAGGGCATCACCTTCAGCGCATTTACCCCCAACCGTTTGAAATAGGAGAGGGTATCGCGTAGGGTTTGCCAGTTGCGGGCCGCCGTGAAATCGCGCATCAATAATTCATAGATCACCAAACTGCGCTTATCGGGCCGAGTGAAATTCGGTACCGCCCACGTGTAGCCGGGTTCGTTGGTCTGAAAAATGCTGACGATGCCCGTGGTTTGTCCCGTCGGATACGCCTTCAAATTCGGATAGGTGTTGGAAGGAATGGACCCATCGTTCCAAGGATCCAGGACCTTCTCGGCATACGGATCGCCCACCCGCAAACTGCCATCTACTAAATATTGGAAACTATATTCCGTACCGGGCGTCAGACCGGTGAGCCGGATCCACCAGTAATTGCCGTCCGGCGTCTTGTTCATTACAAAGTTGGTCTGCTCCTGCCAGTTGCTCCCCGGAAAATCACCGATCACCGATACGCGGTTCTTGCCCGGCGCATTCAAGACCAATACAACGGAGGTGTTGCCGGACTCATAATTGATCCCGTCCCGCACCCCGGCCGGCAAGGCCGCTACATTCGGCGCGTTGGCCACAAAGAATCGGAGCGTATCGGTTCGAGTGGTGCCGAATTGCGTGGCTTGGGCCACCACGGTCTGCGCCCCCGCCGTACTCAGCGTAGGTGTGGCCGAGATCGTATTGGCGTTGCTGACCGTTTGGATCTGCGTACCATTCAAAAACAGTCGCATGGTTTCGGCCGTGCCACTCGCAATAGCCGTTAAAGAGATCGTTTCCCCCACCTGCTTGTTGATCGGCTCGGGGATGGGAGTGTAGGTCGGCTGAAAAGGAGGTTGGGTAAATCGAGTGGCGATCGTGCTGGAATAAATCGGAATGTACATGTCGCTCCCATCCGTGTTCCGATGCACCGTACTGCCATTTCCACTCCGGAACAGGATGGCGATCCGCAAGATGGTCTCGTTGGTAGGTACCCCATAGTATTGACGGATGTTGGTGATATCGAACCGCCATTGGTTGTTTCCCAACGAGGTGGCCTGCAAGGCCGCATTGGGCTGATTGAAGGCCTGATTGAATTTCACGTACTTCCAGTCATTCGGCGCCGTACTCAAATTGGTGATCACCCCGGTGTGCACATACACATCGGAAGCCGGGGTGAAATTGAATAACCCCAGATTTCCCTTCGTGGCATCGACCGTAACGGAAATATTATCGCCCGCCTGCGGAAAAGCAGGGATCCAGCTCAATACCTGAGCACGCACAACAGACGAGACAGAAAAGAAGAGCACCAACAACGGCAATCGCATAAAAATCGTTTGACTGAAAAATGATTCACAAATCTACTGAAAATATGTACTTAATACACATTAGACCCGCAAGGCCCAAGCCAAAATGCTTGTATATTTAGAAAATTTTTTTGGCTTCCCTGTTGAAAGCTCCGGCTCATGTCCGATCCCCAAATTGAACAAACCCGTGTCTTGCTTCGGCAAGCAGCGCAATTCCCCTTGGGAAAAGAACAGGTCGATGCGCTGCGCGACGTATTACGCTTTCATGAACACCGCTATTACATATTACACGATCCATTAATAGCGGACGCGGAATACGATCTTTTGTACAAGGAGCTGGAGCGATTGGAAAAGGAAAATCCCCCGCTCGTTCGGCCCGACTCCCCCACCCAACGCGTGGCCCGCGAACTCACGTCCGAATTCCCCACCGTGAAGCACCTCGTGCCCATGCTCTCGCTGGAAAACTCCTACAATGCCGAGGACCTACTCGATTTCGACCGGAAGGCCCGGGAGCTGACCGGACTCGACACCATCGAATACTGCGTCGAACCCAAATTCGACGGCGGCAGCATTTCCCTGATCTATGAAAACGATCGGCTCACCCGCGGTGCCACCCGAGGCGACGGCGTGGAAGGCGACGATGTAACACCTAATGTGCGGCAGATCCGATCCCTCCCCCTGCACGCTTCCCTCTCCGAGCACGGCATTCAACAACTGGAGATCCGCGGTGAAGTGTTGATGGACAAAGAAAAATTCCGTCTATATAACGAAGCCCTCATGGAAGAAGGCCAACCCCCACTGGCCAATCCTCGAAACGCCGCCTCCGGCACGTTGCGATTGAAAGATCCCGCCCAAGTCGCCAAACGAAACCTCGAAGCCTTCGTTTACCACATCAGCTATTACACCCCGCTGCCCGGCAAGTCTACCCCCAACGCTTTACTCACCCACGAAGGATCCATCGAGCTATTGTGGAACCTCGGTTTCCGCAGCCCCCAACGAGAGAAACGCGTATTCCAAGGTATTCAAGGGGTAATCTACTACTGCCAGGCCTTCGAAACCGAACGTGACTCCCTGCCCTACGAGATCGATGGCATGGTCATTAAAGTAAATGAACTGTCGCTCCAGGAGAAAATGGGGATGACCTCCCACCACCCCCGCTGGGCCATCGCCTTCAAATTCAAAGCCCGCCAAGCCACCACCCAATTGGTGTCGGTCGAATTCCAGGTAGGTCGCACCGGAGCCGTCACCCCCGTGGCCAAACTCGAACCGGTTGCCATCGGAGGCGTCACCGTCAGCAGCATCTCCATTCACAACGAAGAATACATCCGCGAAAAAGATCTGCGATTGGGCGATCAAGTGCTCATCGAACGCGCCGGCGACGTCATCCCCCAGATCGTGAAATCTCTCCCCGACGCCCGAACCGGAACAGAAAAAAAGATCGTCTTCCCCCGCCAATGCCCCATCTGCCAACAAGCACTCCATAAAGAAGAAGCAGAAGCCGTCTGGCGCTGCGGCAATTGGGAATGCCCCGCGCAAGCCGTGGAACGCATCATCCACTTTGTGAGCAAAGACGCGATGGATATCCGCGGATTCGGCGAAGCCAACATCCGCAAATTCTATGAGGCCGGATTACTGCCCGACATCCCCGGCATCTATCAACTCGATTACGAAAAGATCGGCACGATGGAAGGATTCGGAAAAAAATCCATCGAGAAACTCCAACACTCCATCGAAGCCTCCAAAAAACAACCGCTGCACCGGCTGCTGTACGGACTCGGCATCCGCTTCGTGGGAGAAACCACCGCCAAAACCCTGGCACGGCAGATCACACACCCACTAGACCTAAAAGATAAATCGCTGGAAGAACTGCAACAATGGGAAGACATCGGACCTAAAGTCGGCGGCAGCATCCATCAATTCTTTCAGGAAGAAAGCAATATCCGACTGATCGAGAAATTGGAATCACTCGGACTTGCCCTGAAACAAGAAGCCAAGACCAAAACAACCGACGGCTCCCTCAGCGGAAAATCATTTCTGTTCACCGGTACCCTGCCTACCCTGAAACGCAGTGCGGCCGAAGCAATGGCAGAGGCAAAAGGCGGACAGATCCTCAGCGGCGTCAGCGCCAAACTCAACTACCTGGTCGTGGGCGAAGACGCCGGCAGCAAATTGGAAAAAGCCAAAAAGATCAATACCATCAAGATCCTGAGCGAAGCTGAATTTTTAGAACTCATCGGCTCCTGATCCATCCGGCAGACTTAACGCCCCTCCGCGAATTTTCCCCCACCCGAACAGATTTTTCTCCCCCCCTTTTTTTGTTTTCCCCCTCCCCGCCAACGCATTTTTACAACATGCGTCGTCCCTTCACGCTCCTGTTACTTTTATTCCCTTATTGGGTCTTGGCACAACGCTACGAGGTTGTCATGCAGGAGATCTTCGCAGATCCCACGCCGGCTGTGGGACTACCCCCCTTCGAATGGATCGAGCTCCGCAATCGAAGCCAAGCGCCTGTTTCGCTGCTGGGCTGGCGACTGGCAGATGCCGGAAATCAAACCAGTCCATTTCCCGCTCTCTCTTTACTGCCGGATAGTGTGCTGATCGTTTGTCCCACTTCCGCCCTTTCTTCCCTCAGCGCCTTCGGCAGATGCCTGGGCATAACAGGGTTTCCTTCGCTGGATAACGAAGGGGAAAGGCTGATGTTGAAAAATGCGGGGGGACAGATCATGCACGCAATCGAATATTCGGCGCAGTGGCATTCGACCGAATTGAAAAAAGAAGGCGGATGGTCCTTGGAGATGATCGATGCCGAACATCCCGGAACCTTTCGGATCAATTGGGGCTCTGCAACCCACCCGCAGGGTGGTACACCCGGAAAACCCAATTCCATTGCCCGTAGTTGGACCGACCTCGATCCGCCTCAATTAAATAATGTGTATGCAATCGACTCCACCCGACTGATGATTCTATGGGATGAGGCACTGGACAGCGCCGCCGTGGAACAGCCGGCCTTGTATGAATTGTCGGACGGACGCAGCATCACCGAAGTCCGCTGCCTGCCGCCTTTGTTCGATCGGATAGAATTGCGAACGGACTGGCCACTGCGAAAAGAAAAAATTTATTCCCTCCGCTTTCGGCAAATAAGCGACCTGGCCGGCAATCAAATCATCGGTAAGACAACCACGCGGATCGGACTACCCTCCGAACCGGATACGGCCGATATCCGCCTCAATGAGATCCTATTCGATCCGCCTGCGGGTGGCGTGGATTATGTAGAACACTTGAACATCGGAAAAAAGATCCTAGATCTTTCGAAGCTGTATTTGTCCGCCCGAACCGCCACGGGCAACCTGGGAAACATCGCGTCAGTCCGACAAGAACCGAGATATTTTTTCCCCAACGATCACCTGGTACTATCCTCCGACCCCAAAGCCTTGGAGCGACATTATTTTGTACAGCAACCCGATTGGGTGATCGAGACAAGGTCACTGCCGGCGCTACCCGATGCCACCGGAAATCTGGTGATACTGAATGCACAGGGCAAAGCGATCGAGGAGATGATGTACTGGGACGATTGGCATTTTCCACTGCTGCGTTCGAAAACGGGCGTAGCCCTGGAGCGGATCGATCCGCAAGGAAAAACACAGGATCGAAATAACTGGCAATCGGCCGCCGGCACCGTGGGGTACGGAACACCGACCCGGCGCAATTCACAATACCGGCAGTTTGCCTCCGATCAAGCCCTCGAATTATCTTCCTCTATCCTATCTCCCGATGGCGACGGAAGGGATGATGTGCTGCAGATCCGAATGCGAAGTGATGAGCCCGCCAACCGCCTTCGACTCCGGATCTTTCAGGCTAACGGCGTATGGGTGCGCGACCTGGCTTCCGGAACCCTGGCCGGTACCGAGGCAGTGTTTAGCTGGAATGGGTTGGATGAAAAAGGGGGAGGGCTGCCATCGGGACAATACATCTTATTGGCCGAATGGAATGACAAACGTGGCAAACAAACTCGGGAGAAAAGGGTGCTGACCTTGGTGAATACCCGTTGATCAAGTCAGCTCGATATCAAAATTGACCAGCTCCTTGAATTGACGGATGCGGTTCTGAATATCATGGGAATTGATCTCTTTGAGGCGGGTGGGACCAAATTTCTCGACACAGAAACTGGCCATGGCCGAACCCACGATGATCGCACGCTTCATATTCTCGAAAGAGATATCACCGGTCTTGGCCAAATACCCAATGAATCCACCGGCGAACGAATCGCCTGCACCCGTTGGATCGAATACATCCTCCAGCGGCAATGCAGCGGAGTAGAAGACCTGATCCTCATGGAACAATAACGCGCCGTGCTCGCCTTTTTTGATGATCAAGTATTTGGGGGCCATTTGACGAATAGCCTTGGCCGCTTTTACCAGCGAATATTCGCCGGTCAGTTGGCGAGCCTCCTCATCATTTACCAACAGCAGATCGATGTAGCGAAGTACGATCTTCAATTCATTCATGGCCGTGTTCATCCAGAAATTCATGGTATCGAGCACGATGAGTTTGGGACGCTGCTTCAGTTCCTGGATCACGTTCAATTGTAATTTAGGCATGATGTTCCCCAGCATCAGAAACTCCGCCCCTTGATAACCGTCGGGGATATGGGGATCGAAATCGGCCAGCACGTTCAGGTCGGTCACCAGCGTATCGCGGCTGTTCATGTCATTGTGGTACTTGCCGCTCCAGAAAAAGGATTTCTTATCGGTGCGGACATCCACCCCGTCCAGATGCACCCCACGGCTGCGCAATTCCTCCATCTCGGATTCCGGAAAATCATTTCCCACAATGGAGATCTGCTTCACGGGCTGTACGAAATGACTGGCGGCATAGGCCACATAAATACCGGAGCCGCCAATGATCTGATCGACTTTTCCGAACGGAGTTTCAATCGCATCAAAGGCCATGGTGCCAACAGAAATAAGGGACATAACGTAGGATTAGGTGAATAAGCGCGGCAAACCTACAGAAATAATCTTTCATATTTGGCCCAACCGCCCGTCCCCACGAGGTTTCCTATCTTTGAGAGATGAAAAAGACCGAACGGAAGAAAGCATCGAAAAAAGGCCTGATCCTGCAACGAGCAGCCACGATGTTCCGCGAGCGCGGATTCGCCGCCTCCTCCATGCGCGACCTGGCCGAAACCGTAGGGATCGAAGCCGCCAGTCTGTACAACCACATCCGCTCCAAGAACGAGATCCTGGAAGCCATCTGTTTTGAGGTGGCCAACCTGTTCAATGAAAAATTACAGGAGATCGAATCCAATCGCCAAAGCTCCATCAATAAGATCGAATCGATCCTTCGTTTTCACATTGAACAAATGATCGACAACTATGAGAAAGTGATCGTGACCGATCGTGAGTGGCGCCACCTCGATGAGCCGTATCGGACCAATTTCCAGAGCCAGCGACGCAGCTACCGCAAACGGTTTGCAGCCATCATCGAGGACGGAATCCTGAAAGGAGAGATCCGTCGCATCGACGCCCCCACCGCCGTATTGGTCATGCTGCATGCCGTCAACGGCATCGAATCCTGGCACCGCAGTCAGGCTAAGATCGGCGGCGACGAATTGTCGAACAACATGATCCGGATCCTTATTGACGGGCTTCGTAAATCCTCCTGATGTCTTCCTCCTTTCACGCACTGACCATTCGCTCCATTCAAGCGGAAACCCCCGATTGCCTCTCCTTGCAAATTGATGTTCCGAAGGAGCTGCAAGATTCCTTTAATTATTTACCCGGACAATACCTGACCTTCCGCGCCGGCATCGAAGGAGAAGAGATCCGTCGCTCCTACTCCCTCTGCAGCGCGCCGCACGAGAACAAATGGACCGTCGCCATCAAAAAGATTGAAGGCGGAAAATTTTCCAACTACGCCCATCATCAACTAAAAAAAGGCGATCGCCTCGACGTCATGCCTCCGATGGGTAAGTTTCATCCCACCCTTCAACCAACGCATCACAAACATTATCTGGCCATTGCTGCCGGTAGCGGCATCACGCCCGTCCTCTCCATTCTCAAATCGGTACTGCACACCGAACCCAACAGCCAATTCACGTTGGTCTATGGTAACCGCGACCGCCAATCCATCATCTTCTTCGAAGAGCTCGAAGGATGGAAGAACAAGTTCCTCGGTCGACTACAGATCATTCACGTGCTCAGCCGCGAACGCACCGACAGCGAGATCAACCAAGGCCGCATCGATGCCGACAAATTGAACCGACTGGGATCGTTGATCGATTACCGCACCGTGAGTGAATGTTATCTCTGCGGCCCGGAAGCGATGATCGAAACCGCTCGCAACACCTTACCCAACCTTGGTATTCCGGCCACACAGATCCATTTTGAACTCTTTACCACCGCCGCCCAGCAACAAAAAGCAAAACAGACCCGGCCGGTTGCCGACGCCCCTGCCGGACCACAAAGTGTGGTGACCCTTCGGGTCGATGGCAGAGCCGTCGATGTATCCATCCCCCAAAACGGCGATCAAACCATCCTCGACGCGGCCCTGAACCAAGGGGCCGACCTGCCATACGCCTGCAAAGGAGGTATGTGCTGCACCTGCAAGGCCAAACTCGTGGAAGGACAGGTAAAAATGGAGGTGAACTGGGGATTGGAGGAGGATGAAATCCGCCAAGGCTATATCCTCACCTGCCAGTCCATCCCCACCAGCGAAAAATTAGTGGTGGATTTTGATGCCAAATGACCCCAAAGGGCTCCACAAATTTCCAAACAGCTGTTCGGATTGATTAAATTTGCCCTGCAAATCATTCCTATGTCCGTTCACGACCTCGAGAAAGTTTTTCAGGAAAAGATCGACAGCGAGACCAAGATCGAGCCGCTCGACTGGATGCCGGAGGCTTATCGAAAGACCAACATCCGCCAGATCAGTCAGCACGCCCACAGCGAAATCGTGGGTATGCTGCCCGAAGGCAATTGGATCTCCCGTGCGCCTTCACTCAAGCGCAAGGCCATTCTGCTAGCCAAGGTACAGGATGAAGCCGGTCACGGTCTCTACCTTTACTCGGCCTGCGAAACACTGGGCATTTCCCGGGAAGAAACCATCAACGACTTGCACAGTGGTCGCGCGAAATACTCCTCCATCTTCAATTATCCCACGCTTACCTGGGCCGATATCGGTGCCGTTGGTTGGCTGGTGGATGGCGCCGCCATCATGAATCAGGTTATGCTGACGCGTACGTCGTACGGCCCCTACGCCCGCGCCATGGTTCGCATCTGCAAAGAAGAAAGTTTTCATCAGCGGCAGGGATTTGAATCACTGCTGGTCTTGTCGAAAGGTTCGCCCGAACAACAAGCCATGTGTCAGGATGCCATCAACCGTTGGTGGTGGCCGGCGTTGATGATGTTTGGTCCGCGTGACTCCGAAAGCACCAACAGCGACCAAAGCATGAAGTGGAAGATCAAACGAAAGACCAACGATGAATTGCGCCAGCAATTCGTGGATATGTGCGTAGAGCAAGTGAAGTTGTTGGGCATGACCCTTCCCGATCCGAACCTGAAATGGAATGCCGAGCGGAATCACTATGATTTCGGGGAGATCGACTGGAATGAATTCTGGCAAGTGGTAAAAGGAAACGGCCCTTGCAACAAAGAACGACTGCAAGCCCGCAAACAGGCTTGGGAAGAAGGCGCCTGGGTTCGCGAAGCCGCCGCCGCCCATGCCGCAAAAAAACAAAAACGCACGGCCGCCCACGCCGCCTAAACAAAGGATATGAATACATCTATCCGTCGGTTTTTTTATGGTGATATACCCGGACAAGAATCGGGTGGCACGCCCGCGCCGGAGGGACCAAAAAACGATTGGCCGCTCTGGGAAGTTTTCATCCGCAGCAAACAGGGGCTTGACCATAAACACGTCGGCAGCCTGCACGCCACCGATGCCCAAATGGCCATCGAGAATGCCCGAGATGTGTATACCCGTCGGCAAGAAGGCGTCAGCATCTGGGTGGTGAAAAGCCAAGACATCCACGCCTCCCGCCCCGAAGAAGCCGGTGAACTCTATGATCCGGCAGCCGACAAGATCTATCGTCACCCCACTTTTTACGATCTCCCCGACGCCATCAGTCACATGTAACCCAACGTGAAGGCAACACTCGATTATATTTTGCACCTGGCCGACAATGCGCTCATTCTGGGGCAACGCAATGCGGAATGGTGCGGACACGGTCCCGTACTCGAACAAGACATCGCCATCTCCAATATCTCGCTGGACCTCATCGGTCAGGCCCGCAGCTTTTATCAATACGCCGCTGAACTACAAGGCAACGGATCTACCGAGGACACCTTGGCCTACCTGCGCCACGAGCGGCAATTCCGCAACATCCTGCTGCTAGAACAACCCAAGAGCGATTGGGCCTACACCACATTGCGACAGTTTTTTTTCAGCGCCTTCCAACAATTGTTATTCCAACAGTTGAGCACGCAGGCAGATGAACGGATCGGCGCCATCGCCGAAAAAAGCCTGAAAGAGGTCAACTACCATCTACGGTGGAGCAGCGAGTGGGTCGTTCGCTTAGGAGATGGTACGGAAGAAAGTCGCCGACGCCTGCAACAAGCGTTGGACGACAGCTGGCCATTCGTGAACGAAATGTTTCAAGCGGAAAACTTTGAGCTCGAGTCGGGTGTACGCGTAGAGGAATTACAAGCCGCGTGGACCGAAAAAGTCAAAGCCTGCTTAGCGGAAGCGGGAATGGAGATGCCGGTCACCTCCCTCACCCGCCACGGCGGAAAAAAAGGAATACACAGTGAACACCTGGGATATATACTCGCCGAGATGCAATACTTGCAACGAAGCTATCCCGGCTGTGAATGGTAAGTGGCCCCATGACTGCAACCATCGATTCCATTTATGAAGTATTGGGACGGGTCGCCGACCCCGAAGTACCCGTACTCACGATCCTCGACCTGGGCATTGTCCGCAACGTAGAGATACAGGATGATCAGGTTGTGATCATCATCACGTCCACCTACACGGGTTGTCCAGCGATGGACATGATCGCCGCGCAGATCCGAATGGAAATGGCAGCAGCCGGCTATGCATCGGTGAAAATCGAGCAATCGATCCGGCCGGCCTGGACCACCGAGT
>SXXL01000029.1 GCA_005789565.1 Bacteroidota bacterium | reverse complement strand
GTCATCGTTCGTCAGATGATGCGTAAAGTAAACATCGTGGATCCGGGTGATACCCGCTTCCTGCAAGATGATCTGGTCGATAAATTCGAGTTCGTGGACCAAAACGATCATATTTACGATAAGAAGATCGTGACCGAGGCGGGCGACAGTGCCCGAATGATCAAGGGTCAGACCGTTACCTTGCGCGAAGTGCGGGAAGAAAATTCCGTGCTGCGCCGCAACGACCAAAAGCCCGTCGAGTACCGCGATGCCATGCCCGCCACCTCTGCGCCCACCTTGCTGGGTATCACCAAGGCCTCCCTCGGTGTACAGAGCTGGATCTCCGCGGCATCCTTCCAGGAAACCACCAAGGTGCTCTCCTCGGCCGCCATCAATGGTAAGGCGGATGAGATGCTCGGACTCAAAGAGAACGTCATCACCGGCCATCCGATCCCGGCCGGTACCGGTCTGCGCGAGTTCGATCGCATGATCGTCGGCAACAAAGAAGAATACGAGTTGCTGCAGGTCACCCGCGAGGCCATGGTCTTCGACGAAGAAGAATAAAAAAGCAATCCACTCAAAAAGAGCAGGCCCGTCCTGCTCTTTTTGCTGTTAAGCCTTTCCTAAACCAAGGAAGGCATTATCGGAATTGATCTGCCCGCTATTACTTTGTAAAAAAATATCCATATGAACCGTTCGTTTGTGATCTGGAATGTTGTCCTGAGCGCACTGGTAGGTTATCTGTTGTACGTAAGCCTTTCGGCCCCTCAGGCCGGTACCGTTACCGGACGTAACCTGCCCGGTGCGGCCGCGAACGGAACATTTCGGATGGCCTATTTTGAAATGGATTCCGTGGCCGCCAATTTTGAGATGGTCAAGGAATTGAAAGCAGAAATGAGCAAGCGGGAAGAGGCGATCAAATCGGAACTGGACCGCCTCGGCAAAGGCATGCAGCAAAAACTCAGCTTCTATCAGCAACAAGCCAGCAGCGGTGCCCTCACCCAAGCACAAAGCGATGCCGCCAGCCGTGAAATGCAAAGCCTCGACGACAATCTCAAAAGCCGTCAGCAAGCCCTGGAATCCGAATACAGCGATTATGTGCTCCGTCGTCAAAATGATATCAAGGGCCGGATCGAGCAGTTCCTGAAAGCATTCAATAAGAATTCGACCTACAGCTACATCATCTCCTACGAACCCGGCCTGTTCTATTACAAGGATACCGCCCATAACATCACCCGCGAGTTGATCGATGGGCTGAACCGTGAATACAAGGCCACCCCGAAATAATGAATCCCTACGCCGGCTTCTTTGAGCAACTGTCCACCCTGCGGGTGGCCGTCGTCGGAGATCTCATGCTGGATACTTATTTTTTCGGACAGATCGATCGCGTCTCCCCCGAAGCCCCCGTGCCCGTCGTGGCCCACCAACGCCAGGAAGAACGCATCGGTGGTGCCGGCAACGTGGCCCGCAACTTGCGCGCCCTCGGTGCACAAGTTGAGTTGATCTCGCTGGTGGGACAAGACGAGGCCGCCGCCATCCTCCAAGATCTACTGGATCAAGCCGGCATCGGTACCACACTCCTGGAAACAGACCCGGCCCGACCGACCACCCGAAAAACCCGGGTGCTCGATCAACAAAAACAACTCCTGCGGCTCGATCAAGAATCTACCCAAGCTCTCGATCCCGAAAAAGAAAGCCGCTGGCTTGCTCGCATCGAAGCATATCTCCGCAGCGAACGCCCCCAACTGCTGATCCTCGAAGATTATAACAAAGGCGTCCTCAGCCCATCGATGATCCAATCCCTGATCCGCCGCTGTCAAGAATTGCATATCGTCACCGCCGTCGATCCCAAAAAAGAAAATTTCTTCGCCTATCAACACGTCGATCTATTCAAACCCAATTGGCGGGAAGTTTCGGAAGCCCTGGGCTTTCAAGCCACACCCGATGCCGAACGACTCGATCACGTGCACCATTCCCTCACCGATCGACTGCACCATCAAGTAACCCTGATCACCCTCTCGGAAAAAGGCGTCTATTATCAGACCGTGGAAACGGCTGAATGGCTGGCCGGTCACCCCCGCCAAATAGTAGACGTTTCCGGTGCCGGTGATACCGTGATCGCGGTAGCAGCCGCGGCCTATGCTATCACCCGCGATGCAGGTTGTATGGCCAACCTCGCAAACCTGGCAGGCGGATTGGTCTGCGAACAGGTCGGAACCTCTCCCATATCCCCCGATTCCCTGCTCACGGAATGCCGTCGACTGGGTTGGCTCGGATAAACCGCACCAATACCTTTGCAACAACACCCGCGAAACCTACGATGAGCCACGAGCATACCTGGGACCTCTCCTCCAATCCGCCAAAAGTCGCGGTGATCGTGGCCGGCGGTGTGGGCGTTCGCATGGGAGCTGACAAGCCCAAGCAATTCCTGGAACTGAACGGTCGCCCCATTCTCTTACACACGCTCGAAACCTTCCTGAACAGTTATATCGATATGCAAATCGTGCTGGTACTCCCGGCCGATCATCTTGAAGCCGGAAAAAAGATAACGGATCATTTGTCCGGGAAAGAACGCATTCGCCTCACCACGGGCGGTGAAACACGGTTTCATTCTGTGCAAAATGGTTTGCGCACCATCACTCAACCCTCGATCGTATTCGTGCACGATGCCGTGCGTTGTCTGCTGTCCGTTTCCCTGATCCATCGCTGCTTCGAACAGGCCTGCACCCTGGGTTCGGCCATTCCGGTGATCCCCGCCACCGACAGCATTCGGATCCTGGAAGGTGATCAGAGTCGCGCCCTGCCCCGCGCGCAGATCCGACTTGTGCAAACACCACAAACCTTTCGAAGTGATATTCTTTTGCCGGCCTATCAGTTGCCCTACCAAACCAATTTTACCGACGAGGCCAGCCTGGTGGAACACAGCGGCATGCCGGTGCATTTGATACAAGGGGAGGAGAGAAACCGAAAGATCACCGAGCCTATCGACCTGATCATTGCCGCCGAATACTTGCGTTCCTCTTAGGTCAGGATTTGATCCACTGCATCCACCAAGGCAAACGATACACCCGCAGCCAGCCATAGGGTTCGGAAAAAGAACCAAATCCCTCATAGAAAAAAGCCAGGGAGGGCAGGTCCGATCCCTCAAAATCCAGTATCCGGTCCGTGCCGGCATTCGCCTGAACAAAGGCATCGATCAGTGTATGGGAGGCTCCCAACGTTTTTCCATTGGGATGATTGCCCGCGAGCAAATAATAGGCCCGGTTGCGATGCATCAAGAAAACGGCCCCGGCCAGTAGTTGATCATTGACCCGGACTCCAAAGGTTTGCGCCCGTCCCATCTGTATCCAGTTTTCCATGAGCCTCAAAAATGATTCTTGTACTGCGGAAGAGATTTTCGGTGGGGGAATGACATGTGCTTGGACCAACGCCAGGATCTCGCGAACGCCAGTCGCTAGGTCGATCGTACAACCGGCTTTTTCTGCCCGTTGAAGATTTCGGCGATGATTCTCGCGGTAGCGACTACGCAGGGTGGCATAATCATCCGAGAGCGGCAAGATAAAATTATTGCGTTGGCGGATGGGGTAGTCGGGGTGCTGGAGTCGGTTGGACGGATTCAACGTCACATCGATCCATTGGATATCCGAGGGGATGGCTTTCAAAAAGGTCAATATCGCTTCTTTGTCGAGCGATTTGCCAAATACGCCGAGCTGGGGGACGAGCGCGGGTTGGTATAAATACCGGATCCCGAATTTTTTTCTGACCGGCAGGGGCATGACTTGTTCGTAGTTGCCTTGTACAAGGGCCTCCCAACCCGGAGATAAGGCATCGAGATAATCGGTGCGGGCATAGGGACTCCCATTATCGGCCCGCTCGAGGCAATCATTCCAGCGAATGGAATCGACCTCTTGACGGGTCAGGTGCGTTATCGATGCGGGGCTGGGCATGTGGTGCCTACGAATTTACTTTCCGTTTCCCTTACTCATGATCCGTATCGTGTGCAACAGGATCTTGGCATCGAATGCCAGGGAAAGATGTTGGATATAATCCAGGTCGAACCGACTCCGCTCGATCATCTCCGAGATGTTCTCCGCGTATCCAAATCGCACCATTCCCCAACTGGTGAGGCCGGGTTTTACGTTCAATAGCTGACGGTAATCGGGGTGCATCGACAGGATCTGGTCGATGTAGTGCTGTCGTTCGGGGCGCGGACCAACCAAGCTCATATCGCCCTTCAAGACGTTCCAGAGTTGGGGGATCTCATCGAGCCGCCATTTACGGATGGTTTTTCCAAAGGGCGTGATGCGCGGATCATTCTCTGTGGAGAGGGCCGGACCCTCCGGTTCGGCGGGCTCGAACATGGACCGGAATTTGAACAGGATAAAGGGCTTGCCGTCTCGGCCGATACGCTCCTGTCGGAAAACAACGGGACCAGGACCGCTTCTTCTAACTTGCCAGGCGATCCAGATCAGCAGAGGAGAGAGCAATAGTCCGATCACCCCGGAGCACACCATGTCCATTCCACGTTTCAGAAAGGCTTGCCAGGCGGGCAGAGAACGGAACAGACTCATTCGTGGTGTCCGTTTTGTGCGATCTTCTCCAGAATCCGGTGTGCCACATCGAGGGCGTGGAGTCCGTCGGTTTCGTTGACGACGGGACGGGTATTTTGCTCGATGCAATTTTTAAAAGCGAGCAGTTCTTGTCCGATCGCATTATGATCGGGTATGTTGGGATTGCGGATCGCGATGGTTTTATTGCCGGTGGGCGTGGGAATGTCGAACGTGAAGGCACCGGGGTCTTGTCCTTGGTCCAGTTGGATCACTTCTGATTTTTTCTCCAGGAAGTCGATTCCGATATACGCGTCCTTTTGGAACAGGCGCATCTTGCGCATTTTTTTCATGGAGATACGGCTGCTCGTGAGGTTGGCCACGCAGCCGTTGTGAAATTCAATGCGCGCGTTGGCGATGTCGGGTGTATCGGTCAGTACGGCTACACCACTGGCGGAGATGGATCGGACATCGCTGTTCACCAAGCTGAGGATAATGTCGATGTCGTGGATCATGAGGTCGAGGATCACGCTAACCTCGGTACCGCGGGGATTGAACTGCGCTAGTCGGTGTACCTCAATGAACATGGGTTGCAAGCCCAGATCCTTTACGGCCGTGAAGGCGGGATTGAAACGCTCAACATGTCCCACTTGAAATTTCACGCCCGATTCCTGTGCGAGTTTAACCAGGGCGCGCGCTTGTTCCAGTGTTTCGGAAATAGGTTTTTCAACAAACACATGTTTACCGGCCCGCACCACGCGTTCGCAAAGATCGAAATGATGATCGGTGGGGGCCACGATGTCGATCGCCTCGGCTACCGCGATCAATGATTCTGGGTCGGGAAAACGTTTGAGCCCGAAAGAAGCTTCCACCAACCGGGCTTGCTCATCGCTGGGGTCATAGAACCCAACCAGTTCCACCCCCGGGATCTCTTTCCAGTTCTGAAGATGAAACTTTCCCAAATGGCCTACGCCGAAGACGCCGATTTTTAACATGGGGGCAAAGGTACAGTCAAATGTCCGCAGTCCGCTGTAATGTCCGCTGTCCGCCGACCGCCGTCGACCGAAAAACTATCAGTTAAAAACTTACAGCGGATCGTGGACTGCGGACCGTGGACCGTCCGCGCAGCGGATCAGCGGTCGGCGGACATCTCTTCCCAGAACCCCATTTTACCATACTTCTCAATACGCTGATCGATGCGGGTAGTGGGGTCGATGGCGGAGAGTTCTTGGAGGGCGTTGAGGATGGTTGATTTTACGTGACTGGCGGCTTCAGCATAGTCCCAATGGGCGCCGCCGGCGGGTTCGGGGATGATGCCGTCGATGATGCCGAATTCCAGCATGCGGTCGGCTGTAAGCCGGAGTTGATCGGCGGCTGTTTCTTTTTTATCCCAACTGCGCCAGAGGATGGAGGAGCAGCTTTCGGGACTGATCACGGTGTACCAGGTATTTTCCATCATGTACACGCGGTCGCCCGCTCCGATGCCCAATGCGCCACCGCTGGCACCTTCGCCGATGATGATGCAGATGACGGGCACGGTGAGTCGCATCATTTCATAGATGTTACGGGCGATGGCCTCACCTTGTCCGCGTTCTTCCGCTTCCAGTCCGGGGAAAGCCCCGGGGGTATCGATGAGGGTAACGATGGGTTTATTAAATTTCTCGGCCAGCTTCATGAGCCGCAGGGCTTTTCGGTAGCCTTCCGGGTTAGCCATGCCGAAATTGCGCATTTGGCGAAGGCGGGTATTGCTCCCTTTTTGTTGGCCCACGAACATCACGGTCTGTCCGTCCAGATCGGCAAAACCGCCCACCATGGCCTTATCATCTTTCACGTTCCGGTCGCCGAACAATTCCACGAAGTCTGTGGTCATTTTTTCGATGTACTTGAGGGTGTAGGGGCGGTCGGGGTGCCGGCTCAGTTGTACTTTTTGCCAGGGGGTCAGGGTTCGGGTCAGGTCTTGTCGCTTGATCTTTACTTGCTCGCGTAGTCCGGCGATGACCTCGGTGTAATCCACGGCGCTTTTGCGGGATTTTTCCTCCAGGTCCATGATCTCCTCGATCAGGGACTTGATGGGTTGTTCAAAGTCGATGTATTGACGATTTTTGTCGGTGGGCATACCCGTGGGGTTAGGGGACAAAAATAGGGGATTGGATACAAGTCAGCCGTCCATGGTCCGCCGTCCGCGGTCCGCCGTCCACGGATATCTGAACAAGACAGAAAAAGGAAAATTCATTTGGGGTAAAAAAGCGGTCCGCCTATCTTTGCACTCCCGGAAAATTCCGGGCAACGGATCGGTAGTT
>SXXL01000028.1 GCA_005789565.1 Bacteroidota bacterium | reverse complement strand
TCCTTAATTTCGTAGCATGCGAAAGAACCTTTGGATACTCGGCTTGGCCCTATTGCTGACGGCCTGTAAAAAAGACTCCGACCAAGAGCCGGATGTGGCCGCACAGATCACCCTCAGCAATCCTACGGCCGGCACCATCTTTTTGAACGGCAGCGTTCTGCAGATACGAGGCAATGCTACGGACGATAATGTATTGGCCTCGATAACGTGTACGGTTCGAAATAAAACTACCAATGCGGTCTTGTACAATCGCACCCTTTCCACGGGGAATGTCGGATTTTTTGATTTTTCTCAAAACTGGACCATCACCGGTATCACATCCCTGACACCGGCGCAATTGATCGTCACCACCACGGACAAGATCGGCTACACCGCCAGCAAGGAAGTAGCATTTCAACTCATCGACTAATTCATGAACTGGATATCCCCGCTGCTGTTTTTGATCGCCTTGAGTACGGGCGTTTATCTGTTTGTTCGCAGGATTCAAGCCATCCAGCAGATGATCCGGCTCGGCCGCCCCGATCTGCCAACCGACCAACCGGCCAAGCGCTGGGTACAGGTTTTTCGACTGGCCCTGGGGCAACAAAAAATGTTTCGCAACGTTCCCGTAGCACTCCTGCACCTGATCATTTATGCCGGTTTCATCATCATTAACATCGAAGTATTGGAGATCGTGTTGGACGGCCTTACGGGTGCCCATCGCCTGTTCCATCAACCCTTGGGGGCGCTCTATCCGATCCTCATCAACAGCTTCGAGTGGTTGGCCCTGGGCGTTTGGGTGGCCTGTGTTTTCTTTCTGACAAGGCGAAACTTAATAAAGGTCCAACGGCTTTGGTCCAAAGATCTCGATGGATGGCCCCGGAGCGACGCCAACCTTATTTTGATCATTGAGATCATCCTGATGAGCTTATTCCTCATCATGAACGCTGCGGATACCCTCTTGCAAGCCCGTCATGTCGGCCATTATGCAGCGGCCCCAACCGGTCCCTTCGTCATTTCCTCTTTTCTTCACCCGCTCCTGGATGGGTCGAGCGATGCTGTCTTGATCGCGCTGGAAAGAAGTTGCTGGTGGCTGCACATTTTAGGCATTCTGGCCTTCTTGAACTATCTGCCGTATTCCAAACACCTGCACATCCTTTTCGCATTTCCCAATGCGTATTATGCGCCACTGATTACCCCGGGGAAGATGAGCAACATGCCCTCGATCCAGCAAGAAGTTGAACTGGCCATGAATCCGGCCGCGGCCACGGCTACGTCGGTTGCGCCTCCCGGACGATTCGGCGCCAAAGATGTACAGGATCTGGGGCAAAAAAATTTGCTGGATGCATTCAGTTGCACCGAATGTGGTCGATGCTCCGCGGCTTGTCCCGCTCAACACACCGGCAAGCTACTATCACCCCGACGCATCATGATGCAAACCCGCGACCGGATGGAAGACCTGAAAAAATTACCGGTCGATCAGCGGGATACGGACGGGAAATCATTGCTCCACGACTACATTACGGTCGAGGAGCTTCGGGCCTGCACCACTTGCCAGGCTTGTGTGGAGGAATGTCCCGTGAGCATCAATCCGCTCGACATCATCCTTCAGTTACGCCGTTACCTGGTCATGGAGGAAAGCAATGCGCCCGGGGAGTGGACCGGTATGTTCGGAAACGTCGAGAACAATTTTGCCCCTTGGAAATTTTCACCCGAGGAACGTGATGCCTGGATGCGGGCCAATAAATGATCAATTACCGGAAGAAGCGGCATTCGATCTGGCCGACTTCCACATTCTCCAAATCTGCCAAACAGCTGTGATCAGATAAAAACTCCCGATCACTCCATGCAAGAGCGCGGGATTGTTAGAAAAACTCTCGCCCGCCCATTGCCCGGTATAGATAAAGATACCATTGGCCAGAAAAGTACCCAATCCGATGCCCAGCAGATACTCCCAATACATCCCACCATTGGGATACAAAATTTTTCGCTCCATCAGGATGGTCGACCAGCCCAACCAAAAAGGTATCTGGGCCGTACTGATCGAACACAAGAACATCCCAAACAGCAGGGGCGGCAATACCTGACTGATCGCTACCGGAGCGTTATTCTCCGGATACAGCGCCGAATGAAAACTTTCCAGCATCAAGAGGATCAGGATGAGCAGTGTCACCCCATTCAAGTAACGCATGAAGGTTTTGTTGCGGTGAAGCCAGTCCACCGCAAACAACGACAACCGCACATAAACCAGTTCCACCATAAGCGATCCGAGGGAGAATTGAATGGCCGGCAACAACCCGCGATCGATCGATATCTGCATGGCGGCCACATTGGTGGTGCCCAAAGGCAACGACCCCAGAAAACTGACGACCAATCCGGCTAGAAAAACGGTTAGAAAGCGGGGCATGACATGAAGTTACAAACTAGGCTTGGGGTGAAGGGCCAAGGTTTGGAAATGCTTGGCAGACATGCGAAGAAAGCGCCAGCCTCGCAGAAAGGTCCAATGCCGGTGTCCCTGCCGGTGGTTGTACCGGCTGATCTCAAACAGCATCTTCCAGTGTTGTAAGATCACGCCATAGGCCTGCCACAGGCTCATCCCACAATCATAAATATGGTTGGGCTCCGCCCCACATCCATTGAATTCCAAAATTGAACAATCACCGCCGGCACAGAAATCATCGATGGAACGGACTTTCAGATCATACCGTCCATAATAAAAATGGGGCCGGTGGCTGATCGCATCAAACCGATCGGTCAGCGACCCCTGGATCCGGTCGGAAAGGTTATAGAAAAAAGCTCCGCGGTTGTGGTTGGCGGCATGCGACAAAAGATACGATTCACCGTCGGGCAGGACAGTTTCAAAATGAAGGGCATGGCGCAGCGATAATTCTTCGATGCGTTCTGAAGCTTTCGGGTGTTGTCGGATCAGTTCCAGCAAGGTTGAACGACCATCCCCCTGCACCTGCAACAGAGTTTTATGAATGAATCCGCTGATGGTACCGGTCGCCATGGCGGGGTGTCGGTAATAGAAGATGCTGACCTCCACCGGCCAATCGATCCATTCTTGCACGACGTATTCCACCGGAACGGCTCGATGGTAGCGCAGCAGCTGCTGCTCGTGATCGATGCGCTCGAACCAAAGCCCCTTCATGCCCACATCAGGTTTCACAACCAAGGGATAACTAAATCCTGCCTCGATCTGCCGGAGCAAATCGGCTTCGGATGTATGGGGATTTATATAGATCGTTCGGGGATAAGAGTCCGGGGGAAGTTGATCATACATTTCTCGCTTCCCCTCCCCTTCCATCCCACCAAAGGTGATGGTGGGGTTGGATGAACTGAAAAACCAACAGGAGCCACTGCGCAGACAATACCAAAGCCAAACGGGGGTCAATGGAAAATAGATCAGCTTGAAGGGCCATTTCTCCCAATTCATCCAACCTGGCAGTTTCATCGGCATGGGCAAAAATAAAGGGGCTTATCCGGAGCCCACTGTTTTGCGTTAATTTTGTTCCATTCAACGATTCCCCACATGTCGCTTCCCCCGATCAAAACAATGGCCGAATGGCTGGCTGAAGGTAAAGAACCGGAGGTTTTGTTCTGGGTGGGCTGCGCCGGCAGCTTCGATCAACGGGCGCAACGCATTACCCGTGCCTTTTCCCGTATCCTCCAGAAATTGGAGATCCCTTTTGGAATACTCGGAAAAGAGGAAATGTGCACCGGCGATCCGGTTCGGCGTGCAGGTAACGAGTTCCTTTTTCAGATGATGGCCTATCAAAACATTCAAATTCTGAATGGCTACAACGTAAAAAAAATCGTCACCGCCTGTCCCCACTGTTTCAACACGCTTAAAAACGAATACCCCGAACTGGGCGGAAACTTCGAAGTCATCCACCACACCGTCTTTTTGCAACAACTGATCGATTCAGGAAAGATCCGGCTCCAGGAAGGCGGTTCCTTCAAGGGTAAACGCATTACGTATCACGACAGCTGCTACCTCGGGCGGGCCAATCAGATCTATGAGGCTCCCCGTAAAGTGCTGGAGGCGTTGGATGTGGAGCTCGTCGAAATGAAACGTTGTCGCTCCAAAGGAAGTTGCTGTGGCGCCGGCGGGGCCCAGATGTTCAAAGAGGAAGAGACCGGAAAGACGCGTATCAATATCGACCGCACGCAGGAAGCACTCGAAACCCACGCATCGATCATCGCCGCGGCCTGCCCCTTCTGCAACACCATGATGAGTGATGGTGTGAAACTCGCCGAACGAGAGGCCGATGTACAGGTATTGGACATCGCGGAGATCGTAGAAGCCTCGTTGAATTTTTCCGAATGAATCTCGACTATCAACACTTGATCGATCCCAGCCTTTCGCCGAATTCCCGCGTTTGGGTCTACCAATCCAAACGTGTTTTCAGCCTGCTCGAGGCCTTGCAATTGGAAAAAGAGCTGGAGGTGTTTACGGCGAAGTGGACCAGCCACGGGGCTGCCGTTAAAGGTGCCGGGTATTTGTTCTTCGGACAATTTTTGGTCTTGATCGCCGACGAAACCGCCGCCTCCGTCAGTGGTTGCAGCACCGATACATCCGTTCACTTCATACAATCCATCGAGAAAGAATACGGCGTGCAATTGCTCGACCGAACAACGCTTGCTTTTTTGATCAAGGACAAGATTCAATTGCTCCCCCTGACTCAGTTGCCCTATGCCATCGAGCATGGATATATCGGACCCGCTACGCTTTATTTCAATAACCTGGTGTCAACTCTCGCCGAATTACAATCGCAGTGGATCCTCCCCAGCGGTCGTTCCTGGCTGGCCAAACGACTTCCCGCCCTCGGACTCAACGAATCGGCATAACCGGCTTTTTGGGTTTTGATTGTATGTTCCAAGCCGTGGTCAATCTAAAATTTCGGGTACGGGTTCTGCTAAAACTCTCCAGCGAGAAGTTTGGTGCATACGTAAAAGTGTATCGTCTTTGGTCGCGCAAGGGATCGATCGCATTGAAAGAGACCACGAGTCTTTTCTGGAGAAATTTCCATTGCGCCCCCAGATTCATACTGCCGTTCCAGCGGGCAAAGCCCTGCGGCGAAGCAAACCGATTCAGGTTGAACTGTCCGGTGAAACTCCCCCGGTCATGCGGCGCATAATTCGCCCCGATCGTCGAGGTCAGCGACCCCCCATCTCGAAAACGGCGTACCAGCTTATCATAACTTCCATATAAGTTGTAGATATAACTGGCACTGCTATTGATCTTCAATTTTTTAAATATTGTAAAACTGCTCCAATAACTAATCTCCCATTCATTCCGATTGCTGATGTTTTCCCAGGTCAGCAAGGTCTTCCCTTCGTCGGCCAGGGTACGGACCTGGCTGAAGACGTCCTGCACGATATTGTGACCGAAACCGAAATTCAGGAACCGACCCGATCGATTCCAGCCGGCCACGAGGTCGAGGTTGTGTGAGGTAGACGCGATGAGACCGGGGTTCCCATAGCGGGTATTGTACGGATCGGAGAAATCGACCGTGGGGTTCAGCTCGCCCAGGCCCGGTCGACGAATGGATTGCTTATAAGAGAGCGTCAGGTTATAGCGGTCTTTCCAGGATCGATTCAAGGTGGCAAAAGGCAACCAATTCCCATATTGATTTTCCCGAACCTGGTTTTCTTTCCGGAGATTGAACCGAATGAGCGTGTGTTCATAGATCAGCCCCGCCAGCAAACTGAAATGCTCGGTGAAAAGCTGTTTGATGGACAAACGATACTGCTGAACATTCTGGCGGAATTGAAAATCCTGATTCAAGGCAGGCATATCCACCAACGTGATCTCCGGCAACTTCAGGTACTGCGCCAATACATCTACCCAGTTGAGGGATTGGTTGTAAAAGAGACCGGTGGACAAATACGTTTTCTTCGACACCAGCATCCGGTCATAGTTCAGTCGGGTGCTCCAGCCGAGTACCCGCGTGAAATTATCCTGATACTGGATCGAATCCTTCCCGATCGGGGTGCCGTCATTGAACAAGAAATTTTGCTCGAACCGGCGAACGTTCCAATTATCGGCGCCATTGGTTTGGAATATGAAACGAAGGGTTTCGCCAGGTTTCGGACGCCAGGTGTAGGTTGTAGTTTGGTTCAGGGATTGATTACCGCCCCGGGCCGTAACAGCCCGAAGGCTGTATCGCCATTGATCACCATACCGGTTGATGTTACTGAAATAGGTATTGTTTTCGTTATGGAATCGGTTGTCGTTATACTGCAGCACCACGTTGATCGTATGCTTCTTTTGCCATTCATACTCCAGTGAGACCCGGGCAGATGGCCTTTTCGAACGATTCAAAAAATCCGAGACGGTATTGAATTGGTTCGTGGAATCGGAGTAGATATTCTGTCGGTTGGAATATCCGTCGCCGGCAAAGCGATTTTGATTGAAGCCGGCATTGATCTGCAGCGAGAGTCGATCTTTTCGGTACGTGTATTGCCCGCTGGCCGACCACTCACCGCGGGTACCGCCTGATAGCGCGAGGCGTCCCGTCCGCCCCACCCGCCCCTTGCGGGTGACAATGTTGATCACCGCCGATTCTTGCGCAAATTGTGGCGGCGGGTTGGTCATGACCTCGATCTTTTCGATCGAACTGCCGGGCATTGACTCCAACAGCTCCTGCAATTGTTGCATGTTCAACTCCACGGGCTTGTCATCGATCAGTATCTTGGGTTCCTTTCCGCGCACGGTCAATTTCCCATCCGGATCCTTGTTCACCAACGGCACCTGTGTCATCAGGTCCGACACATTAGACCCGGCGGCCAGTGGTGAGTCCCCGGCCAAAAACGTAACGTTCCCGTCCTTGGATTGGATAAGCGAGCGATCGGCCACGATCACTACCGAATCAAGCTGTGCGGCGGTACTCAAAAGAAGCGGAATTGTCCCCAACGAATAGGAACGACGCCGATCGTCCAGTAGTAAGCTATCGATCCGAACCGTTCGATACCCGGTGGCACTGATCCACAATGCATATCGCCCGTCGGGCAGGTCTTCCCACGAAAACTGACCACTCGGTCCGGTCTGTTTGTTTTTGAGGATGCCGCTCAAGGATTTTGTATTCAAGGTGTCGGTCCCGGATATCAAGCGCAGGTTCGCCCCGGTCAAAGGCTGCTGTGTGGCATCCAATACAACGCCGGATATTCTTCCCGCCGTTGATTGTGCCAGGGCATGCACTCCCCAGAAAATCAGGCCAGTAAGCAAAAGGGCTTTGTAGGAGAAACATCGTAACATCCGTGTAGCAAGATAACAATAAACGTTAGGGTGCTTAAAAATGTATTAAAGAGTTGTTAATCAGATTATTCCAAGGCACTGACATGATGTCACAGGAGTGATTTAATCTGTATATTTGCAGTCCCGTTGGATATGCACACGCTCACTACCGATAAACAGCACGACGAATCCAGGCAGGGAGAGTCTTTTGCTCCGTTTGCTGCCGATCCGAATCGGTATGACCGTCATTTTTATATCGAGAGTTATGGCTGTCAGATGAATTTTGCCGACAGCGAGGTGGTTGCTTCGATCTTACAAGATCAAGGGTATGGCGCGACGCGTCAGCCTGACCAAGCGGATCTGATTTTGCTGAATACCTGCTCCATTCGGGAAAAGGCGGAGCAGACCGTTCGCAAGCGGCTGACGGAATTCAAACAACTCAAACGGGAAAAAAAGGGATTGCTGATCGGTGTTTTGGGCTGTATGGCCGAGCGGTTGAAATCAAAATTCTTAGAAGAAGAGCGGCTGGTGGATATTGTCGTGGGGCCCGATGCGTATCGAACCCTTCCGCAGCTCATCGAGGAAGCGGGTACGGGACAAAAAGCTGTGAACGTTTTGCTGAGTCGGGAGGAGACCTATGCCGACATTGCACCGGTCCGGTTGGGCAGCAACGGCGTCAGCGCCTTTGTCAGCATCATGCGGGGCTGCAACAATATGTGTTCATTTTGCGTGGTCCCTTTTACCCGTGGCCGGGAGCGTAGCCGCGACGATCGATCCATTCTGGCCGAGTGTTTGGATCTTTTTCAAAAGGGATACCGAGAGGTGACGTTATTGGGACAAAACGTGGATTCCTATCACTTCACGCCGGAGTCGGGCGGAAGCGCCGTGCATTTCGCCGCACTACTCGAGCAGGTTGCCCGCATCTCTCCCCTGCTGCGCATACGCTTTTCAACCTCACATCCCAAAGACATTACGGACGAAGTACTGCACACCATGGCACGTTATCCCAACATCTGCCGCTACATTCACCTACCGGTGCAAAGTGGTTCTAGCCGCGTGCTGCAACTCATGAACCGTACCTATACCCGTGAATGGTACAAGGCCAAGGTCGATCGGATCCGGGAGATCTTACCCGATTGTGGCATCTCCTCCGACATCATCGCAGGATTTTGCACGGAGACGGAAGCGGACCATCAGGATACGCTGGACATCATGCAGTACAGCCGATACGATTTCAGCTACATGTTCTTTTATAGCGAGCGACCCGGTACGCTGGCGCAACGTCGATATGCCGACGACGTACCGGAATCGATCAAAAAAGCCAGGCTCCAGCAGATCGTGGCGTTGCAAAACGAATTGTCGTTGATCAGCAACCGGCAGGATATCGGAAAAGTTTTTGAGGTGCTGATCGAAGGCGACAGCAAACGAGATGAGCAATCCTGGATGGGACGAAACAGTCAGAACAAGGTTTTGGTTTTCCCGAAAACCGTACCCGGATTAAAGCGCGGCGACTACGTACAAGTAAAAGTGGACCAATGCACCCAGGCTACCCTCCTGGGCAGTCTCGTAACCGAATAATGTTTTTATGTCAGACCTACAATCCATAAAAAATCGTTTTGGCATCATTGGCAATGCCCCGGCGCTGAATTTTGCGTTGCAGGTGGCGGAGCAAGTGGCTGGCACCGACCTGACCGTTCTCATCAACGGCGAAAGCGGCGTGGGCAAAGAAGTTTTTTCGCAGATCATACATCATTTGTCGGCTCGCAAACACAACCCCTTCATTGCCGTGAACTGTGGCGCCATTCCCGAGGGAACCATCGACTCCGAATTATTCGGACACGAAAAAGGTTCTTTCACCGGTGCCGTAGAGTCTCGCAAAGGATACTTCGAAGCGGTGAACGGCGGTACGATCTTCTTGGATGAGGTGGGCGAATTGCCCCTGGGTACGCAGGCCCGTCTGTTAAGGGTGTTGGAAACCGGCGAATACATCCGTGTCGGTTCCTCTAAGGTTCAACGCACGGACGTGCGAGTAGTAGCCGCCACCAACCGCGATCTGCTGCAGCAGGTACAAGAAGGAAAATTTCGGGAGGACCTATACTACCGCCTCAACACCGTTCCCATTCGGGTGCCGGCCCTGCGCGACCGCGCCGAGGACATTCATTTACTGTTCCGTAAGTTTTCGGCCGATTTTGCCAATAAATACAAAACAGCCTCCATTCAATTGGATGAAGAGGCCCAGCGCGTTCTTCATGAATATCCCTGGCCCGGCAACGTGCGGGAATTGAAAAACATTGCGGAGCAGATCTCCGTGCTGGCGAAAGACAAACGCATTACCGCCACGGCCCTGAAACAATTTTTACCGGCCGTCTCTCCTAACCGCATGCCGGTATTGGTCGGTGCAGCCCCCTCGAACCGCGAATTTGCCAACGAAAGAGAAATACTGTACAAGCTTTTCTTCGATATGAAGAAAGATGTGACGGAACTGAAAAGACTTTTCCTGGAATTGATACAAAATCCGGAACTGGCGGCGCAGCACCCCCAATTCATCCACGAACTGGAGAACCTGCAAGGCCTGCCGGAACAGCATGGGCCCATTACCTTCACTCGCCCCCACTCCACTGCTTCCGGCTCCTCCATGCCGGTTACGCTCCCGACGGCCGTGGACGCACAAATAGAAGTGGAGGAAAGCCTGAACATCCTGGACAAGGAAAAGGAATTGATCCTGAAAGCCCTGAAAAAGCATAAGAGCAAACGGAAGGATGCTGCGGCCGATTTGGGGATCAGCGAGCGAACCCTGTACCGAAAACTGAAAGAATACAACATCGAAGAGTGAACCGACGCCTCCTCCATATTGCTGCGTGGATCGGATCGCTGATCAGCATCGTGCTGCTGACCGCGATACCCAGCGGCTGTGGCATCTACAAGTTGAATGATGCCACGGTGCCGGACAGCATCAAGACCATCAAGATCAACTTCATCGAGAACCGGGCCAGTTATGTTAATCCGCAATTGAGTCCCCGGCTAACCGATCGGTTGCGTCAGAAGATCATCGGACAAACACGCCTGACGCAGACCAATGGCCAGGCCGATTGGGAGATCAACGCTACCATCAGCCAATATGCATTCTCCACGGCTGCCATCAGTGGCCAGCAAGTGGCCACCAACCGACTCACGGTGGGGATCAATCTGATCGTGAGCGACCTAAAGGCCAACAAGACCGATCGATACGACATCAGCCGCAGTTTTGATTTCAGGAGTAATTTATCTTTCACCCAAGCGGAAAACGCATTGTTCGATGAGATGCTGCGGACGCTGACGGATGAGATTTTCAACCGAATCTTCTCGAAATGGTAAATTCGCCGTTACCCATGGAGACTCTCTGGAAAATTTGGAAAGATCAATTGCCGCACCCGGCCGATCAGTTGGCAGTGCAGTATCCCTTTAGCGGACCCTTGCAATGCTTATCCGACACCGACCCGGCCCGTCAGGCCATCCACCAGGCGCTCTTTCAATCATTTCCGGTAGCCAAGCCTACGGCCCAATCGACCATCGCCCCCACCGACACGAATCCAGTTTCGGTCCAGCCCGCTTCGACCGACGAACTGATCTTTGAACCCTTTCATACGGTTGACTACTTCGCCTCGCAAGGAATCAAACCACCATCGCTGGATCAGCCGTCCGATCGATTTGGTCAGCAACTGAAGAGTTTTACCGATTGGCTGAAAGTGATGAAGCGACTCCCCCTGGCGGAAGTAACCCGTCAGATCCCGGTAGATAAGGAAAAACAGGTGGCTGCCCTGGCCCACGAATCGCTCGACGAAAAACAGGTATGGACCGAAGCCATGGCCGAAGTCTGGATCAAGCAGGGCGAGCGTCAGAAAGCCGTCCGGATCTATCAGCAATTGAGTTTGCTTGATCCCTCGAAAAGCGCTTATTTTGCAGCCAAGATTAACGAACTAAATTCCTCGTCATGACCATATTCTTTCTGATCCTGATCATTTTGGCCTCCGTGATCCTTGGCCTGATCGTACTTATCCAAAATCCCAAAGGCGGCGGATTGTCCGGTAACATCGCCGGCATCAGCAACCAATTCATGGGAGTTAAGCAAACCACGGACGTGCTGGAAAAAGGAACCTGGATCTTTGGCGGACTGATCGCTGTACTCTGCATCGTATCGGTGGTTTTTATGCCTAAGAACGTCAGCAGTGGTGTGGAAGACCGACTGAATCAGGCAACCGGTGCACCGGCCCCGGCACCTAAGACCACGCCGATGGTACCCGCTCCGGCTCCTGCTCCTGCGCCGACCCCTGCTGGCGGACGCTGATCAACCAAACGAGCCATTGACACACCCCGACAAGTCGGGGTTTTCTTTTTATATTGTAGCATGCGTTTACGAATCGTGATCGGGGTTGTTGTCATCGGCCTTGTTTGGTTGTTATGGTTTCTTTTGGGGCCACTCCCCCGTCATTCGCGTGGTATCCGCATACAAGTGCCCACTCCGATGCCGGTCGAGTGGGTTGGCCAACAGCTCCAAGAAAAAGGAATTCTGTCCAATCCCTCCGGGTTTATCTACACGGCCAAGATCCTGGGCTGTCAGACGGTTCGACCCGGATCCTACCTGATCCCGGCGGGAGAAAACATGTACACCCTCACCAAGCGTTTTCGCAACGGGAGGCAAACGCCTATCTCTTTGATCCTGGGCAACGAGCGAATTAGACTGCGTACGCCCCTTCAGTTCGCTGCTAAAATGCAGCGTTATGACTACACGGCGGCTGATTCTGCCCAATGGATATCTTTTCTACGCTCTACGGAAGCATTGGCCAGCTTGGGCGTGGACACCAATACCGCGATGACTCGCTTGCTGCCATTGACCTATGAGATCTATTGGACCGATTCGCCCGCCCAGGTGTATCGAACCCTCAACAAAGCCTGGGACCGCTTTTGGCAGACTGAACGCTATAGCAAAGCCAAGAAGATCGGATTGAGTCCTACCGACGTATACATCCTCGCCTCCATCGTTGAGGAAGAAACCCAGTATGCTCCCGACCGACCTTTGATCGCCAGTACCTATTTGAATCGGTTGCGGATAGGCATGCGCCTGCAGGCCGATCCAACCGCCAAATTTGGCTCCGGTGATTTTACGGCCAAACGCGTAACGGGCTTTCACTTGCGTCAGGCTTCGCCATACAACACCTACCTACACACCGGTCTGCCGCCCGGATCTATTTGTTTGCCTTCGATCGCTTCGATCGATGCCGTGCTGAACGCTCCCCCAACAGATTACCTTTATTTTGTGGCCAGTCACTCATTTGATGGCACCTCCTTGTTTTCGAGCAATTATGAGGAACATCAGAAAAAAGCAAAACGCTATCAAGAGGAATTGTCCCGGCGATTGAAAACGAAAACAAGCGTCGAACCATGAACTGGCAGCAACTGCAAGATCGACTGACTGGTGTAGCGCCCATCCAATGGGTGTTACGGTGGAGCAAATCACATTCCTTACCCGGCTTTCAGCAATTGCCGATCTATGATGTGGTGTTGTTTTTCATGGGTCAGGTCCGTGCCATCGGCATGACGGAAAGGGCCTCCGCCATCGCCTTTAACTTCTTCATGGCCATTCCGCCCGCGATCATTTTTCTGTTCACCTTGATCCCGTTTTTTCCCATCACTCAAGCGTTTCAGGAAGAGCTCTACAGCCTGATCCGGGATGTGATTCCCGGGGAGAAGGACAATGCCGTGTTGATCAACTTTTTGAGTGATTTCATCAACCGCCCCCGTAGTGGACTGCTATCCGTGGGATTTCTGCTCTCCCTTTTCTTCTCCTCCAATGCCATGATGGGCATCATGCGTTCGTTCGATCAGAATTATGCCGGATTCACCAAACGCAAAGGCTGGCAAAAAAGATCCGTGGCCCTGAAAATAACCATGATGCTTTACTTGTTCGTGATCGGCTCCGTGGCGGTGCTCGTAGCCCGCGAAGCCGTACTACGATGGCTGGGCATTACCGACCTAAACATGCTTCGATGGATCGATAACTTGAGATGGATCGTCATCATCCTATTGTATTTCCTCTGTATCTCGTTCATTTACAAATACGCGCCATCCGTTCACAAGAAATGGAAGTTGATCAACCCGGGATCGATTCTGGCGACCGGACTGATGTTGCTGATGACACTGGCCTTTTCCTGGTGGGTCTCCAATTTCGCAGCCTACAACCAGATCTATGGCTCCATCAGTACCGTCTTGATCATCCTGATCCTTTTCTTCGTGAATTCGTTGTTCTTGCTGATCGGATTTGAGTTGAATGTGAGTATTCAATCGCTGTTGCAACGCGCCATCGACCGAAAGGCCGACATGATCGATCCGGCCTGATCCCTAGGATTCGGCCTCTCCCGTTGACCATTGCTCCCAAACCGATCGTTTGAAGTCCGATCCCAAATCGTCGCGGAAATAATGACCGGCCTGTTCTTTTTGGCGATACGCCTCGTACAGCGTCACGGCACAGGCCACACTGATATTCAAGGATTGTATGATGCCCGCTTGGGGGATCAAAAAATTTCCATCGGCCAGGGCGCGGATCTCCTCACTAACGCCACTGTGTTCGTTACCGAAGACCAACGCGGTGGGTCGAGTCAGGTCCAATTCATACAATCCCGCCGATGACTCGCCTAAATGAGTGGTCAGTACCCGTTCGTACCGACGACGTATTTCCTCGAAACAGCGGGTCGCATCCTCAAAGGAATGAACCGTAAGCCATTTGGCCGCACTGGAAGAGCTGCGGGCCCCGAATTTTTTGTGTCGGGGAATCTTGGTATTGAGAATAAAGATCTCCTGTACCCCCACGGCATCACAGGTGCGCATGACCGCGGAGATGTTGTGTGGATCGAACACATTCTCCAACACCACGGTCAGATCCGATTGCCGGCGGCGGAGCACTTGTGTTAATTTTTCGTGGCGGGCAGGGGTCATGAGATTGGCCAATCGATTCAAGGTGCAAGTTATATATTTGACGGATAGCCCTCAGCCCAAAAGATGTCCAAAACGTTGCGCGAGATATTTTATGAAACTGGTCCACAGGACCGGATGATCCACAAATGGGACCATTACTTTGACATCTATGAAAAGTATTTTTCACCCTACCGCGACCGACCCCTGAACTTCCTGGAGATCGGAATCAATCACGGCGGCTCGCTCCAGCTTTGGAAAAAATACTTCGGTGATAACATCCGGTTGTATGCGGTCGACATCAATCCCGCTTGCCAAGCCTTCGAAGAAAAGGATGTGCAGGTAACCATCGGGTCGCAGGAAGACCCAACATTCCTCCGATCGCTGGCCCAAACACTCCCCGACATGGACATCATCCTCGACGATGGCGGACACACCATGACACAACAACGTCTGACGTTCGAGTGGCTTTTCCCCAAGCTCAAAGAAGGGGGTGTTTATCTCATTGAGGATACCCATACCTCCTATTGGGAGATCTATGGGGGCGGACTGAAACGTTCCGCCAGCTTCATCGAATACTGCAAGCAATTGGTAGACTCCCTTCATATCCATCATTTACATAATCCTGCACAGGTACGTTCAAACGAATTGATTCGACAGATCCACTCGATCTGTTTCTATGACAGCGTCGTAGCCTTTGAAAAAAGACAACATCGAGAACCCTTTCATACCCGGCTGGGGAAGGAGCAGGTCACACCCGTAGAGATCAAGGAATCCAAATGGCTCGCCACCTGGCGAAAATGGATCGGGAAAAATGTGCGGTCCTTTGGGAGAAATCAACGGCATTAAGGCTTAGCCCATTGAAAAGAAAAGCCCGCCGTCGCTAAAGCTATGGCGGGCGAGTCGGGATGACTGGATTCGAACCAGCGACCCCTACGTCCCGAACGTAGTGCGCTACCGGGCTGCGCTACATCCCGATCCCGGAGAAGGGCAAAAATAATGAAGCGATCAGCCTATGCCAAACAAAAAGCCCGCCTTCGCTAAAGCTAAGGCGGGCAGGTCGGGACGACTAGATTCGAACTAGCGACCCCTTGC
>SXXL01000027.1 GCA_005789565.1 Bacteroidota bacterium | reverse complement strand
GCCATCCCGTTGGGGGAGTGCAAAAATAAGAGAATTCAGGGAAAATATTCAGGGCCCCCTGAATCCCTCGCCTTCGATGCCCCTACCCTGCACATTCCTTATTTTTACCCATGCACTTGTCCCTCTGGTCGGTCGGCAAAGCCCATGAGCCTTACGTCAAATCCGGCGTGGAGGAATTCACCAAACGGATCGGACGGTATTACAAAGTGGACTGGCAACTGATCCCCACCCCCAAACACAGTGCCATGCTCAGTGAAATGGACCTGCAACGCAAAGAAGGGGAAACCATCCTGGAGTGGCTGCAACCCGACGATTACCTGATCGCCCTCGAAGAAACCGGCAAACAACACAGCTCCGAAGAACTCGCCAAATTCATCCAACAACGGGCCAACGAAAGCCGCAAACACCTGGTGTTTCTGATCGGCGGAGCCTACGGACTCTCGGATGCCGTTTTAAAACGAGCCGATCACCAATGGAGCTTATCCAAGCTGGTCTTCCCACATCAACTGGTCCGATTGATCCTCGCCGAACAACTCTTCCGGGCCTGCAGCATTTTACGCGGCGAAAAATACCACCACGCATGAACCTGACAATTACGCTGTCCCTCCTGCTCTTTACAACCGCCGTTTCCATTGGCGGATTTTCGAACCGAAAACTCATCGATGACCTGATCTTTTACCCACCTGCCATTACCAAACGACACCAGTGGTATCGGTTCTTTACCTGCGGACTCATTCATGCCGACTGGGGCCACCTCCTCTTCAACATGCTCTCGCTGTATCTGTTTGGCGATTTTGTGGAACAAGCATTTACCTCCCCCATCCTCTTCGGAGGACAAGGGAAAACGTTTTACCTGATCCTCTACATCTCCGCCCTGTTCTTCTGTCTGATACCCACTTTCCTACATCACCTCAACGACAGCTGGTATAAAAGTCTGGGTGCCTCCGGTGCGGTCAGTGCGATCGTATTCGTAGGGATCCTGTTCAATCCCACTGCCAAACTCGGCTTCTTTTTCATTCCTCCGGTAATACCCGGATATATTTTTGGCCCCCTCTACTTACTGCTCTCCTCGGTCATGGGCCGACAAAACCGCGACAACATCAACCACTCTGCCCATATCTGGGGAGCCCTGTACGGACTCGCCTTTACCCTGGTCCTGGCCTTTTTACTAAAGACCGAGTATCAACCAGCAACAGAATTTTGGTGGAAAGTACGGGCACACTTGAGTAGCATGGGACTCTAACGACCCCTGAACTCAATTTGTATCACATTACGTGTATTGACCTGAATTCGAAAACGATGATCGATGCGATGACCGATCACCCAAACAATACGCCCGGCCGATTCCAATACCCAAACCCCCTCTTTTTCCAAGGCCGATAATTTCAGGTCGATCAGGAACCGAGCCAGTTTCTTCTTCTTGTTCAAACCCAACGGATAAAAATAGTCACCGGGTTGCCACGGACGCAACAACAATGGGAAAACCAATGCAACGGCATCCAAATAAGCTGTATGAGGTGAATCACCGATCCGATCCGGAACGGTTTTCATTTTTTTGATCTTCAGATTTCCCTCCGAATAAATCACTTCAGTATCGTCTTGGCCGATCCACTGCGGGTGCTTTAAATCGGATTTCACCGGAGAAAGTAAAAAATGATTGCGATGCTTGATCACCCGGTAAGATCCATTGGCGGAAAGAATAAAATGACCGGACTGACTCTCCCCCAGCCGCAGCAATTCCTCTTCCTGTTTTTCGGTGAACCCATGCGCCCATAACCACTCGTGCACGATCGCCCGGTTCTCGGGTTGCAACAACAGGGCACAGGAAACCCGCTGCTCCTCCCCCTGGATGGCAATGTATTTCCGGATCCAACGCTGTGTTGCCTGTTGATAGAGCTCGTAGGCCGACTGAAATCGTGCGATATTATGTTGAAGATTGCTGTCCACCTGCGGATAGATCGTTCGCAACATCGGCATCAGCTCCAACCGCAATTGATTACGCGTATACTCCGTACTGCGATTGGAGGAGTCCTCCACAAATTCCAATCCTTTTTCGCGGGCATAGTCCTCGATCTGCGCACGGGAGATCTGCAGTAGCGGTCGGCGGATATAATCGTTTTGGGCAGGCATGCCGGTGAGTCCCCGTAGTCCGGTCCCTCGCAAAAAATTCATCAGCAAAGTCTCCGCATTGTCATCGGCATGATGTGCTGTTAGCAGCACCGCTTGTTTACCAGCCGTTTTTACCTCGTTGGCAAACCAATTGTAGCGAAGGGTACGGGCAGCTTCTTGGGTGGAGCATTTTTTTTCTTCAGCAAAGGCTTTTGCTGGTGCCGACGAGGTGTGCAGGATTTGATCCCATTTTTTTGCCAGCTGCTCTACAAAATGCTGATCACGGTCACTTTCCTCCCCCCGAAGGTGAAAGTTCATGTGTAACCAGGTGGCCCGATAGCCCGCCTCCTGCAGCAGATGGGCCAGTACGACGGAGTCGACCCCGCCGCTGATGGCCAAGAAGACCGGGGTGGCGGGGGACAGTCCGAGCGACTGCATAGCCTTTTCAAAGGTTTGGCGGATGGTCATTCACTCAGATTGTCGTAGGCGGCCCGTAGCTCGTTTAGGGCGTGCTGGTCGCCCAATTTTTTAGCTGTCTTCATTCCCCGCTCATATACCTCCAGCGCTGTTGGCGCATCGCCTTGTCGCTCGAGCAGCTTTCCGAGGTGGTAGTAACTGCCAACGTAGTCGGGATGTAGCTCCAAGAGGGATTCGAAAAGACGACGAGCCTCCGGGTCTCGTCCCAATTTGATCTCTTCCAAGGCCAGGGCATGGTTCAGGAAAGGATCCTGGGGCTGATCGGCCAGCAGCTTATGAAGATGTTGAAGTCGGTCCATGTGGATATTCAGTACAACGGAGAACAATGCATTCGGACGGGGGCACTTACCTTTGCAACACGAAATATTTCGAAAATCAACCTGTCTTTATGAAGATCCTGGTTTGCATCAGCAAGACGCCCGATACCACGGCAAAAATAGCTTTCACCGATAACAACACGAAATACGATGCCAGTGGGGTTCAGTGGATCATCAACCCCTACGACGAGTGGTATGCCCTCGTCCGCGCCATCGAATTAAAAGAAGCAGACGCTTCACACGGCTTACACCTGATCTCCGTGGGAGGAACCGATGCCGAACCCATCCTGCGTAAAGCTCTGGCACTGGGTGGCGACGAGGCCATTCGGGTGAACATCGACAGCGATGACGCTTACGTGATCGCTACGCAGATCGCCCAGGTGGCCAAAGAAGGCGGATACGACCTGATCCTGACCGGTAAAGAAACCATCGATCACAATGGATCTTCCTTGGGGGGAATGGTGGCTGAAATGCTGGACTTACCTTTTGTTTCCCTGGCCACCAAATTGGAAATGACCGGAAACGTGGCGCAGGTCACCCGGGAGATCGACGGGGGACAAGAACTGAATGAAGTTTCAACTCCCGTTGTCATCAGTGCGCAGAAAGGCATGGCCGAAGCCCGTATCCCCAATATGCGCGGAATTATGGCTGCGCGAACCAAACCCCTGAAAGTGGTGGAGCCCCAGGCTTGTGAAGCCCTGACATCCACCGTGTCGTTTGAAATGCCGCCTGCCAAGGCCGGGGTGAAGTTGGTATCGCCGGATCAGGTGGAGGAGTTGGTGAGGTTGTTGAGGGAAG
>SXXL01000026.1 GCA_005789565.1 Bacteroidota bacterium | reverse complement strand
GTTCAATCAGACCGTCATCACGACGGTTCCGAACGTAAGTTTCATCGCCTATACCACCAAAGGGGAGAAAGTCATCGTCAACAATCCCACCGAATGTCCCGATCCCGTCAAAACCGAACGCATCGAAGAACCCTTTATCAAGGCCCAGATCATTACCAAGCCCGAGTACATCGGTAATATCATGACCCTCTGTCTGGGCAAGCGCGGGATCCTGATCAATCAAAGCTACCTCACTCAAACCCGGGTAGAACTCATCTTTGAAATGCCCCTGACCGAGATCGTGTTCGATTTCTACGACAAGTTAAAATCGCAGACCCGCGGGTATGCCTCTTTCGATTACCATCCGATCGAGTACCGCGAAAGCGATATCTGTAAAATGGATATTCTGCTCAACGGCGATAAGGTAGATGCCCTTTCGGCCCTGATCCACCGCAGCCGCGCACAAGAGTTTGGCCGTAAGCTTTGTGAAAAACTGAAAGAATTATTGCCCCGTCAACAATTCCAAATCGCGATCCAAGCGGCCATCGGTGCCAAGGTAGTCGCCCGGGAAAATATCTCTGCCATGCGAAAGGATGTTACTGCCAAATGTTACGGTGGTGACATCAGCCGGAAGCGAAAATTGTTGGAAAAACAAAAAGAGGGTAAAAAGCGGATGCGTCAGATCGGAAACGTAGAGGTACCCCAGGAAGCGTTTTTGGCGGTACTGAAATTAGACGAGTAGGAGCGTTTAGGGTTTAGCGTTTAGGTTATTAGTTTTTAGTTTAGAGTTTTTTGGGGAGTAGAGTTGAGTTAGTTCGGAGAGGAAGCTGTGTTTCCAGAGATAGTGTTGGATGGCCGCATACAGCGTGAGGGAGCTGATACCACCGACCAAAAGTTTACTGAGGTCATTCCAGTTCGTGACGGAAAGTAAACGGTGCAACGGTATGAACAGCAGGCATGTCAGGAGCGTTGTGGTCAGCATTTTACGCTGCAACTGCGGTTTCAATAGGATTATAAAGAAGACTGCAAAGCCAGCTTCGATCAGCATCGAGTTCAGCGCTGTGCCCAGTCCTCCGTAACGAGCGATCAGCCAAGTATTCAAGCCGGTACTCAGGAGCAGTCCTACCAACACGCCGGCCACGATCCTGTTCTTCGTGGTACGATCACCGGCGGAGAGGCCATAATAGATCAATAAGTTAGATAAACTGATACACAGCGGGATCGCCGCCATCCAACGTACCATGGGAACGGATGCCTGAAAAGCCGGTCCGGAAATCAGCGTCACCAACGAGTCGGCGTAGAGCCAATATAAAAAACAGATCGGGATGCTGAGATAAAGTAGCCAATCCACGGATCGGCCCAGCACCTCCTTCAATCGCAATTTATTGCCCAATGCGTGATCCGCTGAAAACTGCGGATACACCACGGTGTTCAAAGCGAGAATGATCACCAGCGAGATGCGCGTTAATTTGGCCGCATTGCTGTAAAACCCCAGCTGGGCTTCACTGCTAAAGATACCCAGCAAGGTGGCATCCAAAAAGTCGGTACAACTGATAAAGACCGATCCACTGTAAAATAAAAGAAGGGTTCTCCACTCGAGGGTGGGGGCAGGCATCCCCTTGGTGTCGTTCCGTAGATCTTTTTGGATCCAATAGTTATTAAAAAGAGCCGACAAAACGACGGTGATCACAATGATCCAGTAATACGATAGAAAATCGCCGGGCTTCAGTATCAGCAAGAGGATGGCCAGGATGCCCAGGATACGAAACACCAAGGTCCGGTAGGCCGTAATGTCAAATCGCTGCATACCTTGCAAATACCACTCGGCTTGTAGGCAATTGCCCAGGAGGTGTACCACTCCAAAAGGCAGTAGTACTTGCACATAGTTCCACTGGCTCTTGTCTTTGACCATCCAATAAAAGATCCCAAAACCAATAACACTGAACAGTGTATGCAACCCACTCATCTGCCAAAATATGGCCCGCTTAGGAAGCTGCAGGGCATTTAATTGGGCCACGCGGTACATGCCATAGGCTGGTATCCCGAGGGAGGCCAGACTCCAGATCAGTCCGACGGCATATTCCATAAAATTGACAGCACCCATCCGTTCGGGTCCCAGAATACGAGCCAAATAGGGATACGTGATCAGGGGGAAGAGCAGACCCGTGATGCCGTTTAAGAGCTGATATGGAAATTGACGAAACGTACCGGGCAGTTATTGGTTCTTGACTTTTGGATTCGGTCGCTGGTCCAGGATCGGGACTTCCCGCGGCGCCTCCCCGTCTTTGAGTTTTTGCGTGAATACTTTGTCGACATGTATCCACTTCCCGTTTTTCCAGACAAATCCCTCTTGATCGCCATCCGGAATATAGGTCCACTTGTTGTCGGGATCGTTGTTTTCGGAGATGAGATGATCGACGAGCACCAGGTTTAGGTCCGGGATGAAATTCAGCAAGACTTGTGCATCTTTTTTGAACTCCAATTGAAACCGGTGTTGGGTGGGCTTTCGAATGGAATCATTTTCAAAGCTGAAGAATGGTCCCCCAAAAACCGGTTCGCCTTTCGCATTGAAATGAAGGACCTCCATCCATTTCAAACTGCTCATGGCACCATTGGGGTCAAATCCAAACAGCGTGTAGTATTTTTTTCCGGCGTGCTGGGTTTGGATCATATTGTAATAAACGGCGCCGATCCAATTCATCCGATTTCGGGCAGAGTCGGTGGCATTCTCAATGAACTCCGATACGTCCCGAAGCGGGAACATACTAAGCGAGCCGTCCTTGGTTCGTATTTGAACAGTTCCCCGCTGTCGGTGGTAGTAATCGTCATACGTGAGGTTCCAAGTAAAGATCCGAAAGCTGCTGTCGGGTGCATAAAGTTTAGAGATCCCCCGAAGCGAGTCGAAAGCATACCAGAAGGATTGAGGGGTCTGCAGGGCCCGCACCAATACCCGGGTGAAATGACTATCAGCCTTCATCCGGATCACCTGATTGGAATCGGTATTAAGCTGAAAGGATAATCGCTTCAGGGTATCCTCTTTGGCGGATAACTGTCCGCGTTCAGACGCTTTCAGCAGGACCGGTTGAGCGGACAGTAAAGGGGCCTTCAGCAGCGTGATCAGCAGGAGGGTGAATAGGTGGCGGTGCATATTTTTAAAAATAACGAATCTAGAGGTTACCCATTTTGGTCAGTCTGAACAGCTGCGTGAATACTTTGTCAATATTTTTCGCCGGCGATCCACTGGCTCAGGTCGGTGAGTGAATCGAATCGAATATCGATGTCGGGGTGGGGAAAGTTGAACTCCGGGTTGGTGGTGGCCAGGTAGCAGGTGTAAAAGCCCGCATTTTTCCCGAATAGCAGGTCACTGTGCTTGTTGCCCACCATCAGGGTGCGTTCCGGGTCGATGTCGGGAAATTCCTGCCGGGCCCGGTAGGCCATACCCGGGTTGGGTTTACGGTCGGGGTGACCATTATCCATGCTGGTACAATAATAGATCCGGTCGATGCGACCACCGGCCGACTCGATCTGATCTTGCATGAGTTGGTTGATATCGCGCAGATCCGATTCCCTCATTAATCCTTTGCCCACGCCTCGTTGGTTGGTCACCACTACCATCCGACCCACCCGCGTACTCAACCGGGCCAGTGCCTCCGGTACGCCCTTGTAAAAAATGAACTCAGTCGGGTTGCGGATGTAATCCTCATTTTTTTCCTGGTTGATGACCCCGTCTCGATCCAGGAACAGGGTCCAGGTTCGATCGATCCGTTCGGGCTGCAAGGGTAGAGGTCTGAGTTCCCGATCGGCCAGCCAAAAATCATCGGGGATCCCAATGTCCCGGAAGTATACGTCCTGAGCCAATCCCATAAACCTCCGTTCGCCCACCATTCTCTCCAGGAAATCCTTTTCGAACGAGAACTTTTCCGGTAATTCCTCTTCGAGCATTTTGTGTCGGTCTACCAAGATCACGCCCGCATTGATCTTCCCGGCCTTTGTCGGTTGTTTTTCT
>SXXL01000025.1 GCA_005789565.1 Bacteroidota bacterium | reverse complement strand
GATGAACACCTGAGCGTCCGTCTGGTTGGCTACCCAGTCTAACAAAGCGTGTGTTCTTTCCCCATCCAATTTTTCAAACACATCATCCAACAACAGTAAGGGGGGCACTCCCAGTTTCTCTTCCAACAACTGACACGTGGCCAACTTGAGTGCGAACAGCAGGGTTTTCCGTTGACCCTGGGAAGCCACTTGTTTGAAGGGGTGGGGGCCAAACAAAAAAAGTAGGTCATCCCGATGCGGACCAATGGTATTGCGTTGGGCGGCCAGGTCTCTGGATCGATTGGAACGTATCTGCTCGATCGGATCGGCCGATCCGAGATCCGATAAATATTCGAGTGAGACATCATCGCGGTGGCCGGCGAACTGTTGATATAGCCTTACCACCTGTTGCTGCAGCGCAAGGGTCCATGTTTGGCGGGCCGGCACCAACCGTTGCACGGCATCGACCCATTGGCTGTCGAGTACATCCAGCAGCGCCGTTCGGGTGGGCGCGGGGCCCTGTTCCGACCATTCCCGTAGCAGTGCCTGTCGCTGAGCCAGAATCTTATTGTAGGCGGTCAGGGTGTTCAGGTAGGCGGGGTCGAGCTGACAGATCAAGGCATCCAGGAATTGGCGGCGTACCTTGCTATCGCCCTGTACCAATTCGGCATCATCCGGAGCGATCATCACCACCGGGAAGCGACCCAGCTGATCGGCTAACCGTGGCAAGAGATCTCCGTCCAACCGAACCTCCTTTTTCCCAGCCTCGCGGCAGATCAACGCGACGTCCAGGGACTGTGTCAACTTTTGGAAACGTCCCTCCAGCCGAAATCCGACCGCTCCGTGCCGGGAGAGTAACTGATCTTGTCGGGTAAAATAGCTGCGGGTAAAACAAAGGGTATGGATGGCATCCAGTAAATTGGTTTTCCCAACGCCGTTGGGCCCGGCGATCCCCACCACCCGGGCGCCAAAGGTGTAACCGGTGTCGGGGTGATTCTTGAACTGGGTCAGCCGTATTTGTTCGAGCCGTAGCATCGAGGGCAAGTTAGTCACCTCAGGCGGTTCGACAAGCCGCCTCCACCGGACCTTTTTTCCCTATATTTGCGCCACAAATTTATTGTCCTTGGTCACCAAATTTTCGAAGGAAACCTATTTGTACTGGTACGAGCTGATGCAGCTGATCCGCCAATTTGAACTCATGGCGGAAGAAAAGTATAAAATGGAGGGTAAGATCCGCGGATTCTTTCATGCCTACGTGGGTCAGGAAGCCATTGCCGCCGGTTGTATGACCGCTACCCGCCCCGATGACCTGTTCATAACCGCTTACCGCGACCACGGATTGGCCATTGCCAAAGGAGTTTCCGTGAACAGCTGCATGGCCGAGCTCTACGGTAAGGCTACCGGCTGTGCCAAAGGGAAAGGGGGCAGTATGCACTTTTTTAGTAAGGAATGTAATTTCTACGGCGGTCACGGGATCGTTGGTGCACAGATCGGCACCGGTGCCGGCTTGGCCTTTGCCGAAAAATATCGCGGAACCGACAAGGTTACGTTGACGTATTTCGGGGATGGAGCCGCCCGTCAGGGGATGCTGCACGAAACCTTCAACCTGGCCATGCTTTGGAAGTTACCGGTGATCTTTATTTGCGAGAACAATCACTACGCGATGGGAACGTCGGTGGAACGCACCTCCAACATCACCGATATCTACAAACTGGCCGATGCCTATGAGATGCCGGCCGATGTGATCGACGGCATGAGTGCCGAGGCCGTGCACGATGGAGTGGCCCGGGCCGTGCGTCGCGCGCGAGAAGGAGATGGTCCGACCTTACTGGAGATCAAAACATATCGATACAAAGGACATTCGATCAGTGATCCGCAGAAATACCGCAGCAAGGATGAGGTGGATGATTACAAAGCTAAAGATCCCCTCCAGCAGGTCTTGGAAACCATCCGAACCAATCAGTTTGCCACCGATGAACAGATCCGCGAGATCGATGAGCGGGTCGATCGCATGGTGACCGAATCGGTGAAATTCGCCGAGGAAAGTCCCTGGCCCGATGACAGTGAAATATTGAAAGACATTTACGTCGATCCCCATTACCCTTTTATAGTTGATTAACCTTGAACCGACTACCATGAGTCAAGAAAAACAAACCGCCTTATCCGCGGATCCCTCGCTGGCCACGCTACAACTGTTTTGGCAAAACAACCGTAAATGGTTGCTGTTCGCCATTGGCACCGTCCTCTTACTGGGCGGAGGCTGGTTCGCTTACCAGCAGTTCTATCAAGCGCCCCGGGAGGCAAAAGCCCAAGATGCGCTGTTCAAGGCAGAGGAGTATTATCGAATGGATTCGATCCAAAAAGCGTTGAATGGGGATGGACAGTTTCCCGGACTCCTCAAGGTGATCAGTCAGTATGATGGCACCGACGCTGCGAACCTCGCTTATTTCTATGCGGGCAACTGCTACCTGAAACAAGACAATTACGAAAAAGCCGTCCAGCACCTGAGCGATTTCCGGACCTCGGAAGACATGACCCAGGCCCGTACCTACAAACTGATGGGCGATGCCTATGCCGATTGGGGTAAAAACGAGAAGGCATTGGAGTATTACTTGAAAGCCGGCCGTCAATTTAAAGACGACGAAGCCAATTCACCCGAATACCTTTTTCTGGCCGCCTATCTGGCCGACCGTGTCTTGAAAAATACCGAGACCGCGATCGAACTGTATCAAGAGATCAAAAAAACCTATCCCCGCAGCCAACAAGCCTACGACGCTGATAATTACCTGGCACAGTTGGGTGTGTACGAAGACCCTAAATAAAATTACTGCCAACCAATTTCTTCAGCCCCTGATGATTCATCAGGGGCTTTATTTTTTATACTTTTGAATCCCGCCCATGAAAGTACATCTGTTCATTCCCTGTTTTGTAGATCAACTCTATCCGCAAACCGCGTTCAATGTCATTAAATTGTTGGAGCGGGTAGGGTGCCAGGTGATCTACAACGAAGAACAGACCTGCTGCGGTCAGCCCGCTTTCAACGCCGGATATTGGGAGGATGCCCGCTCCGTATGCGGAAAATGGTTGGCCGATTTTGCGGATGCCACCACCATCGTCACTCCCAGTGCCAGCTGTGCCGGGTTCATCCGTAATTATTACGCCAAGCTTTTCGATAGCTCCTCGCTGCACCACGAAGCTCAGTCCACCCCCAAACGCATCGTGGAGCTCAGCGAATTTCTGGTCAACACCCTGCACGCCACCCGCTTCGGTGCCCGGCTCGTCGGCAAAGCCGCGTATCACGATTCCTGCGCCGGCTTGCGGGAATGCAAGATCAAGCAGGAACCGAGGCAATTGCTCAGTGGGGTGGAGGGATTGGAGATGCTTGAATTACCCGACGCGGAAACCTGCTGCGGATTTGGAGGAACTTTTTCGGTCAAGTACCCCGATATCTCCGTTGCGATGGGGCAACAGAAAGTGGAGCAGGCGATTCAACTCGGGGCGGAATACCTCATCTCGACCGATCTTTCCTGTCTGATGCACCTGCAAGGCTACGTGCAGAAAAACGGGCTTTCGCTCAAAACCATGCACCTCGCTGATGTGTTAACCACTGGTTGGTAAAACGTTCCGTTATGGCATACTGGCTGATGAAATCCGAACCCTTCAAGTACTCCTGGGATCAATTGTTGAAGGATAAAAAAACTTTTTGGGACGGCGTTCGCAACTACGGCGCCCGCAATAACCTGCGGGCCATGAAAAAAGGAGACCTCGCTTTTTTCTACCACAGCAATGAAGGTGTTGAGATCGTGGGCGTGGTGCAGATCGTCAAAGAAGCGTATCCCGACCCTACCAGCGACGATCCGAATTGGGTTGTGGTGGATGTGAAACCGCATCAAACCCTCCAAAAAACAGTTCCCCTGTCGGCCATCAAAGCCGAGAAGAAATTAGCCAACATGGCGCTGGTCCGATTGGGACGTTTATCCGTCCAGCCCGTCACCCCGGAGGAATGGGCGTTGGTGATGAAAATGGCCGGGCATTAATCTTCCGATTCCAGAAAATCGATTCCGTAAATTTTCAGTGTTTCCAGCACCGGCTGATAGATCTCGGGCCGGGTGGGTATTTGTAGTCCGCTTGCCACGATCGAGCCTTCCAGATATTGAATGGCGGCAATGCCCAGCGGCAATCCGACCGTTTTCGCCATGGCAGTACGAACAGCATCCTCTCCATCCTGGATCAGCCAGCTGTTCAGTCGCTTTTTTTCTTCCCCTTGCCAGTATTCGATCTCGTGCAACATCAAGATGCGGTCCTTATCGTCGGGGCGTAACACCCATTTGGTTTCCATACAGAACTGGAGGAGTTGGGCAGGGGAGAGGGATGTAAACGGAACCTTGGTTTGCGAATCGGACCAGCCCAACCATTGCAACCGATTACGCAAATCGTCGGGAAGCGCTTCATCCAACCTACAGCATTGATTCAAGGCATCCGCCAGCGAGGTATTGGGTGCGAGATCGATTTGACGCGTCTCATCGGTCATGCCCATCTTGACCAAAACGTTCCAGCCTTGCATGAAATCCGGGTGACGAAGGGTGGTGCGCAAAAAAGTTTGCACATCCGACAAGCCGTATAGTGAGATGTAGTGAAGGGAATCGCGATTGTGGTAAAAGGCGAGCGGACCCGCTCCCGGAATTGCCACCTCCTGCCATTGGTCAAAAAGTTGAGCATAGGTGCGGGTTTGCGCGACCCCGTGCTCGAGAAATTGGGCACCGGCCTTTCCGGCCATGACCACATTTCTGGGATTCCAGCTGATTTTGTAATGCCAGGGATTGTCGTCGCTAGGGGGAGCAACCAACCCGCCGCAATGTGAACGGATGGCGATGGGACGTCCGCCATGCCGACGAATCCGGTCCAAGAGCGCCATCAAGCTCATGTGATCGATCCCCGGATCCAAGCCCATCTCATACAGAAAAAGAAGTCCCTTGTCCCCGATCTCCTTTTCCGCGCTTCGGACAGCCTCATCCAAGTAAGAAGCAGTAAAAAGCGATCGGTTAAGAGCCAGGCAATCCGTCGCCACCACCTCGTGTAAATGAGGGGGAAGCAAGGAGATCACCAGATCAGCCGATTCGATACTCGCACGCCGATGCGCGACAGCATCGATGGAATAAGCGGCGGCCTGAAAAGAGTTCGAATCGACCCGAGCCCTTGCGCAGGAATCAGTAAGTTTTTGCCGGGCCAACCCCTCGGCAGCATCGACCACCTCCAACCCATAGCCTCGTTGCGTGCACTGTTCAACTAAGAAATCAATCAGCACGGTGGCCGATTTCCCGGCCCCAAACAAGAGGATTTTCGACATGGGGCGAAGTTCGTCGATTCGACCGGATCCGGGATAGAAACAGGGCGCAATTGCCAATAAAAATTCGACGGAAAAGTAATTCACATTGGTGGATAAAACCACCCCCTTTTCCAACTAAAATACCCCTGTTTTTACCCCTTTCTACCGACCGAAAAAAGTACATTTGCCAACCTGTATTTCAGTCGATTTTTCCTGGCTGTCGGGAGTCGCATGAAGCGTAAAAAAACAGGTGTTTTCTGATGGACGAAAATCGTTTACCCGAGCGCACGCAGGATCAGGACCGGATCTTACCGGTGCAGATCGAGGAGCAAATGAAAACGGCCTACATCGATTACTCGATGTCGGTGATCGTGGGGCGTGCCCTGCCCGATGTGCGGGACGGACTCAAGCCCGTACACCGCCGCGTCCTCTATGCCATGAATGAACTCGGCATCAACTTCAACAAGCCTTACAAAAAATCCGCCCGTATCGTAGGGGAGGTCTTGGGTAAATATCACCCGCACGGCGATTCCTCCGTTTACGATGCCATGGTGCGCATGGCACAGGAATGGAGCATGCGGTATCCGACCATCGACGGACAAGGAAACTTTGGCAACCAGGACGGCG
>SXXL01000024.1 GCA_005789565.1 Bacteroidota bacterium | reverse complement strand
GATGAGGTGGACTCCGTATTGATCGATGATGCGCGTACGCCGTTGATCATTTCCGGTCCCGTACCCAAGGGCGAAGACCAGCAATATCACATCCATCGCCCTCGTATCCAGCAACTCGTGCAGGAGCAGGAGCGTTTGGTGCGCAATTGCCTGAACGAAGCCAAAAAGCTTTTTGCCGAGGGAAAAGAGGATCCCAAAGAAGGCGGACTATTCCTGTTCCGTGCCTACCGCGGATTGCCGAAATATAGTCCCGTAATCAAATTCCTCAGCGAACCGGGCATCAAGGTCAAAATGCTAAAGGCCGAAAACTATTATTTGCAGGACCAGCAGCGCAACATGCATGTGGTAGATGAGGAATTGCTTTTTCATATTGACGAAAAGAATAACTCGGTAGAGTTGACGGAGAAAGGATTGGCAATGATCACCCGCACCGGAGAGGATCCGGAGTTTTTTGTCCTCCCCGACATCGGCGTCAAATTGGCCGAAGTTGAGCGAGCCGAGATCTCCGCTGATGATAAAATGCAGCAAAAAGAAGCGGTACTGGCCGATTATTCGCAGAAAGCCGATCGAATTCATACGGTGCAGCAGTTGCTGAAAGCTTATACGTTGTTTACGAAAGATGTGGAGTATGTAGTAATGGACGGCGCCATCAAGATCGTGGATGAGCAAACGGGTCGTATTCTGGAGGGCCGTCGGTATTCGGACGGATTGCACCAGGCCATCGAGGCGAAGGAGAATGTGAAGATCGAGGCGGCTACGCAGACCTATGCCACCATCACCTTGCAAAATTATTTCCGGATGTATCACAAGCTATGTGGTATGACCGGTACGGCAGAAACAGAGGCGGCGGAGTTGTGGAGCATTTACAAGTTAGATGTGGTGAGTATTCCCACACACTTGAAGATGGTGCGGGATGATCGCGAGGATCTGGTGTACAAAACCAAGCGCGAGAAATACAAAGCGGTGATCGATGAGATCGAGGTACTGCGCAATGCCGGTCGTCCGGTACTGGTTGGTACCACCTCGGTAGAGGTGAGTGAATTGTTATCGCGGATGTTGCAGCAAAAAAAGATCCCCCACAATGTTTTGAATGCCAAGCAGCATGCCCGGGAGGCGCAGGTGGTGGCCGAGGCGGGTATGGCGGGTGCGGTGACTATTGCTACGAACATGGCGGGTCGCGGTACGGATATTAAATTAGGCGCGGGTGTGAAAGACGCTGGCGGACTAGCCATCATTGGTACGGAGCGGCATGAGAGTCGCCGCGTGGACAGGCAGTTGCGCGGTCGTGCCGGTCGCCAGGGCGATCCGGGTTCTTCTCAGTTCTATGTTTCATTAGAAGATGATCTGATGCGTTTGTTCGGTAGCGAGCGAATTGCTTCCATGATGGACAAGCTGGGATACAAAGAGGGCGAGGTGATCCAGCACAGTTGGATCAGTGGTTCCATTCAGCGGGCGCAGCGCAAGGTGGAGGAAAACAACTTTGGTATTCGGAAGCGCTTGCTAGAATACGATGATGTAATGAACATGCAGCGCAATGCGGTGTACAAGCGGCGTAATCATGCCTTGTTTGGAGATCGGTTGGCGTTGGATATTGATACGGCCTTTGTGAGTCTGGCCGAGGGCTTGATTCACTCCTTCCGCGAGCAGGAAGATCACGAGGGTTTTAAGCTGGCGGTGATCATGAGTTTTGGAATCGACACGGCCATCACCCCGGAACAATTGAACAAGACGGATGTGGGCTCTCTCACCGATCTGTTGTATTCGGAGGTGATGGAGCGTTATGAAAGACATAAAAAGGAGCTGCAGCAACAGGCCGTGCCGGTATTTAAAAATATTAAGTTGCAGCAGGGTGGTCACATTGAAAATGTGGTGGTGCCGTTTACGGATGGCAAGCGGGGGATGAATGTGCTTTCCAACATGAAAAAGACCTTGGATTCAGAGGGTGTTGAATTAACCAACGCCCTCGAGCGCACCATTACGTTATCCGTGATTGATGACTCCTGGAAGGAGCATTTGCGGTCGATGGATGATTTGAAGCAAAGTGTACAGACGGCGTATTTGGAGCAGAAGGATCCGTTGGTGATCTATAAGATGGAGGCGTACAATTTATTCCGGTCGATGAATGAGGAGGTGAACAAGTCAATCGTTTCGTTTTTGACGCATTGCAGCATTCCCATTCAGGATGAGCGCACGCAGCTGAAAGAGGGCCGTCAGCAGAAGACCGATATGAGTCGCATGAAGATCAATAAGGACGAGATCGATTCATTGGGCGATGATTACGCCGCCAACGAGCGCGACAAAGGTCCTGCTACGCCGGTGGTTGCCGCCCCTCGTATTGGACGGAACGATCCGTGTCCGTGTGGGAGTGGGAAGAAGTATAAGCAGTGCCATGGCAGGGAATGAGTTTAGAGCTAGTTTAGAGTTTTATGTATAAAACTACCAAACACCGCATCCATCGTCTGCTGCACCCGGAGGTGCTGGGCAATGAGCGTTGGGATAAGTTCATCAACATCTTTATTATTATACTGATCGTGCTCAATGTGATCGCGGTCATGTTGGAGACGGTGCCCGGTTATCATGATGAAGAGATGGAGCAGCGTCTTTTTTACTATTTCGATCTTTTCTCTGTCATTGTTTTCACCATAGAATATCTGTTGCGGCTTTGGAGCAGTAATCACGATCCAAAATACCGCCACCCGGTATGGGGACGACTCAAATACATGCTGACCCCCGAGGCCCTGATCGATCTGCTGGCCTTTCTGCCTTTTTATCTGGTATCCGTTTTTACAATCGATCTGCGAATCATTCGTATGTTGCGCTTGCTTCGATTCCTGCGGCTGTTTCAATTAACGGCCTACATGAAAGCGACACAACTGATCATAAACGTATTCAAAAAGCGGGCCAATGAACTGGTGCTAAGCTTGATCCTGATGCTGTTTTTGATCATCATCGCCTCCAGTGCCTTGTATTTTGCGGAGCACTTGCATCCGGTGAGCGGAGATCAATTCACCAGCATTCCTGCGGCTGTTTGGTGGGCGGTGGTCACACTCACTACCACGGGCTACGGCGATATGGTACCCATGACAATAGCTGGAAAAATCGCCTCCGGTATAATCATGCTGACCGGCGTCGCGATCTTCGCCTTACCCGCCGGCATTATCACCGCCGGCTTCCTTGATGAATTCAGAGACAACCGCAAACCCAAAGACAACTGCCCTCACTGCGGGAAGTAGGTTGAGGGTATAGGGTTGAGGGTTGAGCGTTTAGCGTTGAGGAAAAATAGTATAGTACATCTAAACCCTAAACCCTGTTCTCTAAACTCTTAGCACTGTTCGCTAAACCCTAAACGCTGCCTTTAGGCAGCCCTCAGCAGCCCTCAGCTTATCTCAAAATCCCTTCTTCCCCTTATTCAACTCATATTTCTCCTCAAACCGCCGATTCAACAATTTGTGTTTGTCGGTCAAATCAACCTGCCGACCCTGAATCAGCGCCATCGTAACATTGCTGCTCTTCATGTCCAGGATATCGCCTTCGCTAACGATGATATTAGCATCCTTGCCAACCTCAATACTGCCAGTGCGGTCGGAAACGCCCATGATCTTCGCGGCGTTTAGCGTAATGGCCGCAAGTGCTTCCTCCTTCGATAATCCATAAGCGGCAGCTGTACCGGCATTGAAGGCCAGGTTGCGGCCGCGGGTCTGAGAATCATCGTCGGAGATCGAGAAAAGAACACCGGCTTTTTGCAAAGCCGCAGCCGTCTTGTAGGGCTGATCCACATCGTCATCCTCCGCCGTAGGCAAACTATGCGGCTGCTGTAAGATCACCGATACATTGTATTTCTTCAACAGATCGGCTACCTGATAACTCTCGCTGCCACCCACGATCACCAGGTCCACCCCGAATTCCTGTACAAAATCCAATGCAGCGAGAATCTGCTTCACCGTATTTCCGTGCACATACAGTTTTTGCTTCTTGTTCAGCAGCTGCTTCACCGCCTCGAACTTCAAATTGGTCTGCTCCCGAGTAGGCTGGGCATGATACGCCTTGGCTTCGCGCAGGAATTGCTTGAAGGATTCGATCTTGTCGAGCCCTTCCTTTACGGGATCGCCGGCTGATTCACGGGGACCACCAAATCCGCCCATGCCACCCCGACCACCAGAGGGACGCGACATCAAAGACGGAAAATATACATGCATGCCGCCATCGGTCTGATAAGCCGCATCCTCCCAGTTCCAGGCATCCAACTGCACCACGGAAGATGTACCGGCTACGAAACTTCCCTGCGGTATCACATTGGCCAGTAATACGCCGTTGGAACGAAGTGTGTTGATCACCTTCGAATCAGAATTATACGCTACGAGCGAGCGCACATTCGGATTCAGATCACCGATCTCCCGCGCATCCTGCGTGGCACGCACCGCACTGATCTCCACCAATCCCAGCGCACTGGTGGGAAGGATGAGTCCGGGATACACATGCTTACCGGCCGCATCCACCACCTGAATATTGGCGCTGCGCGGAACGGGAATATCATTGCCCACGGCCAGGATCTTTCCATTCTCCACCCGGATGGTTCCTTTTTCAATGACGGTGCCAATGCCCGTGTGAATGGTGGCATTGATGATGTAAATGGGATCGGTCTGCGATTTGGCCGGGAGGACAGTTTCCTGCGCCAACAGTGAAGAACTCAATCCGATCAAAAGGGCAAATAATGTCTTTTTCATATGCTTGTGTATGCGTAGTGATTAAGGAGATTAATGATTTTCTTCGGCATCAATGACCAGCAATCCGTGGCTATGGCCATGATCACTGCAGGTATGCATGTATTGATAGGAAGGTTGAGCCGGAATAGTGGGCGCGCCACTTCTTTTCTCGCCGTTCATCTTGCGCACCAGCCGTAAACGTTCGGCCTCCACCTCTTTTTGCATCTGCTCATCTTTGGTCCGATCGAAATAAACCGTGCCATCCACAATGGTGTAAAGCGATTTGGCATAGATACTGAGCGGGTTATCGCTCCAGAGCACCACATCCGCATCTTTACCCGGCTTCAGGCTTCCGACCTTATCCTCTACATGCAGCATCTTGGCGGGATTCAGGGTCACCATCTTCAAGGCCTCCTCTTCCGTTACGCCACCATACTTCACGATCTTGGCAGCTTCCTGGTTCAAGCGGCGTGCCATCTCGGCATCATCACTGTTGATGGCAACGGTGAGTCCCACTTTCTGCATGATGGCCGCATTGTACGGAATCGCATCCTCCACTTCCATCTTGTAAGCCCACCAGTCAGAGAAGGTGGACACAAAAGATCCGTGCTTCAGCATTTTGTCCGCCACTTTATACCCTTCCAGAATGTGCGTGAACGTATTAACGGTATATCCCATGTGCTCAGCCACTTTCATCGCGCCGTTGATCTCACTTTGTACATAAGAGTGACAAGTGATGAAACGCTTTTTCTCGAGGATCTCTACCAGGGCATCCAGTTCGAGGTCGCGACGAGGCGCCGTGCCCGTGAATCCTTTCTTGCCCTTGTTCGCCTCGTATTCCTTCCAGACCCGCTGATAATCTTTGGCACGGGTGAAGGCATCCACCAATACTTGTTCCACGCCCATGCGCGTGTCGGGGTAGCGGTTGTTTCCAAGAGGTGCAGAAGAACGTTTGACGTTCTCGCCGAGCGCGAACTTGATCTGTCCGGGCCAGCCACGGAATTTCAGCTCCTCATCGTTGCCGCCCCAGCGAAGCTTGAGCAGCTGGGTTTGTCCGCCAATAACATTCGCCGAACCATGCAGGATATGCGAGGAAGTGACGCCGCCACTCAGATGACGATAAATATTCACGTCGTCGGGATTCAGGTTATCTCCGATCCGAACTTCGGAGGTAACGGATTGTCCGCCTTCATTGATAGACGCAGCCGCAATATGCGAGTGTTCATCAATGATTCCGGCAGTGACGTGCTTTCCGGTTCCATCGATCACCCGCGCGGTGGGATCGGCAAGGTTCTTTCCGACAGCAGCGATCTTTCCGTTTTTGAGAAGCACATCCGACTCTTTCAAGATGCCCTCTTTTTCATTGGTCCACACCGTGGCATTCTTGATCAGGATGGTCTCCGATTGGGGACGCTCATTTTCTTTCCATCCAAAAGGAAGCAAGGGATACGTTACCGTACCCAGTACGGGCGGATCTTTTTTCTTGACGCTGTCCGATTTGAATTCACCGGCCTTGACCAGCACGGCAGTCCAGCTAAGCGGATTCCCCAAAGAATCTGTTCCGGTTCCGTTCCAGCTGCTGCCGTTGACCAGTCCGCTGAGCCGAGTCGCCGTCACCGGTAAGGGCTCTGCTCCCGAAGGCATCATGCCTCTTCCGCCAAATCCGCTCATGGGCCGGCGAGTAGAATCGCCACCGGACGCCCCACCACCACGCATACGCTTAACAGCCGGGGCATAACTCAATTTGATCTGCTTGCCATCTACCGAAAGTTTCGATTGCAGGGTATCCTTCGCAAACAGTGAGGTAGTACCGCCGGCTTTTACTTCGAGGGTGTATTGTTCGGAACCACCGGGACCATTCACCATAAGCGTATACGTGCCATTGATGGCACCGGCATCTTCCTTGATCGTGTATTTGATCCCCTGCACCCAGTTCTGTAGCAGGGTTGATTTTTCCTGGAACATGGGGCCGCTCATCACCAGAAAATTTGCCAGCTTACCGGTTTCTAAACTGCCGACCATATCCGCAACACCCAATGCTTTTGCCGGATTCAGCGTCAATGCTTCCATGGCAGCCTTTTCAGAAAGTCCGTATTCCATCGATTTTCTAAGAGCAGCAGCAAATTGAGAAACGGATTTAAGATCGGCAGTAGTTAGACAGAATGGAATACCTGCTTTCTCGAAGGAGGCGGCCAACGTGGGAGCCAGCTCCCAGTGTTTCATATCGCCTAGAGATACAAAGCGGGCATCATTGGGATCTTCCACGTCTTGAGCCAGCGGAAAGTTCAGTGGTAAAATGAATGTGGCATTGGTAGATTTCATCTCCCGAATGCGCTGGTATTCGTTTTGTCCGGCTTTCAAAATGTATTGCACGCCAAACTCATCACCTATGCGATCGGCCCGCAGGTCGTTCCATTTATCGCCGGACTCAAATACCTGAGGCAACGAACGATTTTCATTGAATGCTTTGAGGCTGAGGTTTGTTCCCTCGGATGCCGGCTTGTTCTTATACCAATCCGCATCGAGATATGTCTGACGCAACAACGAAATAGATCCCATCATGGAGCTGGGATAGCTTTGCGTGGAGGTTCCTTTATTGAAAGAATAATGCGCCGATGCTTTTTCCCTTAGCACCACCAGATTCTCTTTTTCGGTGGCCAGGGTCACAAGTGCACCGGTACCCCGGGCTATGCCATCTTTCATGTGGGTAAGCACGGTACCGAATCCCGCTTCGCGAAGCGATTTGGCCTGAGATTCGTTGACGGAAAAGGAAGCGTAGGCATTCACTTCCGGACGGATAGCTTGGTTCCATCCAAAGGGACCCTTCGTTGCCGTTTCCAATTGAGCGGGCTGGGCAAAATTGAATCCGCCCCTTCCGGTGCTCTGCTGGGCGGGCATGCCGTAATCGGCATAGAGGTCCACAAAAGAGGGATAAATGAATTTATTGGTGCAATCGACCTCTACGGCCCCGGCGGGTACGGGAAGTCCGGCCCCCACGGCCACGATCTTTCCGTCACGTACCACGAGGGTGGCATTTTGGATCGTCGAATTGGCGTGCTGCACCAGGGTTGCGTGTGTGAACGCGTAATAACCTGTACGGGGATCGGCCACGCCGTTTTCCGGAAACGTGGGTTGGGCCAGTGCCGTTAACCCGGTGAAGGCGAAGAGCCCAAAGGCCAGCAATCGATAGAGTGGACGCATAGTCTGTAATTGAATGAATATTAGAGGGAGGACAAATCAACGGAAAATCCTTGATATAGTGGCTCAAAACAGAGGCTGATTTCTGGTGCTTTTAATGGAGTTATGAACGGGCAATCCACACAATAGTTCTATTTTTGAGAATACCGGTATGAAACGCTCCTCCCCCGCACAGATTTCGCCCGATTTTCGTCGCACCCGGGTGGTCGACCAGACCGGCATCGAGGAGCGTGCCGCCCGCTTTACCAAGCGGAGTATCAAGCAATCCTCCAAGCTCCAAGCCCTCTACCAGGTGCTCAATATGATCGACCTGACCACCCTGGAAGGCAAAGACACCGACCAGAAAGTCCGCCAACTCTGCTACAAAGCCCGACACCCACACGATGAGCTTTCCGGTATTCCCACCGTGGCGGCCATTTGTGTGTATCCCAATTTTGTCCGCGTCGCTAAAAAATCACTCGAGGGCTCCGGCATCAAGGTGGCTTCGGTGGCTACGGCGTTTCCGAGCGGACAATCCACCCGCGCCATAAAACTGGCCGATACGCGCTTGGCCGTCAGCGAAGGCGCCGATGAAGTGGACATGGTGATCAGTCGCGGTAAATTTCACGCCGGTGAATACGCCTTTGTCTTTGATGAGATCGCCGCCATCAAGGAAGCCTGCGGCAAGGCCCGATTGAAAGTGATCCTGGAAACCGGTGAGCTCGGTTCGTTCGATAAGGTTCGTCGCGCCAGCGACATCGCCATGCATGCCGGAGCTGATTTCATCAAAACATCTACGGGAAAGATCCAACCCGCGGCTACCATGCCCGTTACGCTCGTGATGCTGGAAGCCATTCGTGATTTTTATTACCAGACGGGCAAACAAGTGGGCATGAAACCGGCGGGTGGCATTTCTAAATCCAAACTGGCGCTGCATTATTTGGTGATGCTGCGGGAAACGCTGGGACAAGACTGGATGAGCAACGAGTGGTTTCGATTTGGTGCCAGCAGTTTGGCAAACGATGTACTGATGCAGATTCGAAAAGAAAAAACGGGACAATACCAGTCGGCCGCCTATTTCTCAGTCGACTAACCAACCCAATACCATGGCAAAAAAAACAAAGCCCCTTCGCTTCGACACGGACTGGAAATACGATCCTGCCCCGGAATCGGCTTCCGCTGCTAAGATCAACGAGCAGTACGATCTGTTCATGGACGGGCGCTGGCAAAAACCCCTGAGCGGGAAATATTTCGAGACCATCAATCCCGCCAACGAAAAAACACTGAGCCGCGTAGCGGATGCATCTGAAAAAGACGTGGACCGTGCCGTTCGATCCGCTCGCCAAGCCTATGAGAAAGTTTGGAAAAAAATGGCCCCGGCCGAGCGCGGAAAATATATTTTTCGCATCGCCCGTATGATGCAGGAAAAAGCGCGGGAACTGGCCATCATTGAAACCCTGGAAGGCGGAAAACCCATTCGGGAGAGCCGTGATTTTGACGTGCCCACGGCCGCACAGCATTTTTTCTACTATGCCGGCTGGGCCGATAAACTGAACTACGCGTTTCCCAATAAAAAAACTGCCCCACTGGGTGTGGCGGCACAGATCATTCCGTGGAATTTTCCCTTGCTGATGGCCGCCTGGAAAATTGCGCCGGCTCTTGCTACCGGAAATACCGTGGTATTAAAACCGGCGGAGACCACTTCGTTGACCGCCTTGAAATTGGCCGAGATCATTCAGGAAGCGGATCTTCCGCCCGGCGTAGTGAACATCATCACGGGCGCGGGAAAGACCGGCGCAGCGATGGTCAACCACCCGGACGTGAACAAGATCGCCTTCACCGGATCTACCGAGGTGGGCAAGATCATTCAGCGTTCCATTGCCGGTACGAATAAACGATCGACGCTGGAGCTGGGTGGCAAGGCCGCCAACATCGTATTTGAGGATGCCGCGATCGATCAGGCCGTAGAGGGTGTGGTGAACGGGATCTTTTTCAATCAAGGACATGTTTGCTGTGCCGGATCAAGGTTGTACTTACAAGAATCAATCGCGAAAGAGTTCATCCAAAAACTCAAAGACCGCGTTGCTACCCTGATCGTGGGCGATCCGATGGATAAGAACACGGACATCGGTGCGATCAATTCCAAAAATCAGCTCGATACCATTCTAAAATACATTCAGATCGGAAAAAAAGAAGGCTCCGCCATTTATCAACCGGCTTGTTCGCTGCCAAAAAAAGGATTTTGGTGTCCGCCTACCTTATTTACCGACGTGGCGCAGAGCAACCGCATTGTGCAGGAGGAGATCTTTGGTCCCGTTCTGGCCATTCTCACCTTCCGCACCGATGACGAGGTCATTGAAAAAGCGAACAACACGCCGTACGGATTGAGTGCGGGGGTGTGGACCGACAAGGGATCGCGCATTTTCAATATGACACGTCGCCTGCGCGCCGGCGTGGTATGGGCCAATACCTTCAATAAGTTCGATGCGGCTTCGCCTTTTGGCGGATACAAGGAAAGCGGATTTGGTCGGGAAGGTGGCTTGCACGGATTAACCCCTTATTTGGAAATTTTATAAAACGGAAAGTCATGCCCAGTAAAACCAATTCAACGCGACTCTCCGTCCTCAAGACATACAAACTGTATATCGGCGGACAATTTCCCCGCACCGAATCGGGTCGCTACTATGTCGTGAACGATGGCAGTGGAAATCCGCTGGCCAATGCCTGTTTATCCTCTCGTAAAGACCTGCGTGATGCCGTCTCGGCTGCGCGTGTCGCTTTTGGGGGATGGAGTGGTCGGACGGCCTATAACCGCGGACAGATCCTGTATCGCATGGCGGAAGTATTGGAGTCCCGCCAACCGGAAATGACGCGGGAACTGCAACAAAGCGGATCATCCACTGCTCAAGCGAAAAAAGAGATCACGGCCTGTATTGAAACGTTGATTCACTATGCCGGCTGGTGCGATAAGTATCAGCAACTGTTCAGCACGGTGAATCCGGTGGCCAGCTCGCACTATAATTTTTCCGTACCGGAGCCCATGGGCGTGGTGGGGATCGTTTCTTCCTCGGAAAATGCTTTATTGGGACTCGTGCAAGTCATGTGTGCGGCCATTGCTGGCGGAAACACCTGTGTGATCCTTGCCAACACCGAAAGTCCGCTGGCCTCGATCAGTTTCGCGGAGGTGCTGGCTACTTCCGACCTGCCGGGTGGCGTGGTAAATATCTTGACCGGAAAAGTACCGGAGTTGTTGCCGTGGATGGCTGGCCACATGGATGTGAATGCAATCCTCTGTGACCCATCTACCGCGATCGCCCGGGCGGGGTTGGAACAAACAGCCACCTCGAACTTGAAGCGGGTAATTACCTTGAAGAAAGAGGATATTTTATCGCCTTATCGAATACTGGATCTGCAAGAAATAAAAACCACTTGGCATCCCATCGAGAATATTGCTCCCTCGGGTGCCGCCTATTGATCTATGACGAATCGAGCACTGTTGATGTGGGTGTTGGTCCTTGGACTGAATCCGGTAGCGATCGGACAGGATACACTTTTCCGTGCGCCAACGGACTCCGGACTGGTCCGCATCTTCAAAGATCCGCGGCTCGATCGGCTGATCGAGAAACAGATCGAGGTCAATGAATTCACCACCCGCAACAGTCGACGCCTCACGCAAGGATTTCGCTTACTGATCATGACCACGAAGAATCGGCAGGAGGCCATCAATGCCAAAGCCTTGATGTACGAGAAATTTCCTGACCTGAAATCCTATCTCTGGCATCAAGCACCGTATTACAAACTCAAGGCGGGTAATTTCAGGACCAAAGAGGAGGCAGAGGAATATGCCAAAAAAATAAAACCATTCTTTACACGAGGTATCTTCGTGCTCAACGACGAGATCGATACCTATTTTATCAACACCACGACCGATCCGAATAAAAAACAATGAGGCTCGATCAACTAAAAGAAATAGCTCGCAACCTTTCGCCTGAGGTCATTCAGTGGCGTCGGCATATTCATGCGCACCCCGAGCTAAGCTATCAGGAGTTTAAAACTTCGGCCTTTGTCCAAGAAAGATTACGCGAGATGGGCATTCCCTTCGAAGTCATGGCCACTACGGGCGTGGTGGGACTCATCAAAGGAAAAGATCCGGATAGTCGCATTGTGGCCCTTCGGGCCGATATGGATGCCCTGCCCATTCAGGAGGAGAACGATCTTCCTTATAAATCCACGAACCCGGGCATCATGCATGCCTGCGGACACGATGTACACACCGCTTGCTTATTGGGTGCCGCGAAAATTTTACAACAAACGCGGACCGATTGGCGTGGCACGGTGAAATTGATCTTCCAACCCGGGGAAGAAAAAAATCCCGGGGGTGCTTCACTGCTTATCAAAGAGGGCGTGCTGGAAAATCCAAAACCACAGGCCATTGCGGCGCTGCACGTGAATACTATTTTGGAGGCTGGTCAGGTTAGTTTTCGTTCGGGTAAAGTCATGGCCAGTGCCGATGAATTATACTTTACTATCAAGGGGAAAGGCGGTCATGCCGCGTCTCCGCACCTGACGGTAGATCCGATCCCGATAAGTGCTCACTTGATCACGGCATTGCAACAACTCATCAGTCGGCATAATCATCCGTTTAACCCCACTGTACTCTCTATCACCTCCATACACGGCGGTAACACCACCAATGTCATTCCCGATGAAGTAAAACTCATGGGGACTTTCCGGGCCATGGAGGAGAGCTGGCGTTTCGAGGCACATCAGAAGATCCGTCAGCTCTCCGAGAGTTTGGTGCGGTCGATGGGCGGCGAACTGGACCTGCACATCGACGTCGGCTATCCTTGTGTGCACAACGATGAGCAAGTGAATGCAGCCTGTCGTCAATTAGCAGAGGCCTATTTAGGAGCCGAGCAGGTTTCCGAAACGGAGCTGCGGATGGGTGCGGAAGATTTTGGATTCTATGCCCAGCAGGTACCGGGCTGTTTTTTCCGGTTGGGAACCCGCAATGAATCGAAGGGGATCGTTCACGGGGTACACACGCCTCGTTTTGCCGTGGAGGAATCGGCTTTGGAGATCGGGGTGGGACTCATGGCCTGGCTGGGCATGAGCCTGTTGGCGGATTGAACCCCTTTCGGGCGCGGTTTTGTACCTTGCAGCCTCTAACACACGCACATGCAGAATGACCTGAGGAAACAACAGGCCCTCGAGTATCATGCCAAGGGGCGACCCGGCAAGATCGAAGTGGTTCCGACCAAAGAAGCCAAAACACAACGCGACCTTTCCCTCGCCTATTCACCCGGCGTGGCCAGTCCCTGTTTGGAGATCGCCGAAAACCGTGAGAACGTATATAAATACACTGCCAAGGGCAACTTGGTGGCCGTGATCAGCAATGGAACAGCGGTATTGGGACTGGGCGATATTGGTCCCGAAGCCGGCAAACCCGTCATGGAAGGAAAAGGAGTACTATTCAAGATCTTTGCCGACATCGATGTGTTCGATATCGAGATCAACGAAAAGGATCCGGTCAAGTTCGTGGAGATCGTCAAATCACTCGAGCCCACGTTCGGAGGGATCAATTTAGAGGATATCAAAGCCCCGGAATGTTTTTACATCGAACAGGAGCTTAAAAAGCAACTGAACATTCCCGTCATGCACGATGACCAGCACGGTACGGCCATCATCAGCGCCGCAGCCCTGCTCAATGCCCTCGATATCCAGAAAAAAAGAATTGAAAAAGTTCGCTTTGTAGTGATGGGTGCCGGGGCCGCAGCCATGGCTTGTATCAAACTCTATGAAGCGCTGAGGGCGAAGCAGGAGAATTTTCTGCTGTTCGATCGCAAGGGGGTTTTGCATAAGGGGCGAACCGACATGGACGAATTCAAAAAGAATTACGCCAACGCCAAAGGGGAGATGACACTGGCGCAGGCGATGAAGGATGTGGATGTATTTATCGGGCTGAGCTCGGGCAATCTGTTGAGTCCCGAAATGGTAAAGTCGATGGCGAAAAATCCCATCGTATTCGCCATGGCCAAT
>SXXL01000023.1 GCA_005789565.1 Bacteroidota bacterium | reverse complement strand
CTTCCTTAACGACGGATTTCAATCGCTCCTCGAATTCGCCTTTGTATTTGGCACCGGCGATCAATTGTCCCATATCCAACGCATAGATCACCTTGCTCTTCAAATTCTCCGGCACATCCCCGTTCATAATGCGATGCGCAATGCCTTCCGCAATGGCCGTTTTTCCAACTCCAGGCTCGCCCACTAGAATGGGATTATTCTTGGTGCGACGCGACAGGATGTGCAGGGTTCGACGGATCTCCTCATCTCTACCGATCACCGGGTCCAACTTACCCTGACGAGCCAACTCATTCAGATTCTTCGCATATTTATTCAGCGCATTGAACTCCGACTGCTGCGTGGCCGAGGTCACTTTCTCCCCTTTGCGTAATTCTTTGATGGATTTGATCAGATCGGATTCGTTCAGTCCCGCATTTTTTAACAAGGCCGCCGTCGCATCGCTTCCTTGCAGGATCGCCAGCAACAAATGCTCCGGTGTCACGAACTCATCCCCGGAGGACGATAACACGGCTCCCGCCCGCAATACCACTTGGTTTGCCTCTCGACTGATCTGCTGCGCCGCTTCCCCCGATGTCTTGGGAAGCTTCTGGACCAACTCCTCCAATTTAGGAGAGACCACCCCGAGGGTGACATTATTCTTTTTGAGCAGATACACCACCGGTGTATCCTCCTGCGCCAACAAGGCCTTGAGCAGGTGGGCCGTTTCAATGTTCGGGGATTGCCCGTTGAATGCCAATTGCTGAGCTTGTTGGACAGCCTCGGCCGCCTTTATAGTAAAATTTCCTAAGTTCATAACAGACTATTTTTGCTACCTGTACTCGCTCAAACCCCAGTCCAACCACCCAAACCCCGTAACTATGTCAGTTTTTCGAAGAAGCCTCTGCCCGGTAGTCATTTTTTTATTCGGGGGACTGCTACAATTGCAGTTCGTTTCCGCTCAACCGAATTGGACCGACCTCACCACCAAGCTCGAGCAAAATCAAAAAAAACTCGGAACGGACGTAGTGGTGCTGATCTGGAACAAAGACACCCTGATCTACAAAAAGGAAATGGGTGATTTCAATACGAAAACCCAAGTGCCGATCGCCAGTTGCAGCAAATGGCTGACAGCAGCACTGGTCCTCAAGATCGCCGAAGAAGGAAAGATCAGCTTGGACGACCCGGTGGTTGACTACATCCCCGAATTCGGAAAATACTTCAAGAGCTATATCACGATCCGCCAATGCCTGAGCCACACCACGGGAATCGCCGACGAAGGAGGTCTGCTGAAAAAACTGGCCGAGCGCCGAAAATTCGAAACCCTCGAGGAGGAAGTCAACGAGATCGCTTCGCGCAAGATCCGGGCCAACCCGGGAAAAGATTTTTGGTATGGAGGCGTCGGACTCAACATCGCCGGGCGGGTATTGGAAGTGGTTACCAAAAAACGTTTTGATGTGCTGATCAAAACCAAACTATTCAATCCCTTGGCCATGCGCCGTTCCAGCTTCACGAACTTGGAAGGGGGACCAGTCAATCCCTCCGGCGGATGCGTCTCCATAGCCGATGATTACATCCGCTTTCAACGCATGATCCTGAACGATGGTAAAGTAAATGGCGTGCCCTTTCTATCACCTGAATCCATCCAAGAATTGAGAAAGATCCAAACCGAGGAGATCGCGATGCGGTATGCCCCCAAAACGGCCGCCGGATTTCAATATGCTTCGGGCGCTTGGTCGATCGAAGGAATGAATGGTGTGGCGGATGTACTTGCCAGTCCGGGTTTATTCGGCACCTGGCCGGTGGTGGATTTCTGTCACGGCTACGCCAGCCTGGTGCTGACCAAAAACCTCCTGAGTGAAGAGCGCGCCGAGATCCATCAGGAGATCCGGGAACTCATCAAGCAACAATTACCAAAAACCTGTCAGTAAGCAACCCGCACGCATGCAGGAAAAAAGTCGGCTCCTCAAATCCCTGGCGGCCCAACAAGGTTTCGATGCCTGTGGCATTGCGAAAGCCCAGCCACTCGATGAAGATGCCCGGCGCTTGGAACAATGGCTGAAAAGCGGTCACCAGGGATCCATGCAATACCTGGAAAGAAATTTTGACCTGCGCATCGACCCAACCCGACTGGTTCCGGGAGCCCGTTCAGTGATCACCCTGCTATACAATTATTATCCCGCTGAGCACGACTCCAACCAGGAGAACAAGATCTCCAAATACGCCTACGGCAAGGATTATCACGACGTGATCCGAGCCAAACTGAAAATCCTGCTGCAACAGATCGAAGGATCGATCGGTAAGATCGCCGGAAGAGGATTTGTGGACTCCGCTCCCGTATTGGAAAGAAGCTGGGCGCTACGAAGCGGACTGGGCTGGATCGGAAAAAACGGAAACCTCATCCACAAACAAAAAGGTTCTTTTCTGTTCATCGCTACGCTCATCACCGACCTGGAACTGGAACCCGACGCCCCGTTTGCCACCGACCATTGTGGTACCTGTACGCGGTGCATCGATGCTTGTCCCACGCAAGCCATTTTACCCGGACCAATCATTGCCGGCAACAAATGCATTTCCTATTTCACCATCGAGCTAAAAGAAAAACTCATCCCCGATGAGATGAAAGGAACATTCGACAACTGGCTGTTCGGTTGCGATACCTGCCAAGATGTATGCCCCTGGAACCGATTCAGTCAACCTACCCAAGAGCCATCCTTTCAGCCCATCGCAGGACTTCTGAATTTATCGACCCGAGATTGGGAGGAGATGACCGAAGAAGTATTTCAGAAAATGTTTGCAGACTCGCCGCTGCAACGCACCGGATTCGAGGGCATAAAAAGGAACTTACGTTTTATTCAGGGTGATACCCGTACCTGTTGAGCACGGTCCAGGCAACGCTTGAACTGCTCCAATTGATCCTCCAACCAAGGCCCGTACCGCGGCTCCATCAAGAGCGAGCGGAACCGCTGCCAGGGCAACCATCCCAACTGAACGCTGACCCTTGCTTGTAACGTGATCTGACCGTCAAGGCCGTGAAAGATCCAACTCATCCGCGTGTTATTTTCCTGTTTCCATTCGACCAGGCTATCAACGATGGTTGCGTAGGGCTCCCACGCGCCGGTGCTGTCGGACAAACAACGCCGAAAATCTTGATCGTCCAACAACCGTACCAAATCTGATTTTCGCTGACCGGGTAAATCAAGGGCCCGGGATACTTGAACCTGAGAAGGAAAAAATAAACCTACAGCAGTAAATAAAAGGAAGAATACCAAACAACTGATCCCGATGAGTTTTAGTATGCGCATCACATTATTCCCATTTAATGGTGCGGGCCGCAATGAAATAAATGATGCCCGTCCATCCCAATAAAATCAATAACTCCGACCAACAGCTCCATATCGGAACACCCTCAAAGGCCAGTTTGCGGATCGCGTCGTTGAATTGGGTGAGCGGCAAGACCTGACAGACCTTTTGCATCCATCCGGGAAAAACATCAATGGGGAAGAACGTTCCGGATAACATCATTTGCGGGAATCCAAATAAATTGATGAGCAGCGGAATGGAGGTATCCGTCTTGACGACGCTGCTGAAGATGAGTCCCACCCCCATCAGCAAGAATAACATCAAGACCGTCATAAAAATGATCTCAAAAAATGTAATGGCCCCTTGGTGGAGGGTAAAATCCATCGCAAAATGACCGAACAACAACAACACCGTCACACTCAGCAATTGGAAGGACAAGCGGCTGGCACCGATGCCCAACAGGATATTGAGCCGATGGATGGGCGTGGCATAAAATCGTTTTAAGACCAACTGCTCCCGCAGTCCAAAAAACGTAAAGGCTATTCCGAAAAGCGTCGAAAAAAGGATCGAGAAGCCGAGCTGACCAGGTAAAATAAAATCGATTTGCCGATACGGACGCACTTCCGTTACCAGCGGTGGATCGATGTGAATCACCGAGGGCGTCTCTGAGAGATTGGCCTGCTCAATGCGCAGGCGGATATAATCCAACACCGGCATGAAGGACCCAAACGTATTGGCACTGGCCGTGGTAGAGCGCACGATCACACGGTGTGTCGAATCCGTATCGGCGAGGATCTGCACCACGGCGGTGAGCTTTCCTTTTTGGAGCTCCTGATTGAGTTGAAGGGTATCGTCAAAAGCGACCAGTTTGATCACCGGCGTTTGAGTCAGTCCCCGATAAAAATCACTGGTGGTATCCGAATCGGGTGTGAGGGCGATGCGATAGCTGGTGCTGCCTCCGCCGTCGAATGCTCCGAAGATCAGAATGAAGATGATAGGGAACAGCACACTGAAAATGATGGCGCTGGGGTTGGCAAAAATGGCCCGAAAGCTGGCCTTGGTGATGGCGAACAGGGCCCGGGACTGACTATAGCCGTTGGTTTTGATCATGAACTGGTGCAAATCTATCCGAAATGAGCTTAGTATGGAGAGCTCAATTGCGGATATTTGCGCCATGCACCAAGCTTATCTGCTGCTCGGCTCCAATCAAGGCGATCGGACCTCCTACCTGAACCAGGCCCGGGAGGCCCTGGCCTCGATCGGACTCATCCGCCAGTCGTCGTCGTTTTATGAGACGGCGGCCTGGGGACTCACCGAACAGCCCGCCTTTTTGAACCAGGCCCTGCTGCTGGAAACCGAACTGGAACCATTAGTCCTGCTGGAATCCGTTCTACAGATCGAAAAAAACCTGGGCCGGGAACGAAAAGAGCGATATGGCCCTCGTACCCTCGACATTGACATACTGCTTTATGATGACCTGATCTATCAGCACGAGCGGTTGACGATTCCCCATCCGGAGCTGCCCAACCGTCGATTCGCCCTCACGGCCCTAAGCGAGATCGCCGGCACCGCCGTGCACCCGTTGTTCGAACGCACCCTGGATGAACTTCTCACCCAATGCCCCGACCCGCTGGCCGTAACCCGGCTGACCTAACCCGTACCGACCACCAGAAGCAAAACATTTGCCGTAATTTGTCGCCCCAGCATTTTTCATGAAACACCATTTCATCACCATCGAGGGCAATATCGGCGCCGGGAAAACTACCCTGGCCACCTTGCTGAGCCAGGAACTCAACGCCCGGCTGGTGCTGGAAGAATTCGCCGACAATCCCTTCTTGCCGAAGTTTTATGAAAAACCCGATCAATATGCGTTCCCGGTCGAGCTTTTCTTCATGGCCGAACGTTTCAAACAACTCAAAGAACTGATCCAACAAACAGATCTGTTTCAACACCTCACGATCTCCGATTACCTGTTCACCAAATGCCTGCTGTTCGCCAAAGTCACCCTCCCCGAGGATGAATTCCGGCTCTATCAACGACTTTTCGACATCATCCACCAACAACTCCTGCAACCCGACCTGCTGATCTACCTCCACGCCCCCGTGTCCAAACTCCAACAAAACATCAAGGACCGCAACCGTTCCTACGAACAAAATATTCCCGACAGCTACTTGCAAACCCTGCAGGACACCTACAGTCATTACCTGAAAAATCAATCCGTCCCCACCCTCATCATCGACGTGGCACAAGCCGATTTTCTGAATCATCGACCCCACCTCGATTTTATTTTGCAGGCATTGGAAAAGGAATACGCACCCGGACAACACTTCCTGACCCTCTCCTAGTATCTTTGCGGCATGAAGCTGTTCACCGGTTCACCCGGACTTCAACCCCTGCAACACACCGAGTTCCGTCATTTTATCATCGCCCGCTTTTTTCTCATCATGGCCCTTCGCATGCTGGGCACCGTGGCCGCTTATCAATTATTTCAGATCACACGCGACTCGTTCTCGATCGGCCTGGCCGGACTCGCCGAATTCATCCCCGTGTTCTGCCTCGCCCTCTACGCCGGACACGTCATCGATCGCTCCGATAAAAGAACCCTGCTGCTGCGCTCCGTTCTCATCTACGCCATCTGCGCCGCCGCCATGGTGCTCATCACACTGCCGGCCGTATTAGATAACTTCTCTTCCAAAACCCTGCCCTGGCTATTCTACGCGATCATTTTTTGCACCGGTATCATTCGCGCCTTTGCCGGTCCCACTACCCACGCCCTGATCGCTCAACTCGTACCCCGCGACATCCTGCACCTGGCCGCCAACATCAGTTCCTCCACTTGGCTGATCGCCTCCATCATCGGTCATGCCAGCTCGGGATTTCTTATCGCTTGGTTCGGCGTCAACCAAACCTATGGCATCATCCTGGTCTATGTGCTGATCGCCGCACTATTCCTGATGCGCATCGAACGAAAACCCATCCAATCCAAATCATTAGATGTATCGGCCTGGCAAAGCGTCAAAGAAGGATTGCAATTCGTACATCAGAATAAGATCATGCTGGGTGCCCTGACCCTCGACCTCTTCGCCATACTCTTCGGCGGAGTGGTGGCCTTGGTCCCTGAATTCGCCGACCGAATCCTGGCGGTTGGTCCCATCGGATTTGGCTGGCTCAACGCCGCCATCGACATCGGCTCCATCATCACCATCATCCTCATGACGCTGCGCCCCATGAAAAAGAAACAAGGTCAGCGACTCTTCTACGCCGTGGGCGGATTTGGCGTCTGCATCATTCTTTTTGGATTATCCGATATCTATTGGATCTCCTTCATGGCCCTGCTACTAGCCGGCATGTTCGATGGTGTGAGTGTAGTCATCCGCGGCACCATCCTGCAACTCACCACCCCCGATCACATGCGGGGCCGCGTGTCGAGCGTAAACTCGCTTTTCATCAACAGCTCCAACGAATTGGGACAATTTGAAAGCGGATTTGCCGCGAAAGCCCTGGGCACCGTTCCCTCCGTGCTCTTCGGTGGCTGCGTGACCTTGATCGTGGTGGTCATCACCTGGCTGCGGGCGCCATCCCTTCGAAAATTTGAGTACTGATCAGCGATCGCCCGCTTTTTCGATCAAGCCCTCCAAGACCCGGTAAGTAATGGGACAAAACCGAACATTCTCCAGCGTGATCCGCGCACGCTTAAAAAAGACATCCTCCTCGCTGTACGGAAAACGACGGCAATCCGAGGGACGATCCTCATAGATCGAACACCGATTATCATCCCCCAACATCGGGCAGGGCGTGGAACGGGTCACATAGTCCCCTTCTTCATCTACTTTCAAATAGGTTTCTATGAAAACGCTCTCTCGAAGTCCCATCACTCGGCTGATCCGCTTGATATCGGGAGTCTTGAACCGGGGGGAGTATTGCTTGCAACACTGAGCACATTGCAGGCAATCGGTGGCGGTCGTGGCTGCCTCGTGCAATTCGGGCAATACAGCCAAGGCCCGGTTTCGGTTTACCCGGTCCAAAAACCGGCGGTAGACCTTGAGGCGGGATTCTGCCAAACGAGTCCAGTGGGAAGGCAATGCAGACATTGAACAAAGAAAGCGGATTTCACCGATTATCCCCACCTTGCTGCCCTCCCAAAGGGTCTCGGCTTTCACGTGTACCTTTGCGGCAAATTCAAACCTGAACGACCATGTCATCCTCCGGTACCCCACAAGCTGAATTTCAGTCCCGTCATATTGGCCCCCGCACCACCGACCTAACCGACATGCTAAACACCATCGGGGAGAAAAGTCTCGCCACCCTGATCGACCGCACCGTACCAGCCAATATCCGGATGGATCGTTCCCTGAATTTACCCGAGGCCATGACCGAATTCGAGTATCTGCAACACATGCAATCGCTGGCCTCCAACAACCAATTATTCAAAACCTATATCGGACAAGGCTATTACAACACCATCACGCCCTCCGTCATCCTGCGCAATATTTTTGAAAACCCGGGCTGGTATACGCAATACACGCCCTATCAGGCCGAGATCGCACAAGGTCGACTTGAGAGCTTATTGAATTTTCAGACCATGGTGTCGGACCTCACCGCACTGCCCATCGCCAATGCCTCCCTGCTCGACGCAGGCACGGCCGCCGCGGAAGCCATGACCATGTTCTTCAACACCCTGAACAAGCAAGATCACATCGAGCGTCCGAAATTCTTTGTGGATGCACAAGTCTTTCCACAAACCCTTGACCTGCTGAAAACCCGGGCCGTTCCCGTCGGTATTGAACTGGTGATCGGAGACCTGGCAGGTGCCCAGATCGATAACACCTACTTCGGTGCCCTGCTGCAATATCCCAATAACCTCGGCGCCCTGGTCGATCCCCGTGCATTCATCGCCCGCGTGCACGCCGCCGGCGGTTATGTGGTGATGGCCACCGATCTGTTGGCCCTCACGACGATCACGCCACCTGGCGAACTCGGGGCCGATGTAGCCGTCGGTTCCGCCCAGCGATTCGGGGTGCCGCTGGGGTATGGCGGACCACACGCTGCTTTCTTTGCCGCCAAAGATGATTTCAAACGCTCCATTCCCGGTCGCATCATCGGCATCAGCATCGATGCCAACGGAGGTCGCGCCCTACGAATGGCTCTCCAAACCCGCGAGCAACACATCAAACGCGAAAAAGCCACGTCAAACATCTGCACGGCTCAAGCCCTGCTGGCCAACATGGCGGCGATGTATGCGGTGTTTCATGGTCCCGACGGACTCAAACAAATCGCCCAACGCGTTGCCCACTTCACACACATCGTAGCCGATGCGCTTCAAGCGCGCGGATTCAAACTCGCTTCCACGGCCTATTTCGATACGATCACGGTGCAAACCGATCAATTGGAGAGCATTCGCCAAAAAGCACTTCGTCAGCGCATCAACCTGCGCTACCTCGATGCCAAGCATATCGGCATTTCAATCGATGAAACCACGCAGGCAAGCGATCTGTTCGACCTGATCAATTGCTTTGAAAACGACACCGATCCGGTCGGTTTCTCCCTCGATCCCAAAAACGAAGAAACCGGTATTCCCGCAGCGTTCGTCCGTCAATCGACTTACCTCCTGCATCCCGTATTCAATAGCTACCGCAGCGAAAGTCAGATGATGCGCTACATCAAATCGCTGGAGAACAAAGACCTTTCGCTCAATACCTCCATGATCTCGCTTGGCAGCTGCACTATGAAACTCAATGCCGCCACGGAGATGATGCCCTTGAGTGCACCGGGGTGGAATAGTCTTCATCCGTTCGTGCCAGCCGACCAAACCGCCGGCTACCAGCAGATCCTGAATGAACTCTCCGATTATTTGTGTGATGTAACGGCCTTTGATGCCTGCAGCCTGCAACCCAACAGCGGGGCACAAGGGGAATACGCAGGACTACTCACCATTCGCGCCTATCACGAATCCCGCGGCGATCATCATCGCAATGTGATGCTGATCCCCATCTCTGCACACGGCACCAATCCCGCCTCCGCAGTAATGGCCGGGATGAAAGTAGTGGTGGTTAAAGCATTGGAAAACGGATACATTGATGTAGATGACCTGCGAGCCAAGGCCGAGCAATACAGCGCGCAACTCGCCGGCATCATGATCACTTATCCGAGTACCTATGGGGTGTATGAGGAGACCGTGATCGAGATCACCGATATTGTACATCAGCACGGGGGACAAGTGTATATGGATGGTGCGAATATGAATGCGCAGGTGGGACTCACCGCACCCGGACTGATCGGAGCCGATGTTTGTCACCTGAACCTCCACAAAACTTTTGCCATTCCGCATGGCGGCGGTGGCCCGGGCATGGGACCCATCTGTGTCAAATCGCATTTGGCGGAATTTTTACCCGGCCATTTCTGTACCGACGGAAAATATGCGGTCTCCGCGGCACCTTTCGGTTCGGCTGCGATCTTACTCATCTCTTACGGGTACATTCGCATGCTGGGCTCCGTGGGCGTGAAAGCGTCAACTGAATACGCGATCCTCAATGCCAATTACATGCGGGCGCGCCTGGATGGCCATTACGATATTCTGTATACCAACCATAACGGACGCTGTGCGCATGAATTCATCGTGGATCTTCGCCCCTTCAAAAAATCGGCCGAGATCGAAGCCGAGGACGTGGCCAAGCGTTTGATGGATTATGGATTCCACGCCCCCACCATGAGTTTTCCCGTAGCCGGCACCATTATGATCGAACCGACGGAGAGCGAGGACAAGGCCGAGCTGGATCGTTTTTGT
>SXXL01000022.1 GCA_005789565.1 Bacteroidota bacterium | reverse complement strand
TGCTGTTCGTCGATGATGGCCAATCCCAAGCATTGAAATTGCACCGTCTCCTCGATCAGCGCATGCGTACCGATGAGGATCGATAGTTCACCCGAAAGCAATCCGGCCAGGATCTTTTTTCTTTCCGCGGCTTTGGTGGAACCTGTGAGTAGTCCCACCTGAACACCCACCTTCTCCAACAGGGGCCGTATGGTATCAAAATGTTGCCGGGAAAGAATTTCCGTGGGGGCCATCAGACAGGATTGGTAACCATTATCGATCGCCAACAACATGATCAGGATGGCCACCATGGTCTTGCCGCTACCCACATCTCCTTGCAAGAGCCGATTCATTTGCCGACCACTGCCCAGATCGGTACGGATCTCTTTGATCACCCGTTTTTGGGCACCGGTCAATTCGAAGGGAAGATGTTGGTTATAAAACGTATTGAAGGTATCTCCCACCCGGTCGAATACTACCCCTTTCGAATACCGATGTCTTTGGGTTCGGAGCAAATTCATTCGCAATTGGGCCAGGAACAGTTCCTCGAATTTGATACGGTGTACCGCGGCCTCATGCTGCGCGGCATCGGTTGGAAAATGGATCTGCTGATAGGCTGTCCACCGCGAGAGTAGTCCCTGCCTCTGTATCAACGAGCCCGGCAAGTTTTCCGGCAGGTCACTGGATTTGATCTGGGCAAATAATTGTTGGGTGAGTTTTCCGATGGCCTTACCACCCAATCCTTTTGCTTTCAATTTCTCCGTGGTGGAATAGATGGGTTCTAGAAAATTTCGGATCACGGGTTGATCGGGATCGATCCATTCCAATTCGGGATGAACCATCTGCGGTCGACCATTGAAAAAACTAACTCGACCGTACACCAGGCATGGTCGGCCCAACTGGAGCATGCGCTGCACCCAATTCAATCCCTGAAACCAAGTAAGCTCGAGGAGTCCGGTATTGTCTCGCAACTGTGCCACCAGCCGTCGGCCTGATTTTTGTCCCACTACCTCAAACGAAATCAAACTGCCCGACACCTGTGCAAACTCCGTAGCCGGATCCAGTTCTCGTATGGCATGCAGCCGGGTTCGGTCGATGTGTCGGTAGGGATAATGTTGCAGCAGGTCGTAAAACGTGAACAGGTTGAGTTCCTTTTTCAACAGGTCGGCCCGCAGGGGACCAACCCCCTTCAGGAACTCTATGGAGGAGGATAGTATGGAATGGTCGGAGGCGATGAGGTAGCTTTTTACAAAAGTAACAAGCCCTCAACGTAAGGCGTTGCGGGAGCGGTCGGACTTTTCCCAGAGGACCGAGGAATTTCCTAACCGATACCGCCACCAACCCCGGAGCTGACAGAACTGAAGGAATAAAAAATAAAAAGGTATACCCAGCCAGCCCACCCGCACGCGCAGTACCGACAACAATCCGCCCAGAAGTGACAGGCCTAAGTAGACGCCCAAGAAAAGGGTGAATACCCGACCCGCGGTTGGAAAATATTGCTGCAATCCGAACCAAAACAAGGGCACAAACAGAAGAAAGGGCCAAATGAACCAACGCATCCATTTTCGGAGTAGGAATTGCAGTCCGTACCGAAACGATACCCGAAAGATCGAACGCAATGAATGTCGCTCCAGGAATTGGTACGCCCCACTAGCGATACGAATCCTTCTGGCGGCCTCTTCTCCCAAACGCTCGGAAGGTGCCTCCGTAGTAATGGCATCCGGCGCATAGGCGATCCGATATCCTTTTTGAATCACTTGCCAGGACAATTCCAGATCGTCCAGAATACAATCCTCCGGTAACGGTTCAAATAAGTCTGTTCGGATGGCAAACAACTCCCCCACCCCACCGATGACGCTGTAGAAATTGGCATCCCGTCGCTTTCGGGCCGATTCATATTTCCAATAATAGCCTTCTAAGGCACCCGGATGGGAAGCATCCGTTTGAACCCGCTTCTCCCCGGCTACACCCCCGATAGATGGATCAGAAAAGGGCTCACATAATCGTATGACCGAATCGGGCTCCAAGACCGTATTGGCATCGTGAAAGATGACCAACGGTGTATGCACCCGTTTCATGGCCGTGTTGATAGCAGCGGCCTTCCCTTGGCGCTCGGTTTCCTCTATAATCTGTACCCGGATCCCTCGAGCCGCGAAAGTCGTGGGAATCGCAACGGATTCCGATGCGACCAGAATCACCTCCAGTCCGCCTTCCGGCAGATGCAGGGATTCCAGGTTTCGAAGCTTAGCGTCGATTGATTCTTTCCAGGCGGGTATGATGAGCGTGATCACTTTCCAATACAAAACTTACTGAACATGTAATCGAGCTGGTCCTCTGAGGTGATCTCCCCGGTAATCTCCCCGAGGTATTGCAGGCCCCGGCGGATATCGAGGGCCAATAGATCGCCCGGTATGGACCCTTCGATTCCTTTTTCGATATCGGTCAGGGACGCCGCCAATCGTTGAAGTGAATCCAAATGGCGGGCATTGGTCACCAAGGTCGTATCCGGCAAGGCCGCCGCGCCCACCACTTTTTCAAAAAGTATTTTTCGAAGCTGGTCCAATCCGCTTCGATGGAGCGCAGCGATAGCGATCATCTCCGGAGGCGGGGTGGCGGTGGACAGATCCGACTTGTTGGCCACCAACAGGTAGTTTAATCCGGCCCGATCGGCTTGTTGTTTCCATTCCAGCACCTCAGTATCTGCCTCGCGGGCATCGAACACATAAAGGATCCAGTCGGCCGTTTGGATCTTTTCCTGGCTACGGGCGATTCCGGCCGCTTCTATTACATCGGCAGCTTCGTCGCGAATACCGGCGGTATCGATAAAGCGAAACAGGATCCCGTCGATCTGAATACATTCCTCGATGGTGTCGCGGGTGGTACCGGGAATATCGCTGACGATGGCGCGGTTCTCGTTGAGCAAGGCGTTGAGTAAGGTCGATTTTCCGGCATTGGGCTTTCCGACGATGGCTACGCTCACCCCTTGCTTGATCACATTACCGAGCCGGAAAGAATCCAGCAATGTCCGCGTAGCGGTTTGCAAGGTTTGGATCAATTGGCGCAGCTGGGTCCGGTCGGCGAACGTAACATCCTCTTGTGAAAAATCGAGTTCCAATTCAATGAGTGCCGAAAATTGTATGAGTTGCTCTCGTAATTGCTTGAGATCGGTGGAGAATCCGCCGCGCAGGGCATGCAAAGCGGTTCGCTGGGCGGCTTGAGTTTGAGCAGCGATCAGGTCGGCCACTGATTCGGCCTGGGCCAGGTCCATTTTCCCTTGTAGAAAGGCGCGTTGCGTGAATTCGCCGGGTTTGGCGAGCCGGGCACCTAGTTGGGTGCACGCATTGAGGACTGATTGCAGGATGAAGCCGGAGCCGTGACAGGAGATCTCCACCACATCCTCGCCGGTATAGGAACGGGGCGAACGATATAAGGAAACCACGGCTTCGTCCAGTGCCTGTCCCCCAAACGACAACACCCCCACATGAAGCGTATGAGAAGATTGCCGTAGCAGATCTTTGGCGGGAAACAATTGGTTAGCGATCAGCCAGGCTTTTTCGCCACTCAGTCGGATGATGCCGATGGCACCCGGACCGGGTGGCGTGGCCAGTGCCACAATGGTATCCTTCCAAGCGGGCGATTGCATGGGGTAAAGGTAACCCAATAAAAAATCCCCTCCGGGGAGGGGATTTCGAAATAAGATGGATAAAACCTATTGGTCTTCGACGCGGAAGGTGATGGGTTGTTTCCGATAAGCTTTTACCTGACGCTGGTTTTGGATGGCGGGGTTCCATTTGGGACCTTTCTTGATGACCCGAATGGCCGCTTCTTCCATGCCGTAACCATGGTTGGTCAGGGCTCTGACATCGCTGATGTTGCCTTCCTTGTCCACCACAAACTGAACGTACGTGGTATAGGTTCCGGAGGGGGCTCCTTCATCGGCGGGGTTAAAATTGGACAGGTTCCGCTCGAGGTATTGACGCCATTTGGCTTCTCCTCCGGGAAAGGAGGCTTCGATCTCTACTTTTTCAAAGATCTGGTTGTCGTCCACTTTCTCCTCCACGATCTGGGTACCGCCATCCACCACGGGTTGAACGATCCCCTCGTCCTTGATACCTTCTTGATTCACCACATCGATCTTGGCTTCCTTCAACTCTTCCTGCGGGGGTGGTGGCTTCTCCACTTCCTCGTCTTTCTTGATGATCGGAGGGGTGAATTGCTTCATCTCCACTTTGGGCGGCTCCTGCTTAGGCGGGGGCGGCGGAGGCGGGGGGGGTGGTTCTTTTTCCTCTTGCTTAACCTCCTGGATCGTCATTTCGGTTTGCTTGATGCGCGACTTGTCCTCAGCACCCTCTTTGGTAAGAAAGAACAACAGCAACAAGGTGGCCACGACCGCAAGGGTGATGGACAGGGCGGTACGGATCCGTTCGGTATAGGTACGCCGGAGCAGGTAGGCCCCGTACTCTTTATTGCGACCTTCAAAAACAAGGTCCAACAGGTCGGCTGACAATATTTTATTTACTTCCATGCGATTGATTTGTTAGAAGATGCTGTTGCCATACAAATTGCACAAGGGCATCATTTGATCCCGGCTTGGTTGAATTCTTCGGTTTTCTTGATCAATTCATACTCCTGGTCGAAGATCTTGACCATGGCGTAAGTACGCACCTGGTTGATGGTCATTTCATCTAAAATATCGACCGTGTTCTTGTACGTAGCGTCCTTGCTGGGCTTGATGATTACTACGAAGTCCTTGTCGGCGCAGTTACTGGTGGGCTTGCCCTCCTGGGCCATTTTGGCTTCACAGGCCGGATCTGGAACGTACCGATCCATAACCTCCTTACGTTTGTTGATGATGACGTCGCGGATGCCTTTGAAGTCGGTCGACTTGAAATTGCTTCCGTCCTCGGCCAGTTTTCCTTCGTAGTAGTAAACAACATCGTCCTTCCCGAGCATCACACTGAGTACACCGGACTCTTTTACCTCGGTTTGTTCCTTTTTGTCCTTGATGTCTTTGGGCATGTTCAGGTCCAACGTAGTGGGCTCATTCATCGTAGCGGTGAACACGAAGAAGGTGATGAGCAAAAAGCCCAGATCCACCATCGGGGTCATATCCACCCGAGTAGAAAGTTTCTTGGCCTTTTTTACACCCGGGCCTTTTTTCTGGCCGCCATCCCCACCGGTATCAATACTTGCCATGATCGATTCTTTACTTGGTTAACGTTATTTGTTTTTTGCCTTGTTCGCCTCGTAGAGAGAAGCTTCCGCACCATCCAATTGGGTGATGAGGTTGTACTTAAACTCCTCATTTTTCTTGAGGGCTGCCACCACAGCCTCAAAGGCCGGGTATTTGGAATTGGCATCTCCTTTGATGAGGTAGTTGAGTTTCTCTCCGGCAAAGGCATTCTTTGCGGCCCGGATCCACCAGAACAATTGGTTATTGGTGGAGTCCTCTACCGGTATGCCGGGCTGGCGAATCTTCTCTACCGCCTTGGCATCCATTCCGAGTAGCTGCTTTACTCCGGAGAGGGGCACACCGACCATGTAGATGTTCCGGAAGTTGGCGATCTCGGCGGGGGTCAATCCCAGGTTTTGTTCGGTATTGATCTCACTGATGATATCGGTGTATTTCTGCGGGTCCTTCTCCGACAACACCGTGAAAAAGACTCGATTGATCGAGTCAAAGGAGATCATAACCGCGTTGTTCTCGGGGAGTTTTTGGGACAATACCGACCCGGGCGTCTTGATCTCCACGATATCCGGTGGCTTGAACTTGGTCGCCATGATAAAGAAGGACAGGATCAGGAACGCGATGTCCACAAAGGGCGTCATGTCCGTATCCGTGCTCTTCCTCGCTATCTTGACACTTGGCATGTTCTAGGTTTTAAGAAATGAGATGAAAAAGGTTACCGTTTGCACAAAAGTGCCGCTCCTTATTTATAAAGGGAAGCGAAGCTTTGTGTCAGGGTAAATCCAGACTCATCGATGCCGTGTGTGATGGAGTCGATCTTGGTCGTGAACACGTTGTACATGATCAACGCGATGGCGGATGTACCGATACCCAACGCGGTGTTGTACAGGGCCTCTGAGATACCGACTGCCAGGTCACCGGCCGCACCGCCGCCTCCTTCTTCACCGAGGGCGGCAAAGGAGCGGATCATACCGATTACCGTACCGAGCAGGGCCACAAGGGTACCGACGGAGGTAATGGTTGACAGGAATACCAGATTCTTCTGCAGCATGGGCAGTTCCAGGGCGGTCGCCTCTTCCACTTCTTTTTGGATGGCGATCACTTTCTGTTCGGTAGACATACCGGACTCACTGATCATTTCCTTGTAGCGGCGCAAACCAGCCTTCATCACATTGCCCACAGAACCGCGCTGCTTGTCGCACTCGGCGATGGCGGCATCCACGTTCTTATTGGCGAGATGAAACTGTACTTGACGCACGAAATTGGCGATGGAACCACCACCCAACGCCCGACGAATGGTCATGAAACGCTCGATGGAGAATACGACGACCATCAGGAACATACCGATCAGGAGCGGAACGATGATACCACCCTCATAGATACGATGGAATGCGTCTTTGGGACCTTTGTGGCCGGGCCAGAATCCACCCGAGGGATCCGGAGTCTTGAAACCGGCGGCATCACCCATGATGAAACGCCAGATAACATAACCCGCAATGGTGCACAATAGCGGAGCAAGCCAGGAGATCAGGTTGCCGTCTTGTTTGGCCGTCGCGGCCTTGGTGGAAGTCTTCGCAGTTGGTTTGTTCAAATCTGCCATGATCGTTTGTTTTAAAATTTAGATGGTAAGCCCAAAGGCCACTTTGGCATTCGGGAGCGACAAAATACATATTTTTTCAACCAGCCAACGGGGAAGAACAAAAAATTAATTTGAGGGGGGCAAAAAGTGGACAACTCACTCGTAGCGAAGCGCCTCGATGGGGTTCAGCCGACCGGCCTTAAGGGCCGGAAAAATACCCGCCAACAAACCCACGGCCGTGCAAATCACGATGCCATAACCGACCCAGTTCCAGGGCACCACAAACCCCGTATTCAACACCAGGGAAAACAGATTTCCGACCCCCACCCCCATCAAGATCCCGAATCCGGCCCCCATTAAACTGATCAGGATGGCCTCCGTGAGGAACTGACGGCTGACCAACCGAGATTTTCCACCGATCGCCTTGATCAGGCCTACCTCCCGGGTACGCTCCGATACGGAGACCAACATAATATTCATTAGACCGATGGCTGCTCCGATCAAGGTGATCAGTCCGATCACCGTGGCCGATATGGTCAGAAAGCGTAGCGAATTCGTCGCCGTCTCGGCCACGCTGTCACTACGATCCAATACAAAATTACTTTCCTCCGTGGCCGATAACTTGCGAATGGCCCGAAAGGCACTCTCAGCCTCTCCCATCGCGGGATTCACCAGCTGGAGATCGTTGATCTTGACCGCCACCACATAAGAAGCTTGAGAGGGGAAGACCCGCTCCAGGTTGGAGTACGAAACGATCACCACATTATCGCGACTGAATCCAAAACTCGAACCCTTGCTTTCCAGCACTCCGATCACCCGGTAGGGAATACCGTTGAGCCGAACCTCGCCATTCACGGCCGTACCAGCCCCCGCCCGAAACAATTTATCGGCCACATCATACCCCAGAATACAGAGATTTTGTCCCGACCGCACATCTTCCCGTACCAGATTACGTCCAGACATCAGCGTGTAATTATTCAACTCCAGATAATGTACATCCCCGCCAAAAAGGGTGACGTTGGGACTGGTTTTTAACGTCCCGCGCGAAAGCAGATTATTTCGATTGCCAAAAACGGACAAACTTTTTACCGCCGGAAAATCAAACCGCTCGATAAATCCCTCCGCCTGTTCCCGAGTAATGATCTTGTCTAAATTCGATAGCTTTTCCTTCCGAGCCCCTTTGCGGGTCAACTTCACCTCATCACTCTGACGTCCTCCGCCGAACCGAATGTTTCGCTCCTTGAACCGGATCGAAAAGGCATTGGCCCCCATGGAAGAGAAACTCTCGCTGAACTTCTGGTTCATGGCTTGGATGGCCGTGATGATCCCGATCAAGGCCATGATCCCAAAGGCAATGATCGATACGGTCAATCCCGTACGCAGCCGGTTGGTCCGGATCGTACGGAACGCCAACGAAATGATGTCGGATACTTGCATCTAGAAGTAAAGATAACGTAACAACCAGCCAGGTTGTGTGCCCAGCACCACGATCAGCAGCGCCATCACCGCCAGCACCCGAACGAAACCCGCCGAGAAAACCGGAAACACCACGCCGTCCGATCGCTCCCGGAAATACATCGCCTGCAGGATTCGGAAATAATAAAAAACGCCAATGGCCGCCATCAATACCGCCACGATCACTACTGCCAATCCGTATTGGGCCTCCACCGCCGCCTGTAACATGTAAAACTTAGCCAAAAAACCTGCCGTCAGCGGAATACCCGCGAGCGATAGCAGAAAAACCGTCAGCAACGCCGCCACCCAAGGCTGCTCCTTGGCCAAGCCATTAAATCCCTCCAGCGTGTAATCCTCCAGCCGGGTCAATACGGCAAATATTCCGATCGTGGCCAGGGAATATGAAGCTGCATACAACACCATCCCTTCCTTGGCCAACCCACCCAAACCATAAATACCCAGCATCATGAAACCGGCCTGGGCAATACTGGAATAAGCCAAAAGTCTCTTGACACTTTGTTGATACACCGCAGTGATGTTTCCGATCACTAGGGTCAAGACCGCCAAGGCACCGGCCCAAACCTGCCAAGCAGCCGTCAAACTCATGAATGCCTGATCGAATAAGCGCAGGAAGCCGGCGAAGGCAGCTACCTTGACCAACGTAGCCATGAAAGACGTAAATACGGTCGGCGCTCCGTCGTACACATCCGGAGTCCAAAAATGAAAGGGCGCCACGGAAACCTTAAAGGCCAACGAAAACAGCATCAAAAACAAGCCACCCAATAACAATTGGGTCGGAATCCCCGATGCGCCCGCCAGCTCAATAGCCGAAAAACTTCCCCGGGCCCCATAAACCAGTGCGATCCCCATCAACATCAGTCCCGTCGAAAACGCACCCAACAGAAAATACTTCAACGAGGCCTCATTGCTCTTCAGATTTCGCTTGTCCGATCCGGTCAAGATATACAAAGGAATCGTCACGATCTCGATCCCCAAGAACAACATCAGCAACGACGTAAAGGAAAGCACCAGCACAAATCCGCAGAAGATGAAAAAGATCAGGGCAAAATATTCGGAGTAATCATTTCCCACGGCGGCCATGTCCTGATCCGACAATAAAAAATAAAGAAATCCGCATCCACTCAAGATCGCCAGCATCACCAGCGCATACCTATCGACGCTCAACATCTCCGGTGTGTTCAGGTCATACAGCACAAACCCTTGCATTTCCGCACCCGTCGATACGAACAACAAGCCCATACCCAAGCGGGCCACCCAACGAATGCGGGATCGGGAAATACCGCTCACACTTAGAAACATCATCAACACCCCCCAAAATGCAGCCAGTAATAAAAGATTCATAGGTGTTTTTTTTATTTGGCCAGGAAACGGGTGATGTCGATCGATTTCACATATTCCCAAGCATAGTCATTCGTAAAGTCCAGCGCCGCCTGCGGATAGATCCCGAACACCAACACCAACAACACCACCAGCGAAAGGGCCAGGGTCTCCGCCGTCGACAGCCGAAGGCCATGCTCCGTCACCGCATTGGTCTCTCCGTAAAAGATACGGCGGATCATATTCAAGGTATAAATGGCAGACAAGATCACTCCCAAGCCCGACACGATCAGAAACACGACCCGGTAAGGCGACTGCGCATGAAAAATGGCATTGAACTGCAGGAACTCACCCGGGAACGCATTGGTCAATGGCAACGCGATGTTGGCCAGCGCAATGATCACAAAGAAAATGGTCAGCATCGGGGCCGTGCGAGCCAATCCCCCCAACTCAGAAAGCTTGCGCGTTCCGAACCTGGACTCGATCCGATCGGCCAGCAACCACATGCCCATAATATTTACGCCATGGCTGAAGAGCTGCAACAACACCCCCTGAAATCCGAGGTGATGGTACTGCAACACCACATTGCTGTTGTTGGTAAAGCCGGAGAGCGAGAAAAGGGCTGCCACGGTCAGTCCCATGTGCGCGATCGACGAATACGCAATGAGGCGCTTGAGGTCGTCTTGCCGGATGGCGACCAGCGAAGCATAAACAATACCCACCACCGCCATACAAATAACCACATCACTCCAGATGAATACCCCAATTCCCAAAATGGGCATCAACCACCGGATCATGGCCACCACCCCCATCTTAACCATCACGCCACTGAGTAATAAGGTGATCGGCGTAGGAGCCTGCTCATAGGCATCGGGCTGCCAGGTATGAAAAGGAAACAAGGGCACCTTGATCGCAAAGGCCAAGAAGAATAACCAGAACAGCCACATCTGCTTCGACTCCGCTAACTCTAATTTTCGGAAGGACTGCCATTGAAAACTTCCCTCGGGGGTCAGTCCCTGTAAATAGATCAACCCGATCAACATCAACACCGACCCCACGAAGGTGTACAGGAAAAACTTGATGGTGACCGCGACCCGTCTTTCGCCTCCCCAGATCGAGCTCAGAAAATAGGCAGGTATCAACGCCAGCTCCCATCCAAAATAAAACAGGAAAGCATCGGCCGATAAAAACACGATCGACATGCCCGCCTGCATCCACAACATCAATCCGTAAAACCGATTCGGCATCTTCCGATCCGTATTCCAACTGCCCAAGATGGCCAGCACACTGCCCAGGGCCGTCAGCAAACTCATCCACCGACCCAACACATCGCCGTTCAACGTGAACCTTGCCCCAATGGGTTGGATCCATTCAGCGTCAAAGGACCAACATTCCGCTGGCGAACAACCCGCCACGCCCCACAACACCGCGAAAAGCGACGATAAAGCCACCAGTAAAGACACCGGCCGCACGGCGGGCACGCGCGGGAGGAAAAAGACCAGTCCTCCGCCAACCAACGGGAGCAAGACAAGTAAGAGAGCTATCATACGGAAAGGCGGTTTGACACGTGAGTAATTTATTTACGGATAAAGAATTGAATGCTGAGGATCAAAACCATGCCGATCACCATCCACAAGGCATAGTTCCCGGTCTGGCCACTTTGCAAAAACCGGAACTGCTGCGACAAGTACCGAACCGATCGACCCACGCCCTGTACAAACCCATCCAAGATACGCGGCTCAAAGAAAGAGCGGATCCATCCCCCCAAGCGATGCAAGGGCTGTACCAGCGAGGCTTGATAGAGCTCATCCACGTACCATTTATTTTCCAGGAGACGAGCAACAGCATTTTCAGATTCTTCCGAGCGATATTGTTTGTAACGAGACCAAGCGAAGAAGATGGAGATCAATACCAACCCGCTCGACAATCCCATCAAAATATACTCGGTCGCGTGCGAAACCTCGTGACCACCCACTACCGGAATCACCAAGGATAAATATTCGGTCAGCCGATCGCCTCCGTGCATCAATACCTCCGGAATACCAATCCATCCGCCCACAACCGACAGTACCGCCAGCAGGATCAGGGGTAAGGTCATGGCCGGCGGACTCTCATGCAAATGATGTCGCTGCTCCTCCGTACCGCGGAAACTTCCGCCGAACGTCAAAAAGAACAGCCGGAACATATAAAAGGCCGTCAGCAACGCCGTAAACAAAGCGATCGCGTAAAAAACGGGGCTCTTCAGAAACGCGCTGAGCAAGATGGCATCCTTCGAGAAAAATCCGCTTAACGGAAATATACCCGCGATGGCCAAACAACCGATCAAGAACGTCCAGTACGTAATGGGCAACGACCTTTTCAATCCGCCCATTTTCCGAATGTCCTGCTCCCCGCCCATGGCATGGATCACCGATCCACTGCCCAAGAACAACAAGGCCTTGAAAAAAGCATGGGTCATCACATGAAACACCGCCGCCACATAGGCCCCCGATCCCAAGGCCAGGAACATGAAGCCAAGCTGACTCACCGTAGAATATGCCAATACCTTTTTAATATCATTTTGACGCAGCGCGATCGTTGCCGCTAACAATGCGGTTGCCAGTCCCACCACCGCCACGATCGTCAGCACCAACGGCGCCGCCGTATATAATAAATTACTGCGCGCAATCATGTAAATACCTGCCGTCACCATCGTTGCGGCATGGATCAGGGCGGAGACCGGCGTA
>SXXL01000021.1 GCA_005789565.1 Bacteroidota bacterium | reverse complement strand
GTGGCCATCCGGGCGGCGTTCAAGAGCTGTGTGGATGGTAAGCAAGCCGCGATTCTGGTGCCCACTACCATTTTGGCTTTTCAGCACTACAAGACCTTTCAGGAAAGGTTGAAGGATTTTCCGGTGACGGTCGATTATATCAACCGATTTAAATCGACCAAAGAGAAGAAGGAAACCTTGCAGCGCCTAAAAGAGGGGAAGATCGATATCATCATCGGTACGCACGGATTATTGGGAAAGGACGTGGTGTTCAAGGATCTGGGTTTGCTGGTGGTGGATGAAGAACAGAAATTCGGCGTGGCACACAAGGAAAAGATCAAAACGCTACGGACGGCCGTCGATTGCTTGACCTTGACCGCCACACCCATTCCCCGTACGCTACAATTTTCGCTGATGGGGGCCCGTGACCTGAGTATCATCAATACACCGCCCCCCAACCGGCAGCCGATTCAGACCGAGGTGCAGGTCTTTCAGGAGGATACGATCCGCGAAGCGATCTATTATGAGACAGAGCGCGGCGGACAGGTCTTTTTCATTCATAACCGAGTGGCCGGTTTGGCGGAAATGAGTCAGTTGATACAAGCCCTTTGCCCCGACCTCAGTATCGGCTACGCACACGGACAAATGGAAGGGCATGTGTTGGAGGAGCGAATCCTGGATTTCATCGATCGCAAGTACGATGTGCTGGTCTGTACCAACATCGTGGAGAGCGGCGTGGATATTCCGAACGTGAATACGATCCTGGTAAACAATGCGCATCAGTTCGGATTGAGTGATCTGCATCAGTTACGGGGACGGGTTGGCAGAAGCAACCGAAAGGCTTTTTGTTACTTGTTGGCCCCACCCATCAGCACCTTGCCGGCCGACAGCCGGAAGCGTTTGCAGACCTTGGAGCAGCACAGTGAGTTGGGGAGCGGATTTCAGATCGCCATGCGCGACCTCGACATTCGTGGCGCCGGCAACCTGCTCGGCGGCGAGCAAAGCGGATTCATGGCGGAGATCGGGTTTGAGACCTATCAAAAAATATTGGAGGAGGCTATTCGGGAGCTGAAGCGTTCGAAGTTTCAGGAATTGTTTCAGGAAGAGATCACGAAACAGGATGATTTTGTGCAGGATTGCACGATCGATACGGACCTGGAGATCTTGTTGCCGGATACGTATGTGGAGAACATCGCCGAGCGGTTGTCGCTGTATCAACGCCTGGATGATTGTACCAATGAGACGGAGTTAGGGATCATGGAGCAAGAGCTGTCGGACCGATTCGGTGCATTGCCGACGCCGGTGATCGCCTTGTTGGATACCGTTCGCTGTCGCAAGCTGGCAGTGGAACTGGGGTTTGAGAAAATGAGTTTGAAGGATAAGACGTTGCGTTGCTTTTTTATCAATCGGCCCGATTCACCTTATTTCGAATCTGAAACTTTCCGACGCGTGCTGGCCTATCTGCAGACCGGAACGAACCGGGCCAAGCTCAAGCAAACCGGTCGGTTGTTTTTATTGGTGGTGGAAGGGATTGCCGATATGGCCGACTTACATCGAATCTTGCAAAATATGCATGAGCATGTTTTTGCTGTCACCCAATGAACATCATAAACAAAAACATAATATTTAATATGGCTGACTTAATTTTAGGATGCATTCGATATGAAAAGAATCCTGATCCTATTATTAGCCATTTCGGGTTGGCCTTTATTTTTGGCAGCCCAACTGCCTACTCCCTATACCCTGCAGTTGCGACATGGCTGGAAACAGCCGATAGCGAACATCGATCCGGTTGGGTGGCCAAGTTTTTTTCCGGCACAGCCATTGATTGCCGGAGGGGTGTCGGCCTTATTACAATTTGAATCGTTTCCTACTGCGCAGACAGTAAAAGAATTAAAGGGCTTGGGGGTGGAGTTGGGCGAATTTGTGGGGGGATTATCATACCGGGTGCTGCTGTCGACCGATCCGGGCTGGGATAAATTAAAAGCACTGGGTGTGCGGGCTGCCTTTACACTGGATGCCGCAGAGAAATTATCTCCGGAACTATTTGCCCGGCGTTATCCGTCCTGGGCCATGCGCTCGGCCGCCACGATCCAGGTCTGGGTGCAGTATGGATCATACTTATCGCTGGATCAGATTCAATCGTTGTTAGCGGCCAACGGATTTTTGGTGGCCAGTACCCGTTTCCATTCGAAGCAAGTCGTGGAAGTATCGGTGTCTACGGACCGGTTGATGGGGTTGGCTGCGCTTCCGTATGTGGAGTATGTACAGGCCATTCCTGCACCGGATCAGGAGATCAATTATCGCAGTCGGATAGGATCCAGGGCCAATTTGGCGAATGCGCCATCGGGCGTTGGGGGTCGGGCCTTGCTGGGAGAGGGCGTGGTAGTGGGCGTGGGTGACAACGCCGACCCGCTCTCGCATGTCGATTTTACCAACCGGGTGATCAGTCGTTATGGTTTTGGAAGCGGTCAGCATGGTGTGCATGTATCCGGTACGGTGGGGGGTGCGGGTATTTTATCTGATACATTGGCCGGTTACGCCCCCCGAGCCAGGCTCATCTCTCAATACTTCAATTACATCGTTGATTTTGCACCGCAGTATGTGCGGGACGAAGGAATGGTGCTGACCAATAACTCGTACGGCGCGATCGTGAATGAATGCGGGTATAACGGGCTGTATGATCTATACTCCCGGATATGGGATCAGCAGGCCTTTGATCTTCCGGAACTGTTGCATGTTTATGCGGCGGGCAATAGCGGAACGCTGACCTGTGCGCCCTATGCTACCGGTTTCAAGACGGTGTTGGGCAGTTATCAGTCGGCCAAGAATGTTCTCACGGTCGGCGCAACACAATTCACCGGATTGATCGCTGGTTTTTCCAGCCGGGGTCCGGTGATCGATGGACGGATCAAACCCGAGATCACCACACAAGGTGCGGCAGTGGTCTCCACGGGGTTCGGTACATATTTTACCAATAATGGAACCAGTATGGCCTGTCCGGCTGCCACCGGCGGGGCGGCCTTGTTGATCCAGCGCTATCGGCAGCTCCACAGCGGATCGAACCCTGCGAACGCACTGGTCAAGAATATACTTTGCAATGGGGCCACCGATAAGGGAAATGAAGGGCCCGATTATACCTACGGTTTTGGCTGGATGAATCTCGATCGCTCACTGAGCATCTTGGAGAACAATCGTTTTGGAGCGGCCTCGTTGATCGCGGGTGGCTTTGGGTTGCGTACGATAGCCGTTCCGGCCGGGCAAGCCGTATTGAAAGTGATGTTGAATTGGAATGATCCCGCCGCGCCCATGGTTGCGTACCGCACCTTGGTCAATGACCTCGACCTGGAGTTGATCACCCCCACCGGAAGCGTTTTATTGCCGCGCGTTTTGGATACCGTGGCCGCTCGGGTAAATCAGGTGGCTGGTACCGGCGTGGATCGGATCAACAATATTGAACAGATCACATTATACAATCCCCCCGCGGGCAATTACACCATTCGGGTGCGCGGCACATCGGTCAACACCCTGAATCAAGCGTATTTCATCAGTTGGGACCTGATCCCTGCGGCGCCCAAACTGACCTTTCCGATCGGTGGAGAATCGTTTCGCCCCGGTCAATCCATCAACATTCAATGGGATGCAAGCGCGGCCTCCGGCGGCTATGATTTGGACTACTCGATTGATAATGGTGCAAGCTGGACTTCCATCACCAGCGGATTGGCGGCTGATACCGATCAGTTCGTTTGGATCACGCCGTCAATCACATCCGATCAGGTTCGGGTTCGATTGATCAGTCGGGCCAATAACGCCCAACAAGCATCCCAATCCTTTCTTTTGATCGGCTTGCCCGTGGCCTCTTTGGCAACGGTGCAATGTGAGACCTATATCTCGATGAATTGGACGGCGGTGATCGGTGCAACCGATTATGAGGTCATGCGCCTGATCGGATCCGAGATGCAATTGGTAGCGATCGTGCCGGCGAGTGTTACGAATTATGTGTTCAGCGGACTTTCCCGCGACTCGGTTTATTGGGTGGGTGTTCGCCCTCGTCTGAACGGAAAGCCCGGCCGACGATCCACGTCGGTGGCTCGTCAACCCAACAGCGGTACCTGTGTGGGAATCATCTCTGATAATGACCTTCGGATGGAGGCATTGGTCAGTCCCGCCGCTTCGGGCCGCCTGAATACCTCCCAAGTTCTTCCTGCCAGTCAAGTCATTTCCGTTCGGATCAAAAATCTGGATGATGTGGCCTATACGGGTCCGGCTACCTTCACGTACCAGATCAATGGTGGATCCATCGTTTCTGAAAATGTAAACCTGAGTAACCTGGCTCCCGGGGCCAGCTGGGTCTATGATTTTGTGGCGACGGCCAATTTATCGGCCGTGGGTTCTTACACCCTGCAGGTATCGGTGCAACGCCCGGGCGACCCCGTCGCCGCTAACAATGTCATCACGCAGACAGTACGGCAATTGAACAATTTGCCGTTGAATCTGACACCGGCCTGGGTCGATCACTTTGAGGCACTTCCCAAGCAAGAAATCGTACAGGCACAAATGGGATTGTCCGGTTCGGATCGGTACGATTTTTCGTTCTTGAACGCACAGGGACGGTTGCGCACCTTTATCAATTCGGGGATGTCCTTTTCGGGCGAGCGGGCCCTCACGATGGATGCTCGTCTGCCCGTGGGAGGTGGCAATACCAATTACCTGATCGGCACCTATAATCTTTCTAATTATACAGTATCGGATGACGTGCGGCTTGATTTTAGATATAAGCAACACGGACAACTTTCGAATGCGAATAACCGCGTCTGGATCCGCGGTAATGATACCGCGCCTTGGATAGAGGCCTTTGATTTATTTACCAATCAGGCCGGATTGGGGGTCTATCAAGCTGCTACGGCCGTTGAGCTTTCCGATCTGCTGGTGGCCAACGGACAGACATTCAGCAGCAGTTTTCAGATCCGGTGGGGGCAGTGGGGACAATATGCAGCCGCCGATGATTGGAGTGGAGCCGGTTATACGTTGGATGATATTCGGTTGTATACGGTCAGCGACGATATTCAACTGGTTCGCATCGAGGAGCCGATCGTACAAGTCTGTGCGCCCGGGCAGGGACTGACCGTAAAGGTTACGGTTCGAAACAGCGGTATGCAGCTTCGCAGCAACGTTCCCATTCGCTTGCAGGTCAATACGGGTTCTGTGGTTTCGGAAATGATTCCCTCCCTGGCGCCCCATGCAACTGTCTCTTACACCTTTACACAATTGTTGAATCTGGCTGGTACGAGCAATGCTGTTTTGAAAGTATGGGTAGATCTTTCAAGCGACTCATATCGCTCCAACGACAGCTTGCAAACAAGCATTCGCGTGTTGCCGGTGGTGTCCTCTTATCCGTATGTACAAGATTTTGAGGCAGGATCGGATTGGTACCCGGCCGGTGATTTGTCGACTTGGGAGTTGGGTATTCCGGAGTCGTATCGGATCAAGGGCACGGGAAGCGGAGTGAAGTCTTGGAAGACAAGATTAAAAGGACAGTATAACGACAATGAATGGTCGTATTTGTATTCACCCTGTTTTAATATAAGTGGATTGACCGCGCCCATGCTGAGTTTTTTGGTGGCATTGGATCTGGAGGATTGCGGAAACGGTTTTTGTGACGGGGCCTATGTAGAGTATTCAGGCGATGGGCAGACCTGGACGCGTTTGGGTGGCGTTGGACAAGGTGTGAATTGGTACAATAAAAATTATCCCGGCAATCCGCTTTGGAGCACGCAAAACTATACGCGTTGGCATGTGGCTACCATTCCCTTGCCCACTGGCATTCCGTCATTGCGGTTGCGATTCGTGATGCGCGGTGATGCATCGGTGAGCCGCGATGGTATGGCGGTAGATGACATACACATCTATGAGAATGGATTACCGATCTACAGTGGTCCAACCCTTTCCACACCCATCAATATTATTTATTCCTCCACAGCTACTTGGCAGCCGGTGATTGCCAACAATCAGCTGGTGGCATCGATGCAAATGGTTGGTCAGGCGGGTACGGCCGGCGTACAAGCACTCCTTCACAGCGGGTCGGATCGGTTCACCAATGGCCAGTATTACTTGGATCGCAACTGGGTGGTGCAGGGTTCGGTGGCGTTAACGGATACGGCACGCCTGCGGTTGTATTTTCTGGATCGCGAGACGGATTCATTGGTTTTTGCCACCGGATGCTCCGGTTGCGAGCGAGTGGGTTCGGTTGGGGAGTTGGGGATTACGCGTTATCGGGATGGTTCGGGTACTACACAAAATTTGTTGTTGTCGGATAATGGTCCGGGTGAATGGTCCTATCTCACCCGCCAACAGATTCGACGCGTCCCGTATCAGAATGGTTATTATATGGAGTTGCCGGTACGGGAGTGGTCGGAGTATTGGGTCAATTCCGGTTGGCGTGATCGGGTACGGGGCTTACCGGTCGATGTTCTTTCTTTTACTGCGGAGCGGTTGGGGCCGTATTCAGCGCGTTTGAGCTGGTCCACCGCCTATGAATACGAGGTGGCCAGCCACGAGATACAGGTGGCCAAGGGCAATGCTGCCTGGCAACAGCAGCAGTTCGTGACCTTGGCCACGCAGCCTTCAGCGGGTAATGCCGGTGTTGCACGTTCCTATTCATACGAGGATCTCAGCCCGGGCAAATCGGATGTTTGGTACTACCGGGTGAAGATCACGCATCGCGATGGCTGGTATGTTTATACGTCTGCTATCCCCATCGTGTATGAGGCTATGTCCGTCTTGCGTTTCTATCCCAATCCCTCCGGCGGATTGTTCAAAGGAGTGTTCCAGGCCAATGTGGGCGAGCCGCTTCGATTGAAAGTGTACGATGCAACGGGTCGGCAGATTCGTGCGCAGCAAGTTTTGGGGACAGGCTTCCAGCAACCGTTCTGGTTGGACCTGTCAAGTCCCTCGATCGCTTCCGGGCTCTATTGGGTGCAGGTTGAACTACGGGGACAAGTTTCTACGCAACGCGTGATCAAGCAATGATCCAACTGTACAAGTAAAAAAAAGATCGGCCGCGGGGCCGATCTTTTTTTATAGGAGAGAAGAAATTACCAGCCTTGTTTGGCGTGTCCTTCTTTGATGGCAGCCAGGGCTTTGGCTTCACCGAGAAGAGTAGTGAGTTTGTTGCCTTTTCCGTCGTTTCCTTGTGCCATATAGGCACCTTTGGCCGTCTTGGTGATAACGGCGTCATGCATGACAACACCTTTTTCTTTTGTCTTCACATTGTAAGCAGTGATGGGTCCGTTCGACATGTGTTTGATTTTAATCGTTAGGAAAACACAAAAATACGGAATTTCCAGGCGGACTCGAAAAAATTACCAAGCGAGTAGGTGATTGTGCACCGTTGTTTTCACGCGTTCCCGCGAGAATATTCCCCTTCATTTCTGCGGATTATCACTTGGATTCGGGACGGCTTCCCATCAGTTTTACAATCAGATTTAATCATCAAAAAAATCACTATGAAAATCATTGTTATGTTAACCTTATTCACGCTACTGGGTTCGGGCGTATCGGCGCAGCGGTTGCTTGACCAGCAGGAACGTTTTCAAGCTTGTTTGACAACGCATGCCGGCTGGCAGGAGCGGGTACAACTGGCTCGTGATCAGTATGTCGCCCAATTGGCATCCGTTCGCAGCGAGGTAGATCGGTTGATCCAATTGTATTCGGTGCAGCGATCCGGGGATGTGCTGCAGGTAGAGAACTTGCTGGCGGCCGTTGAATTGTCGATGCAGTTGCGGGACCAGGACGCTGAGTGCGATAGTCATTATTTTCAGCTTCGGGAAACGGTCTTGCAGATGGCGTGGACCGAAGGCATTTGCACGGAGGGGTTGAATTATGACCAATATCAGGAATTGTTCGACAATTATTTGGAGGATGAGGTCCTCCAACCGGTCGATCATTATGCCGCGGTCTATTTTGCCAATCGGTTAGGATTTCGCTCTATGTTACAACTGCAGTTGCTGGCCGAGGAAGATTGGTTGCAGCGGCAGGGATTGGCATGGCAGGAACCGCATCCGTTCGAGGACCTGCCGATTCAGGAGGAAATGTATTGGGCGGTCTTGAATGCGGATTGGATGATCGATTTTCGTCGACCGGAACCCCAGCTCGCATCGATGCAGGCGGGGGCCAAGATGAAATTCAAGGAGATCTTACAATTTATATTTGATAATTGGGATGAGATCAAGGATCTGCTGACTTGGCTGGAGGAGTTGGTGTTGTCGGATTGTAGTCCCACCGTCACCGCCCGTATCAGCAGCGATACGCGGGATGTGAATGTGATGCAAGAGTTAAGTCCCGATGTCGAGCGTCGGATCTATTATCAGGTGGGTCAGCGGGGCGTACGGGCTGATTTTCGCTCGACTCGCACCCGTATTTGGGGGAAGGCCAAGTTATACAAGCGCAAGCGCAATCGCTTTGTAAAGGACAAGACACAAGGGGTGGGGATCGCATATTGTACGCAGCAGTGGAATGTGTGCGACGATCGTCCCTGGCCGGCGAACCGACAGCCCTTTCAATTTGCCGGCATCCATCGGCGTGGGAAGGCCAAGTTCTCGGAGCGACATCCCTATGCGCTGGCCATTCAGGATATCAATACGGAGTTCATCAATTTTCCGCTTTTTTACAATCGTTCCCTGGTGGATCAAATCCATCTCTTGGGCAATGGAGGGTGTTTCTGATGAAGCGAATGATCTGCATTTTATGGTTGGTGTGTTGGGCGGATCCCTTGTGGGCGCAAGTCCATGGGTATGCGGGCGGAGCGTTTCGTTCCGCACCGCGGATCCGATCCGCACAGGGATCGCTGTCCCTGTTAACCACGCCGGATCGGGAATGGTCTTTCGGAATTTCAATGCCGTGGACACCCGGTTCCCGGTTTGAATGGGGTTGTCTGTCCGCGATCCAATTCCGCTCTCCTTTCTATGAGCTCAGCGCAGCGGTTCCATATTATCCCTTGAAAGTGCCGATACCCACCTACCGGATCGAATCGATACAAGTCAATCCGTTTTTTTCGTTCACGGCGCCGCTTGCGGGTAGCAGGTACTGGAAGGGGTGGGTGCGGGGGGGACCGGTCTTTTCATTTCATGCCGTGCAGGTGTCATCGACTACCACTGCCCGCACGGTACCCGGTCAGCAACCTTTTGTGTTGTATCGGTTAGATATCCGAAGACAGTCGATCGGGATTCCATCTGCGCGGGTGCAGGCCGGTTTTTCCTATCGGATCTGGCGCCGGCCAAAAACGGATTGGATGCTTCATCCATTTGTGCAAGCGGAATTCGGGGATCGTTCTACGGTCCATTATCAGATTTTACCCAATGACCCGGTGTATGAGTCGGTCGGTAGGATGCGAAACGGAAACTGGTCATTCGGTATTTTATGCGGAGTCGGAAAAAAGCGTTGACGGGATGGATTGCGCTGATGTTGATCTTCCCTGGGTTGCTGTCGGCACAGTCGCTGAAGCCGGTTGCCGCAGGGGCCAGGCGTGATACTTCCCCGCGATCGATCACGGAACCCCCGGAGTGGTTGAGTGCCGGTATGATGGAATGGGGGCAGGGCGGACAATTACAAGCCTCGGCCCGTGTGGTACGGTTGATGATCGGGGAGCCGGGAAAATGGCAATTGCCCTTCTCGGTATACAGCGGCGTGGCACAGCCAGGCTCCAATGCGTCTCTGGCAGGTGGCGCGGGGTCGCGCACCAACGAATCGATCACCTGGCAATTGTATTCGCCCTGGAGCGGGATGATGAATGTGGGGTTTGAGGGACAAAAACTATGTTCCCATTGGGGGCCTTATTCGGCGATTCGTTTGGTATTTCAGGTTGGGGAACGCGTCTTGAGTGGTTATCGGATAGGTGCGTTGAATGATCCGCTGGCAGGCCGGCAACAATATCTGTGGAATCATTATGCGGTGATTGGATGCGTGATACATACGGGAGCCTGGGAAAGATCGAATCCAAAAAATCTTGGCAGGGGATGGATCATGGTACGCGGACACCTCAGCTATTCCGCACCCGACCAGTTGCGTGGGTTGTTTTCGGTGCCAAAATTTCGCGGTCTGTACGGCGGAGCGTCTCTTGGGTTGGGGATCGAGGTGAGTCGAGTCGTGCACCTGCGTGCCGGCGTGTGCTGGCCCGTGTATGGTCCCGAATGGTCGCTGCTACGCAGCCTCACGCAATTCAGCTTTCAATACAATTGGAAACCCTGATCCGATATCGTTTGCTCGATCAGATGTCGAGTTTGGCGTATTTGGCATGCGACTCAATGAACGAGCGGCGGGGAGCCACTTCATCACCCATCAGCATGCTGAAGATCCGGTCGGCCTCGGCGGCACTTTCGATGGTGACCTGCTTTAGGGTGCGGGTGGCCGGGTTCATGGTGGTATCCCACAGTTGATCGGCATTCATTTCTCCCAAGCCCTTGTAGCGTTGTATCGTCACGGAATCTTCTTTACCACCTCCCAGTCGATCGACCAGGGCCTTGCGTTGTTCCTCATTGTAAGCGTAGGCTTGTTCTTTTCCTCTTTTCACCAAATACAGGGGTGGCTGGGCGATGTATACATATCCTTGCTCTACCATCGCTTTCATGTATCGATAGATGAAGGTGAGGATCAGCGTGGCGATGTGAGAACCGTCCACATCGGCATCCGTCATGATGATCAACTTATGATAACGGAGTTTACTGAGGTCGAGGGCCTTGGGGTCTTCGGGGGTTCCGATTTTCACGCCCAGTGCGGTGAACATGTTGCGGATCTCTTCGTTGTCGTAGATCTTATGTTCCATCGCTTTTTCCACGTTGAGGATCTTTCCGCGAAGGGGTAAAATGGCTTGAATGCTGCGGTCGCGTCCTTGTTTGGCGGTACCACCGGCTGAGTCTCCCTCTACGAGGAATAACTCGCAGCGATTGGCATCTCGTTCGGAGCAGTCGGCCAATTTACCGGGCAGTCCCCCGCCGGAAAGAACTGATTTACGTTGCACCAGCTCCCGGGCTTTGCGGGCTGCGGCGCGGGCCTGGGCGGCGAGGATCACTTTGGCCACGATGTTCTTCGCTTCGCGGGGATTTTCCTCGAGGTAGGCTTCCAGTACTTTGGAAACGGTGGTGTCGACCACGCCCATCACTTCGTTGTTGCCGAGTTTGGTCTTGGTTTGTCCCTCAAACTGCGGCTCCGGCACTTTCACCGAGATGATGGCGCTGAGGCCTTCCCGAAAATCATCTCCTTCGATCTCTACTTTGGCTTTTTCAAAAAGTCCGTTCTTATCGCCGTAGCTCTTGAATACCCGGGTCAGGGCCCGACGGAATCCGGACACGTGGGTGCCACCCTCGATGGTGTTGATGTTGTTCACGTAGGAGTAGATGTGTTCGCTGTAGCTGTCGTTGTAGTTGAGGGCTACTTCTACGGCTACGTTGGTGGACTCATCGCGTCCCTCCACGGAAATGATATTCGGGATTAGGGCATTTCGGCCGGCGTTCGAATCGAGCATCAAAACAAATTCCACAATGCCACCCTCGCTGAAAAAAGTATTGGTGTAGGGGTTGCCGGATTCGTCGAGTTCTCGTTGATCGGTGAGGGTAATGCGAATGCCCCGGTTCAGGTAGGCCAGCTCGCGCAGACGACCCTCTAAAATCTCTTTGTTGTAAGTCGTGACATGGAAGATGGTGTGATCGGGCCAGAAATGTACCTGGGTGCCGGTGGTATCGCTGGTGCCGATCTCGCGCACGGCGTATTCGGGTACGCCGATCCGATAGGCTTGCTCGAAGATCTTTCCTTCGCGGCGGACGGTCACCTGCAATTTCGTACTCAGGGCATTGACACAACTCACGCCCACACCGTGCAATCCCCCGGACACCTTGTAGGAGTCCTTATCGAATTTTCCGCCCGCATGCAAAACGGTCATCACCACTTCGAGTGCCGAGCGCTTTTCCTTGCTGTGCATGGCGGTGGGGATGCCGCGGCCATCGTCGGCTACGGAAATTGAATTATCGGTATGGATGTTGACCGTGATGTTTTTGCAGTATCCCGCCAGGGCTTCGTCGATCGAGTTGTCGACCACCTCATACACCAGGTGATGCAGACCTTTCACACCCACGTCACCGATGTACATCGCGGGCCGTTTGCGGACCGCTTCCAGGCCTTCGAGGACCTGGATACTGTCGGCACCATATTGGGCAGCGGGGGCGGGATTTTTTTCGGGGTTCATAGGCGTTGAAAAAATGAGCGTTTTCCGAGTGAAAACGGGGGTTGAAATTCAATCAGCAAATCTACGAAAAAGGGGGAGTGGAACGAGGGTAAAAAACAGGGCTATTTTTACCCAATTTTGAGGGGGGTGTGGACAAAAAAAGGGGCTGCGATCAGTCAGCCCTTTTCACGATCTGAGCCACCAGAATCCCTTCGGCACAGACCTTTCCGCCACAATAAACCGTGCCTTTCATTTCACAGATCCCGCGCCGGATCGGGGCGATGAGTTCCATTTTGAGCAGCAGGGTGTCGCCGGGTCGGACCATCTGCTTGAATTTGCATTGGTCGATCTTCAGGAAATAGGTGTCGTACTGGCCCTCGCCGCTCAGGTTGATGGCCAGGATCCCGCCGCATTGGGCCAGGGCCTCGATCTGCAGCACGCCCGGCATCACGGGGTTGCCCGGAAAATGTCCTTGAAAAAACCATTCGTTGAACGTGACGTTCTTTACGCCAACGATGTGCGTATCGCTGAGTTCGATGATCTTGTCGACCAGTGCAAAAGGATAGCGGTGGGGCAGTTTGTTTTCGATGTATTGCTGGTCGAATACCGGCGGTTGAGCGGGATCGTAGGTGGGCACGTCGCGGGTATGTTTGTTCTTCTTGATGTACTGTTTGATCTTTTTGGCGAAGGCCACGTTGGTGCTGTGACCGGGACGATTGGCGATGATACGCGCTTTGATGGGGTAGCCGATCAGGGCCAGGTCGCCGACGACATCCAACAGCTTATGCCGAGCCGCTTCATTGGGAAAACGCAGCTCCAGGTTGTCGAGATAACCTTCGCTTTTGACCTCGATCTGATCGCGGTTGAATACTTTTTTAAGGCGTTCCAGTTGTACTTTCTCCACGGGCTTATCAACGATCACGATGGCGTTGCTGACATCTCCGCCTTTGATCAGATTATTCTCCAGCAGCATTTCCAGCTCATGTAAAAAGCAGAACGTTCGACAGGGTGCGATCTCTTTTTTGAATTCCCGTAAATTTTTTAATCCTGCATGCTGAGTGCCCAGTACCGGCGAATTGAAATCGATCAGGGTGGTCACCTGATAGTCGGTCGCCGGCATGGCCACCATTTCGACACGTTTTTCCTCGTCGTAGTGATAAATATTCTCGTCGATGCTGTACCAGATCTTGGCGGCATCTTGTTCTTCGATGCCGGCTTTCTCGATCAATTCAATGAAGGGTTGGGAGCTGCCATCGATGATGGGCACTTCGGGACCATTGATCTGCAACAGGCAGTTGTCGATGCCCATCCCCACCAACGCGGCCAATATGTGTTCGACGGTATTGATCTTGACTCCGTTGAGCTCGAGGGTAGTACCCCGACTCACATCGGTGACCAGGTCGCAATCGGCCTTGATGATCGGCTGGCCCTCCAGATCGGTTCGTTGAAACTGCAGCCCAAATCCCGGGTTGGCAGGTTGCAGGGTGAGTTCGGCCAGGATCCCGGTATGCAGGCCCGTTCCCTCGATGGAGGCGGCGCGCTGAAGGGTATGCTGTTTATCGGGATTGAAACGGCTGGCCATGCGTTGATTTTTGGATGGCCAAAGATAACAAAAAGGCCGGGGTCACTCCGGTTTTGCCGCTAACAACTGTTCCAGTATTCGGATACGCCTTTCCATGTCAGGGAGTTGGCGGATCAAGGCCAATTGCCGAAACGAACTGGCATGGTCGGTGGCCGGTGTGCCATTGAGCAATTTGCCATCCGGAGCATCTTTGGAAACACCACTTTGTGCACCCACTTTCACTTTGTTTCCGAGGTGGATATGTCCGGCAATGCCTGCTTGTCCGCCGATCATCACTTGCTCGCCGATACGGGTACTGCCACTGATACCGGTTTGTGCGGCGATCACGGTATGGGCGCCGATCTCGACGTTGTGGGCAACTTGGATCAGGTTGTCGAGTTTGACCCCGCGGTGTATGATGGTAGAGCCGATGGTGGCACGGTCGATCGTGGTATTGGCGCCGATCTCTACGCCGTCCTCGATGATCACATTTCCCAGCTGAGGCACTTTGGAGTATTCGCCATCGCTTTTCGGGGCAAATCCAAAACCGTCGCTGCCGATCACGGTGCCGGCGTGGATCACGACCTCATCTCCCAATACGCAGTTCGAATAAATTTTGACGCCCGGGTGCAATACGCAACGTTTTCCGATGCGCACACGATCACCGATATACACCTGCGGATGGATTTCGGATCCGTCCCCAACGGCGCTGTTTGCTCCGATGTAGGCAAAGGCGCCAATAAAAACATCCTTTCCGCATTGGGCCGTGGGATCGAGGTAGACCGGGGATTGCATGCCCTGTCGGGATTTTTTTTGTGTCTCCTCATAGAGCGAAAGCAATTTGGCAAAAGCTGCATAGGCATCCGGTACGCGAACCAGGGTCGCTTTAACGGGTTTGCGCAGGTTCAGTTGCTGATTGACGATCACGACCGAGGCCTGCGAGGTATAGAGATATTCCTCGTATTTGGGATTGGCTAAGAAACTCAGTTGGCCTTTTACGGCTGATTCAATTTTTCCAAAACCTTCTATTGAGATTTCCGGATCTCCTTCGACTTGGCCGCCGAGAAGCTGGGCGAGGGCAGAGGCCTTGTATTGCATGGGCGCGAGGTTAAAGATCGGGATAACAAATGTAGTGTTTTTTGACCCGGCCACTGAGCGATCGGTGGATCAGCGCATGGTCCACTTCCGAGATGTCTCTCACCGTTCCATCCTTGAACAGGATGCGAATGCGCTCATCTCCCGGATTGTACAGGGTATTGCTGGCTTCTCCGGTGAAGGCCAGGTAATGCGCCCATTCCGGTGACAGATCGTAGTGTTGGCAAACCTGCTGTTGTTTTTCAGAAAGGATCAACGGGTCGAACGGATCGGCTTGCAAGCGGATCTTCAGCAGGCGTCGCTCGATGAGCCGTGTGCAGAGTTCCGACAAGATCCGATCGCCGTGGTGCATCCAATTTTTGACGGTACTCATGATGTCGTGATCGTCGAGTTGACAGAAGCGTGGCAGGTCGTGGGTGGCATCAAAGGTCTGCTCGGGTCTTTGCAGAAAATGATCCAGGTTTGTTGAACTGGCGGGAACCAATACTCCTGAACGGATCAACTCCTTGGCCCGACGGATGATGTGTACCAGGGTCATTTCGGCACTGACCACGGTCTTGTGCAGGTACACCTGCCAGTACATGAGCCGACGACTCAAAAGGAATTTTTCGATGCTGTAGATCGCTTTTTCCTCTACCATCAACTCACCGTCTTTCACCGTCAGCATTTTCAGGATGCGGTCATACCCGATCACCCCCTCCGACACGCCCGTAAAAAAACTATCACGGTTCAGGTAATCCATCCGGTCCACATCCAGTTGACCCGACACCAACTGATGAAGAAATCGTTTGGGGTGTTTGTGGGTGAAGATATCGAGCGCGGTTTGCAAGGCCCCCCCGAATTGTCGGTTCATCTCCTCCATGATCAGTAGGGAGAGCGACTCGTGGTGAGCCCCCGGTATCAATTCATTTTCGAGGGCATGGGAGAAGGGACCATGACCAATATCATGCAAGAGGATCGCGATGCGGGCTCCTTGCTCCTCGGCCGGCGAGATCTCCACGCCTTTTCGTTTCAGCTCGCTGAGGGCTTCGGTCATCAAGTGATAGGCACCCAGGCTGTGATGCAACCGGGTATGCACGGCTCCGGGATAGACCAGGTGGGCAAAGGCCATCTGATGGATATGCCGCAAGCGCTGGTAATAGGGGTGGCAGACGATGCGCCAGATCAGCGGGTCATCGATGGTGATGAACCCGTACACGGGATCGTTGATGATTTTGCGAACCGGCGACATCGTGAAAAAATGGTTAAATGAAGGAATGAAGGCAACTGCAAATCTACGGGCTGCCACTGGAAAATCGGTAGATTTGAAACCATTACCAATCTACACCGAATGGCCATTGCCAACTTGATCTGGGTCGATGATGAAATGGAGAGCTTGCACTCGCAGATCCTCTTTTTAGAGGGAAAGGGCTATTCCGTCAAAGCCTTCTCCAACGGATTCGATGCGATCGACCACATCCGTACTCAGCCGGTAGATGTGGTGTTGATGGATGAGAGCATGCCGGGGATCAGCGGACTGGAAACGCTGGCCAAGATCAAGGAATACGACCCCGGACTGCCCGTGGTGCTGATCACCAAGAACGAAACGGAGAACCTGATGGACGATGCCATCGGCTCTCAGATCGCCGATTATCTCATCAAGCCGGTCAACCCGAACCAAGTACTGCTCAGCTTGAAAAAGATCATTGACAACAAGCGCTTGGTGGCGGAAAAAACCACCTCGGCCTATCAACAGCAATTCCGCCATCTCTTTACGGCGCTCAACAGCGATCCCGATCACCAGGAATGGATGGACATCTATCGAAAACTGGTTTATTGGGAATTGGAAATGCAAAAATCCGACAGTCCGGAGATGCAGGAAGTTTTGCAAAACCAAAAGCAAGAGGCGAATACAGAATTTTTCAAGTTTATCCGTCGATCCTATGCGGCGTGGATGACAGCGCCGGAGGGTGACGGTCCTATTCTGAGCCACCAGCTCGTCAAGCGGAAAGTCCTGCCCCAACTGGAAGCCGATCGCCCCTTGTTTTTCGTACTGATCGATAACCTACGCTTCGATCAATGGCGGGCGATTCAGCCCATCCTCGCCGAAAGTTTTCGGGTGGTGACGGAGGATAGTTTTTACTCGATCCTTCCCACCGCCACCCAATATGCCCGCAACGCGATCTTTTCCGGACTGCGTCCGATCGACCTGGCCACCCAATACCCACAGACCTGGAAAAACGACGAGGACGAAGGCGGAAAAAATCTCGAGGAGGAACTGTACCTGCGTGATCAATTGAAGCGATTGGGCAAAGGGTCGGTCAAGCTTTCCTACACCAAAGTGGTGAACAACCAGGCCGGGTTGGAACTGATCAACCAAATGCACAACCTGCTCGATAACGACCTCAACGTGATCGTCTACAATTTTGTGGACATGCTCAGCCACGCCCGCACCGAAATGGAAGTGCTGAAGGAGTTGGCCGGCGATGAGATCAGTTACCGCAGCATCACAGCTTCCTGGTTTGAGCATTCGCCCTTGCATCAGGCCTTGAAGCGGCTCGCCGATAAAAAGATCCGCATCGTGCTGGCCACCGACCATGGAAGCATTCGCGTCAAAACGGCTTGTAAGGTATTGGGGGATCGACAGACCAGCACCAACATCCGCTACAAACACGGACGAAACCTGCAATACGAAGCGAAAGATGTGCTCGATTTTCGGGATCCCCGGCAGGCCGGATTGCCCGTGCCCTCGATCAACTCCTCGTATATTTTTGCCCGGGAAGATCGCTATCTCTGCTATCCGAATAATTACAACCATTTCGCTCAGTATTACCGAAACACGTTTCAGCACGGCGGCGTCAGTTTGGAGGAGATGATCGTTCCCTTCGTGGTGCTCGAGAGCCGCGATTGATGTGGAAAACCGGATTGGTTCGGCGTCCCCCATTCATTACCTTAGCACTTCCAATATATATGAAGTACACACAGACCACCCTCGACAAATTACAGTCCATTCCCGAGCAAGCCGGTTATATTTTACGCTACGAGCGCGGCAATTTTCAAAGTGGTTATTGCATCCTGGAGTCCAAGAAAGTGATCGTGCTCAATAAATTCCTTCAAATCGAAGGGCGCATCAACACCCTGTTGGAATTGATCCCTCAACTGGCGATCGAACCGTCACATTTGCCGGAAGACCTTCGTAAATTGTACGAAGAGGCCCGCAGCCAAGCTGCACCCAACCCGGCCGACTGACCGCATGTCGTTTGCACCATCTCTTTCCATAACCTTTCTGGGTACCGGTACCAGCAGCGGCGTACCGATGATCGGATGTTCCTGCGCCGTCTGCACCTCTGCAGATCCACGCGACAACCGGCTTCGCGCCAGCATCTGGGTACGATCGGCACAAACGTCTTTGGTCGTGGATGCGGGACCGGATTTTCGAATGCAAATGCTGCGTACACCCGTTCCATCACTGGACGCCATTTTACTGACCCATGCGCACAAAGACCATATCGCCGGTCTGGATGATGTGCGAGCCTACAATCATTTTCAGCATCGGCCGATGGCCGTTTATGCCGATCCGCGCACGGAGGAAGCGATCCGCCGCGATTTCTATTACGCCTTCTCCGATACCAAATACCCGGGCACCCCCAGCATCGATCTGTTTTCCATCGAGGAAGAACCCTTTCTTGTGGGCGATATTCCGGTCCTGCCCATTCGGGTGATGCACCTGCGGATGCCCGTGCTGGGATTTCGTTTCGGTGATTTCACCTACATCACCGACGCAAACTTCATTGAGGAAAGTGAGTTGGATAAGATACGCGGTAGTCGGGTACTGGTGCTCAATGCCCTTCGGAAGGAAAAACATCTTTCTCATTTCACCCTCTCAGAAGCGGTGGCGTTGGCCCGTTCACTCGAGATCCCGCAAGTCTATTGCACGCACATTTCCCATCAATTGGGCCGCCACGTCGATGTCGAATCGGAGCTGCCGGACGGTATTTGCTTGGGTTACGACGGACTCCAGATCGAATTGAAATAATTACCTAACATCTGTTCGTGTAATCGATATTATTTCCGATTTTTACCCAATGCAGTTTCAATCCAGTGAATTGACCCTTCAGGTGGCACAGATGGCCCGTGATTTTGCGGAGCGAGAGATCCGTCCCCATGTGATGGAGTGGGATGAGTCGCAGTATTTTCCGCGGGACATTTTCCGTCGCCTCGGTGAATTGGGTTTAATGGGTGTATTGGTTCCGGAGCAGTACGGTGGCTCCGGTATGGGTTATCATGAATACAAGGCTGCTATCGTTGAGATCGCCAAAGTCTGTGGGTCGGTGGGATTGAGTGTGGCCGCCCATAATTCATTATGTACCGGGCATATTCTGTCCTTTGGCAATGAGGAACAAAAGAAAAAATGGTTGCCCCGGTTAGCGACCGGAGAAGCCATTGGTGCTTGGGGACTGACCGAGGCCAATACCGGCAGCGATGCCAGTAACATGCGTTGCACCGCGGTGCGCGACGGGAGCGATTGGATCTTGAACGGAACCAAGAACTGGATCACTCATGGCATTAGCGGCGAGATCGCTGTGGTCATCACCCGCACCGGTGAGCCCCGAACAAAAAATAATGCGACCGCCTTTGTCGTAGAGCGCGGCACCCCCGGCTTCTTAGCTGGCAAAAAAGAGAATAAGCTGGGCATGCGTTGCAGCGAGACCGCTGAAATGATCTTTGATCAGTGCCGGATACCCGATGCCAACCGGTTGGGAGAGGTAGGCGACGGTTTTCATCAGTCCATGAAAATATTGGATGGGGGGCGCATCTCGATCGCTGCCCTCTCGCTGGGTATTGCCCGGGGCGCCTATGAAGCGGCCCTTGCTTATGCGCAGCAACGCGAGCAATTTGGGAAGCCCATCGCCCATTTTCAGGCCATTGCATTCAAGCTCGCCGATATGGTCACCGAGATCGAGGCAGCCGATCTGCTCACCGATCAGGCGGCCTATAAAAAGCAGGAACATTTGCCGATGACGCAGGATGCCGCCATGGCCAAGTATTATACCAGTGAGGTTGCGGTGAAAGTGGCCAATGAGGCCGTCCAGATCTTTGGTGGCTATGGATATACCAAGGATTTTCCGGTCGAGAAATTTTATCGGGATGCCAAACTCTGCACCATTGGCGAAGGCACCTCTGAAATTCAGAAATTGGTGATCGCTCGCTCGATCCAGCGTTGATCACTGCAATTCCTGCAGGTCCACTAATTTTTTGTAATAGCCGTTCTGTCCGATCAGGCTTTCGTGGGTTCCTCTTTCCACAATTCGTCCTTCTTGCAACACCAGGATCTCGTCGGCGTGCCGGATGGTCGAGAGTCGGTGCGCGATCACCAAACTGGTACGGTCTTTCATGACATTATTGATCGCTTCTTGTACCAAGCGTTCGCTTTCTGTATCGAGCGAAGAGGTGGCTTCATCCAAAATGAGGATCGAGGGATTTTTCAGCAGGGCTCTGGCGATGGTGAGCCGTTGCCGTTCTCCGCCGCTGAGTTTGCTGCCGCGGTCGCCCACGTTCGATCGGTATTGTCCCGCTTTTTGATCAATGAATCCGTCCGCGTTGGCGAGTTGGGCCGCCTGCTCGATCTGGGACAAGGAAGCCTGCGGCATTCCCAGCGAGATGTTGTTGGCGATGGTGTCGTTGAAGAGGATGGGTTCTTGTGTCACCAAACTCATATGCTCCCGGATGGAGGCCAGGGAATAGTCTCGGATGTCGATGCCGTCGATCAGCACTTGTCCGTCGGTTACATCATGAAAACGCGCCAAGAGATCGGCCAAGGTCGATTTGCCCGAGCCGGAGGAGCCCACCAGGGCAATGGTCTTGCCTTTGGGGAGCGTGAATTGTATGTCGTGCAGCACCAATTTTTCTCCGTAGGCGAACCGAACGTTCCGGAATTCGATCTGCTGCTGGAATGCCGCCAGCGGTTTTCCCTGCGGATTTTCATCGATGGTTTGTGGCGTGCCGAGAAGCTCTTCGATGCGGGCGATGGCCGCGGACCCTTTTCGCATGTTGCTGAAGGAGGTGGAGAGGGCTTTGACGGGATTGATGATGTTGTAAAACAGTGCGAGGTAGGCTAAGAACGTGGAAGGTGCCAAGGCGATCTCTTGGTTCAGGACACTTTGCCCGCCGAACCAAAGAATACCGACAAACACTCCCACGCCCAGTAATTCGGAGACGGGGGAGGCCAGGTCGCGCCGGCGGCTGATCCGGTTGCGGGCTTGCAAGAGTTCATCGTTGGCGCGATCAAAGCGGCCACGGATCCAGTCCTGTGCATTGAAGGATTTGATGATGCGGAGTCCTTGTAACGTTTCATCCAGTACGCTGAGCGACTCACCCTGTTTCTCCGCGGCTTCCTGCGAGGTCTTTTTGAGTTGTCGGGAGATGCGACCTAAAATAAAACCGATGGCCGGGATGCAAACCAGGATGGCCAGGGTGAGGGAGGGACTGATATAAAACAGCACCAGAAAATTGATCAGAATGGTCAGCGGATCACGCACCCATCCCTCCAGGGCGCCGACCAGGGAGTTCTCTACTTCGTACACATCGTTGGTAAGACGACTCATCAGGTCGCCTTTTCGCTGCTCGGTGAAATAGCCGATGGGCAGCGTCAGTACTTTTTGATAGATGTCTGACCGCAATCGGTGAATGATGCGGTTTTTCATCGGGTTCAGGATATAGAAGGAGAGGTAGAGAAACAGGTTCTTGAATCCGATGGACAGCAAAATGATCAGGCAAATGATGCCCAGGGTGGCTACCGGTGTCAGCGAATCGACTTGTTGGAGCAGCAGTTGACGGATGGTTTCCATCACGGCATTGTCGGCCGGTTGAGCAAGCCGGCTGTTATCACCGTTGAAGATCAGGTCGAAAAATGGGGCCAGCATGCCGAACGAAACGATCGAGAACAGAATGGACAGCAGGATACTGATCAGGTAACCCAGGATGGAGCCTGTTTGGTGCTGCAGGTACTGAAAGATGCGGGCGTAGGTTCGCATGCGGCGGGGATCGCCACAAAGTAACTAATTTTAGGCCAGCGATCGGGAGTGGTTCACGATCATTCATCTCAATTAATATCGACATGGAGGAAGGAAAACGTCAGCGGCAGATCGCCGGGTTGTTGAACGAGGAAATGAACCGGATCTTTCAATTGTTGGGTCTGTCTATGTTGGATGGCGGCATGATCTCCATTTCATCCGTGAAGGTGACGCCCGATCTGCTGGAAGCTCGTTTCTATTTGAGTTTGTTTCAGGTCAAGGATCCGGAGGCTGCGTTGAAGAAGGTGGTAGACCGAACGACCGAGATCAAGCGGGAGCTGGCCAACCGCGTGCGGCACCAGTTGCGCAACATACCGGTCCTGAAATTTTTTCGGGATGATACACTGGATCATGTATTCAAAATGGAGGAGCTGTTCCGCCGCATCGGAGAGGAAGGCCAAACACCGGATGGTGCACCGACCCCCCCCCCTGAATCCTAAAAAGCGATTGCTTGTATTTACAATTTGCCTGGCGATATTTCCGTTCTCCGAAATCTACTACGGCCATTTCGGTGATCGCGTGGACCAGCGTCGTGGCCATTGCCGTGGGCACGGCGGCCCTGCTGTTGGTGTTGAGTGTGTTCAATGGTTTTGAGGGACTGGTCAAATCCCTCTACGCTGATTTTTATCCGGAGATCCGGGTATCTCCCGCACAGGGAAAATTCGTGACCATCTCAGATAGCTTGGGCGATCGGTTGGCTACTTGGCCGGGGGTATCGGCCGTGTCGCGGGTGGTGGAGGAAAAGGCCATTTTACAAAATGGCGAGTATCAATCAGTGATCCAATTGAAAGGGGTCGATGACCACTATGCGGCGGTATCGGGATTGCCCGGCCGGATCTATCATGGTTCTTTTTCCTTGGGAACGGCAGCGATGCCGGCCTTGGTCTTGGGCGCCGGCGTGGAAGACGCACTGGGCGTGCAAGCGGGCCGCGACGTACGATTGTTGCGTGCCTATATCCCGCGAAAGGGAGGCGGTCGGACTTTGTCCGCCGAGAACATACAGGCAACCGATCTCTATGCAGCAGGTTCTTTTATCGTTCAACAGGATTTCGATGAGCAGTATGGCCTGACCCGCTATGATTTTTTACGGGAGGCAATGGGATTGTCCCCTCAATCGGTCTCGGCCTTGGAACTTAAATTATCCGATCCGGGCCGCACTGAAAAAGTGAAACAAGCCCTTCGTGATTTTTTAGGGGATGCGTTTCGGGTAGAGGATCGTTATGAGCAGAACCGAAGTCTTTACGGGGTCATGAATGCCGAGCGTTGGATCGTCTATGGTGTGCTCTCGTTGATCCTCATCGTGGGGGCCTTTACCATGATCGGGGCCTTGACCATGCTGATCCTGGAAAAACAAACCGATATCCAGATCCTTCGGGCCATGGGTGCCGAGCGCCGGGTGATCCATCGAATCTTTTTAATGGAGGGACTGTTGCTGGCGGGTGTCGGAGCCGGGTTGGGGATGTTGATCGCCGGTTCGATGATCTGGGCGCAACAAACTTTTCACCTGATCCCGCTTGGCGGAGGAAGTTTTCTGATCGATTATTATCCCGTGGAGGGAAGACTTTCGGATGGCTTGCTCATCGGGGCCACCGTTTTTTTCATTGCAGCCGTCGCTTCCTGGTTGCCGGCATCGAGAGCGGCAACCCGGGTGCAGTCACTACGCACTCAATAATCACCGACCGTTTCGGGAAGCTGGGCCAGGGCGCGTGCCAGTTGTTCGTCGTTGGGCGCAATGCCGTGCCATTCGTGTGTGCCTTCCATGAAATCGACCCCTTTACCCATGGCGGTGCGCATCAGGATCACGATGGGTTTTCCGTTTCCGGTGAGGCTTTTGGCTTTTTCCATTACGCTGACCACTTCGTTGATGACGTTGCCGTTCATTTCGAGGACGGTCCACCCAAACGCCTCAAATTTCGCCCGCAGGTCGCCCAGGTTCATGACTTTATCAGTCGGACCATCGATCTGTTGTCCGTTCCAGTCGATCGTCGAGATCAGGTTGTCGATCTTATGATGGGCCGCAAACAGAACGGCTTCCCAGATCTGTCCTTCATCCAGCTCTCCGTCCCCGTGCAGTGAAAACACCAGGTGGGGATCACCATTCATTTTTTTGGTCAGCGCTGCGCCGGCGGCCACGCTAAGTCCTTGCCCCAACGACCCCGAGGCGATGCGTACGCCTGGTAAATGTTCGTGGGTGGCGGGGTGTCCTTGCAGGCGGCTGTTCAATTTTCGGAACGTACCGAGCTCCTCAGTCGGGAAATAGCCCGCTCTCGACAAGGTGGCATAAAAAACCGGGGAAATATGACCATTCGAGAGGATGAACACATCCTCTTGCTTGGCATCCATCTGAAACGCAGGATGATGTTTCATGACCTGGAAGTAGAGTGCCGTAAAAAAGTCGGCACAGCCCAGCGAGCCGCCGGGATGACCACTATTTACGCCATGTACCATGCGCAGGATATCGCGGCGGATCTGGGTGGCAAGGGCGGCTAGTTCACTCATGTGGATGGCTTTTTACAAAAATGAACGGATTCGTTGAACCCTGATCAGGATCAGGTAAAATCCTTCCCACTTTTTTTCAACATGCTGAGAATCAGGCTCCCGCGTGATCGACGTCAGATAAATATTAAAAAATAATAATTTATTTTAACTTTATATTCAATATTCTTATGATACTATCGGCACTGATTGTTCTTGCTTGTGCTTTCCTCTTGACTTTCCTGGTAGCCCCGGTAGTCATTGAAGTAGCTACCCGCAACGGGATTTACGATCGACCCAATCAGCGGAAGATCCATCCAAGGCGCGTTTCCTCGTTGGGTGGCGTCTCGATCCTGGTCGGATTCCTGATCACTTGTTTGTTTTTTATTCCCTTTTCCTCCGATTCGGAGATACGTCTTTATCTGGCTACCGGGGTGGTCGTTTTTTTATTGGGGTTAAAAGATGACTTAAGTGACCTCAGCGCAAAAAATAAACTGATCGGACAGCTTTTTATAGCAGCCGTCATCATCCATGGAGGGGGTTTGAGGTTGGAGAGCCTGTATGGATTTTTGGGGATCAATGAGGTTCCGGAGTTATTCTCCTATATCATTACCTATATGACCATCATTGTAGTGATGAATGCCTTCAATCTGATCGATGGGGTGGACGGGCTGGCCTCCGGTCTGGCCATCGTTAGCCTGACCGTATTCGGCATCTATTTTCTATATGCTGCACAGCCGGCCTATGCCCTGATGGCTTTTTCACTGGTCGGTAGTATACTAGCCTTTCTCGCGTTCAATTTTCCACCGGCCCGCATTTTTATGGGCGACTCGGGATCCTTGCTGATCGGTACGGTAAACGCGATCTTGGTGATTCGGTTTATTCACACGGCTAGCAGTCCCGCATCCGTTCTCCCGATCCCGGGAGCCGTGGCGGTGGGCTTTTCTGTATTGTTCGTTCCATTGTTCGATACGTTTCGGGTATTCTCCATGCGGTTGATGATGGGCCTCTCTCCCTTTCAACCCGATCGCAAGCACGTTCATCATCTCTTGCTCAATCGCGGGTACAATCATTTTTGGACCAGCTTCATTTGCATCACGACCAATATTATCTTCTTGCTGTTGGCCTGGCGATTCAAGTTCTATGGTTCCACCTGGCTGTTGTTGGCAGAGATGGTTTTCGGTTTTGTGCTGGTAGGTGTCCTTTACTATGGCTGGATACCTGCCAAGCGTGTGGCCGAAGCGGTAGAGGTGCCGGTGATCCAGATGGAACGAGAGGCCGGTATCAAAGCCGAATAGGGCATTTTTTCCGTACCGCCGTCTTTCAGTAGATTTGCCGTTCTACCAAGAAATCTATTCCCATGTCGGATGAATTGATCGCCATTGAACGGCACGCGGCAGATGCCATGCGCAAGGCCATACAGTTTTTGGAATCTGAATTGATCAAGATCCGGGCCGGAAAGGCCAATCCCCAGATGTTGGACGGATTGTCGGTGGATTACTACGGATCTCCCATGCCCATCAATCAGGTGGCCAACATCAGTGTGCTCGATGCTCGTACCCTGAGCATTCAACCTTGGGAGAAGAATATGTTGCAACCCATCGAACGGTCCATCATTGCCGCAAACATGGGCATCACTCCACAAAACGACGGTTCCCTGATCCGGATCTATCTGCCGCCGCTTACGGAAGAACGCCGCAAGGAGTTGGTTAAAAAATGTCAATCCGAGGGCGAGCAATCCAAAGTAGCCATCCGCAATATTCGTCGCGATGCCATCGAACAGGTCAAAAAATTACAGAAGAACGGCTTGAGTGAGGATGTTGCCAAGGGTGGAGAAGCGGCCGTTCAGGATGTCACGGACAAGCACATCGTACTAGTGGACAAACTCCTGGCCAGCAAAGAAAAAGAGATCATGTCCGTTTAATCAGACTTCGCTGCCGTTTCGTGCTGCTTTTTCTCTACTTTATTCGCCAAGTACACGCCGGATAAGATGATCGCCAGGCAAAGGATCTGCAACGGATCGATGTCAATGTTATCGATCCATCCCACGATCACTGCCACGACCGGTATGCCGTAGGTGACCAGCGAGGCAAACAATCCTCCGGCCAGCTGCAGCAGCATGTAAAAAAGGATCGTGGCCAGCGCACTGCCGATGATGCCCAGGGCTGCTCCTTTCCAAATGGCGGTCTGCGTAGCCGGATCGGTAAAGGAGAGCGACAGAAAATCAAAATACCAAAGCAGCAAGGTGGTGGGAACGATCATCAGGGCAATGGAGACCGATGCGAGGTGCAGGGGTTTTATTCCCTGTAAGCGGTGGCCCACCAGGTTCACATTGAATCCGTAGAGAATGGTGCCGGTGAGGATGGCCAGCGTAGGTAAGAGTCGGGCAAGGGTCAGCTCAGCCTCCTGGCGGATGACCGGCACCAAGGTGAGCAGGATCAATCCGACAAGCCCGATCCCGATCCCGATCAATTTGTGGAGGGCCACCCGGTCCCGGAAAAAAAGAATGGCAATGGTGGCCACACAGAGTGGGGTCAGTGCGTTGAGAATGCCGCCTAGCGGACCGGTTATCGCCGGATCGTTCAGCGCATATGCAAACAGAAAAGCAGGCAGCAGGTTTCCGATGGTACCGTTCAAGGCGACCAGTCCGAGTTGTTTACGGGGAATGGCCCGGAAATGGAAAAGGGCCAGGGGCAGGAAAAATACCGCGGCCGAAAAAATGCGAAGGGCTGCCAACCGCTTGGGATCGATGACGCTGGCACTTTCCTCCATCAGCTTGAAGGAGCTGCCCCAGATCAGGCAGAGCGCTCCGAACAGCATCCATTTCCAAAAGGGTGTTGATTTCATGGCGCAAAGTTGCACATTCTCGGGAGTTGTATGCCGGTTTTTTATTTTCTTTACTGAAAATTCATTTATATGGGCATGCTTAAAGAATTAAGGGATTTTGCCATGAAGGGTAATATTGTCGACCTCGCCGTGGCGGTGATCATTGGCGGTGCGTTTGGGACAATCGTTTCCTCCTTGGTGGAAGATGTGATCACCCCGCTCTTGTTGGCGCCTGCGCTGGAGGCGGTACATGCCACCGATCTCGATAAGTTGGTTTGGAACGGGGTCAAGTACGGCAAGTTTCTCGCTGCCACGATCAAATTCTTTTTCATCGCCTTTGTGATGTTCATGTTGGTGAAAGCCATGAACAAAGTGGTCAAAAAGGAAGCGGCCAAACCGGCGGCCACCCCCGAGGATATCGTGTTGTTGCGGGAGATCCGAGATTCCCTGAAAAAGTAACCGGGAAGACCCCCCACAAATACTATTTTTGTCGACTAGCACATGGCATCACATCCCGCTTACCAAATTCGCCTGCCTCAATTTGAGGGGCCCTTCGACTTGCTGTTGTTCTTTATCGAACGCGATGAGTTGGACGTCTATAATATACCCATCAACCGGATCATCAACGATTTTCTGACCTATATCCGGGAGAGCGAAGAGTTGAATATCGAACTCAGCAGTGAGTTCATCCTCTTCATATCCACCCTGATGCGGATCAAAGCAAAGATGCTCTTGCCCCGCAAAGAGTTGGATGCCGAGGGGCAGGAGATCGATCCCCGTCAAGAACTCATCAACAAGATCCTCGAGTACAAGCGCTTCAAGGAGGCTTCGGCCCAACTGGCCGACATGGAAGCGTTGCGCATGCTGATGGTCAAGCGCGGTAATATCCAGCGTGAAATGATGAACGTGGGGGAATCGGCTGCGGAGGGCACGGAGATCCAAACCCTCACGCTGTTCAAGCTGATGAAGGCTTTTGAAAAAGCCCTGCAGCGGTATGGCGATCGGGTGAATCGTCCGGTGCACACCGTCGTGCAATACAATTATACCATGGAGGAAACGCGCGAGCGGATGTTGAATCTGGCGGCGCAGGACCGAACCTTATCCTTTGAGCGCATCATCGATCGTTGTGAGAATCGGGTTCATGCCATCTTCACTTTTTTGTCGCTGTTGGAATTGATCCAGCAAAAATACCTCCGCATCCTGATCGGGGAGGGGCGCAACAATTTCATCATTGAATACATCGATCCGGCTGAACGGGAAATAGAAGCCGAGCCGATCGAATCACCGGTACATTGATCGTGTCGCTACCGGATCTGTCGCCCCGCGCGTAGTCATTACGGTCCGGACCGTCTCCAGGATGGCTTCGGTGTCGTAGCCGCATTCACGGTGTAATTCCTTGGGTGTTCCATGCTCCACGATACGATCGGGTATACCCAGTATGTGTACTTCGTTCTTGTAACCTTCTTTGGCCATGAATTCCAGTATGGCTGAACCAAAACCTCCTTGTACCGAGGCATCTTCCACCGTGATCAATACAGGGTAGCGCTGACAGGCTTCGTGCAACAAGTCCTCATCCAAGGGTTTTACAAAGCGCATGTCGTAATGGGCCGGGTCGTATCCCTCCAACCGGAGTTGCTTGATGGCTTTGTCGGCAAAATTACCGGGGTGGCCAATGGTCAGCAAGGCGATGTCGCGACCGTCTTTCAGTTTTCGTCCTTTGCCAATGTCGATCGGCTCGAACGGGGTTCTCCACTCGGGCATGACCCCTTCCCCGCGCGGGTAGCGGATCACCATGGGATATTGCGTGGATTCCAATTGGGCGGTATACATCAGGTTGCGCAATTCCTGCTCATTCATCGGCGCACTGATGACCATATTGGGAATGCAACGGAAATAGGCAATGTCGTAGCAGCCATGGTGTGTTGGACCATCATCGCCAACCACCCCGGCTCGGTCCAAGCAAAACACTACCGGTAATTTCTGTAAGGCCACATCGTGCACCACTTGATCGTAGGCCCGCTGCATGAAGGAGGAGTAGATATTACAGAACACCCGCAGACCCTGCGTTGCCATGCCGGCACTAACGGTAACGGCATGTTGTTCGGCGATGCCCACATCAAAAGCCCGATCCGGCATTTTTTCCATCATGAATTTGAGTGAGGATCCGGAGGGCATGGCCGGCGTGAAACCAAAGACCTTTTCGTTTTTTTCAGCCAGTTCAATCATCGTATGGCCAAACACATCCTGGTATTTGGGTGGTTGGGGTTTGTCAAAGGTTTTCTTCACGATCTCACCGGTGACCTTATCGAACAGACCCGGCGCATGCCATTTGGTTTGGTCTTTCTCGGCCAGGGCGTAGCCCTTTCCTTTCGTGGTGATGATGTGCAGGATCTTGGGGCCGGGAATGTCGCGCAGATCACGAAGGGTATCCACCAACTTGGCAATGTTGTGTCCGTCGATCGGACCAAAATACCGAAGCTTGAGTGCTTCAAATAAGTTAGCACTGCTGCTGATCATGCCTTTCAATCCTTCCGTGAGTTTATGCCCCATCGAACGGGAGAAAGTTTTGCCAACGGGCAGTTTGCCCAGCAGGGTCCATACATCATCCTTGACCTTGTTATAGGTCGGCGAGGTGGTGATGTCGGTCAGGTACTCTTTCAGGGCGCCCACGTTCGGGTCAATGCCCATGCAGTTGTCGTTCAGAATGATCAGCAGGTCGCTGTCGGCCACGCCGGCATGGTTCATGCCCTCGAAGGCCAGTCCCGCCGTCATGGCACCATCCCCGATCACGGCCACTACCTTGCGATCGTTCTCGCCCTTGTACTTGGCGGCCATGGCCATTCCCAGTGCAGCAGAAATAGAGGTGGAGGAATGTCCCACGCCAAAAGTGTCGTATTCGCTTTCGCTTCGTTTGGGGAAGCCACTGAGTCCTTTGTATTTCCGGTTGGTGACGAAATTGTCGCGGCGACCGGTCAGGATCTTATGTCCGTATGCCTGATGGCCCACGTCCCAAACCAACTGATCGTAGGGTGTATTGTATACATAATGCAGGGCAGTGGTCAGTTCTACCACACCCAGGCTGGCTCCGAAATGTCCGCCATGCACGCTGACCACGTCGATGATGTACTGACGCAGCTCGTTGCAGACTTGATGAAGTTTTTCTCGGGAAAGTTTCTTCAGATCGGCCGGGGAGTCAATGGTGCGTAAGAGTGGTCCGGGTAATATTTCCATGGCAAGAGGTTCCGTTGGTAAAGATAGGCGATGAGAGGCGAATACGACTCCAATAACAACCCAGCTGGCATCGGGTTCAGCGGATCTTAGATTTTGCTGATGCGGTAGTAACGGCTTGAGATACTGCCGGGTATCGATAACTGTATGAGATAAACTCCTTTGGGCAGATCTTTCAGGTCGATCACCACGCGATTCGATCCGTTTTGAATGGGGAGATGAAATCGACGCAATAGGCCTCCCGCCGCCTCCCGGATCTTTATCTCTGCCATGCCGGAGACTGGAAAATTGGTCGCGATCGTAACGGCGCCGGCGGTGGGATTGGGATACAGACGATCGACATTGGGCGGGGTGGGACTGCTCAGCGGTACAATGGGGGACCACCGCTGTTCCTCTAAGCGGGATGTCATCCGAAGTCGCACAAAACGGATCTCGGGCGGTACGGACAGCACTCGTTGATCTTGCCAGCTTTGCCCGCGGGCATCCGGCAGGCCCAGATCATGAAACCATTGAAAAACGTTTCCATCGTTGCTTCCCTCCACCCGACAAGCTTCCAATCCTTGTATTTCTTCCAGAATCCAGGAAAAGCGAACTGCTCCTTGATCTCGTTCCGCTTGGAAGGAGCGAAGTTTCAGCGGTAGTGCCACGACCGAACAGCTGGCAATGGTGAAGGGGAAGGTTTGCAGGTTACAGCCTTGGGCCGTGGCGAGGGTAATGCGGTAGCTACCCGGCGGAAGGCTATCGAAGAGAATCGTATTGGGGGTGCTGTCCGTTCCGGTGCTGTATTGGTCGTTCAGATCGAATTGTCCGTTTCGATTGCTGTCCACTGCCAGAATAAAGGACATGGGAAAAACATTTGTGTAATCGGCCGCGGTCACGGTGATGGCTACTTGGCCGTCGCGTGCACAGCTAGTGGCTTTGATGTAATAAAAATTGTATTGCACATCGGAAGTTTCCCCACCCCGGTTGTTGGTGGCACCGGCACTTTGCTGTGGGTCCTTTACCCATCCACAGTCACCATCCCGGGTACGGGCAAAAGAGTTTCCTCTTCCGGCGGATTGTCCGATCGTTTCGTATGCGGGATTCAGCAGGTTCAAGTTGAAGGTCTGGTCAACGCAACTACTTCCCCCGGGCGATCGGCTCGTGAGGGTGCTGTTCGGTTCTACCGGAAGGGACCTGGCCACGGCATCAACCACCCGAAGCTGTGGGTCCAGCAACACCACTTGTTCATTGGCCGAACCGCCATCGGTCAGCAAGCCATCGCCGGTCGTGGGGATGGGGCTGCTGGTGCATCCGCAGGTATTCCAATTGAGATCGATTTGTATGGTGCTGTCGAGATTGGCACAAGGCGCTTCGATGATGTCTTGTCCGCCGATCACGTAAAACTCTCCAGGTTGAAGCACGGTGCCGGCGGGAATGGTGATGGTGAAATCACCATCGGTGAGGAGGTAGCAACCGATGTTGATGGGGCCGGGACCAAAATTCATCAACTCCACGAATTCGGCGGTGGTGCCACAAGCACTGCCCGGCCAGGGCATGTATTCGTTGATCACGACGCGTCCCTGTCCCCAACCAGCAGCGGGCAGTAATACGATCGATAAAGGAAGCAGTAGTAGTGCTCGGAGGGTTCGGAGGAATCGGTTTTTCATAGCCGGTTCGGTTCGGCTTCAAACCTATCCCGCCGGCTGGTGGCTTATTTTTTTCCCGGGCAAAATTTAGCCCGACTAAGGGTTAATTTTTTGCAGGAACGGAAAGCTTACGAGGGAGTTTTACGAGCGGGAGACGGAATGAACGGCTTCGCTGATCGAACGCACCAGGTCGATATCTTTTTCGATGGCGTTGCCGACGACGATCAGATCGGCTCCGCTGCGACAATTTTCCATTGCCTTTTGCGGGGTGGTGATGCCACCGCCCACGATCAAGGGCACTTGGATCTGTTCGGACACGGCTTGTATCATGGAGGCGGGTACCGGATTCATGGCGCCGCTTCCGGCATCGAGGTAGATCAGTTTTAGTCCCAGCATCTCACCGGCCATGGCGGTGCAAACGGCGATCTCGTTCTTGTTGGCCGGAAGGGGGTTGGCGTGACTGATGTAGGATACGGTTGTGGGCACGCCGCCGTCCACCACCATGTAACCGGTGGGGATGATCTCCAGTCCGCTTTTTTTGACCGTCGGGGCGGAGATAACGTGCTGACCAATGAGTAGCTCCGGGTTGCGGCCGGAGATCAATGAAAGATACAGCAGGGCGTCGGCTGCCGGGGTTACCTGACTGGGACTTCCCGGGAATAAAACAACCGGAATGTTCGTGCTCCTTTTGATCGCTTCGATCAATGCTTCTAAGTGTGTACTCACCACCAGGCTGCCACCGACCAGAAAGAAATCCACTTTTGACTTCTCGGCTTTCTCGGTCAAGGCCGCTACTTGGTCCACCGAGGTCTTGTCCGGGTCCACCAATACGGCAAAGGATTTTAGTCCTGCTGCTTTACGGCGGACCAATTCCTCGTAAATGAGATGGCGGGGTGGCATGGGGGGATAAAAGTCCGAAAAAAATCAATCATATATCAATCAGGCCTAAAATAAAGGGCCAGCTGCCAGGTATTCAATCGGTTCAGGCGAGTGGTGGTTTGGACATCCCGACGCATATAACCCGCCTCCATATCCCAGGTCCGGTTCACTCGATAACCGACCGCCAGGTAGAATCGATTTTGATCAAACGTTTTTCCGGTAAGCCGGTCGGTGCCGGTCACATGTAAAAAGATCTCATTTTGCAACGTGGAGAAAGGTCCTTTCTCAAACGATTTCGCAGGCCGCCACGGTAAAATGATCCGGTTGAAATAACGAAACCGGGTCGAGTAGGTCGACAAACTTGGTATGCCCACGCCCTCAATGTATCGGGTGGAACCGATGAATCGTTCCTCGATCCGGAACCGATGCTGAAGCGTTTGCCGGCGGACGGGTTGAAAATAGATCCATTGCTGCCAAAGGCGGTGCTCCGGGGTATAGGCCCTTACCCCGGGGTCGTTGATTCGTCCCTCAATGTATGCATAGCCCAGCGTCAGGAGCTGTCGCTTGCTGAGTTTATACTGAATGCCCGGGCGAAACAACCAGGTCCTCAACCCATCCATGCCCGCCGTGCTGCGCACTTGCGCGTCCAAGTGCAATCCCCATTTTCCACGATAGGGTCCGTTGAAAAAAACCGTGCCCCAGGCATCCGATTTGCTTTGAGCGTGTGCCTGCGGGATCGGTGTGAGCAGCAGAACCATCATCCCAGCCGCCAAGAAGATAAAAAAGTGCTTCATTTGGTCAAAACTACTCAAACCGGATTTGCCCCCCCGCTGATCATCGGCAGCGGTTCGATCTGCCTAGCTCGGTAGCTTGGGAAAAGTGCCCCCCAACGGCTTTTTCCGAGTGGAGACAAAAGATGTTGAATCTACCAAAAAATTTTTTTCCATCTTTTGGACAGGTCTGTGTAAAAATGATGAAAAGCCTATCCATCAGGCGTTTCACAGTGATACACACCCTTTTCCACACAATGTTGAAATTTCAGCTATGGAATTTTAAGTAGCTAAAAATACTTTCGTTAGACACCTCCCCCGCGGAGGTGTTTTGATCCAATATCTGACCAAAACCCATTAAAGTCTTTTCATAGTATGGCAACCAAAAAACAATCATCGACCGCGCGCGGTTTGCAGTTCCCGCGTCGGTACACCCGGGATGACATCTCTGTCTTCGATCAGTTCGAGTATGATTATCGTACTTCCGTCATTCGAAACCCCTCCGGTGAGGTGGTATTCGAGATGACCGATGTGGAAGTGCCCAAGCAGTGGAGTCAGATCGCGACCGATATCCTGGCACAAAAATATTTCCGAAAGGCGGGCGTTCCTCAAGCAGATGGTACGTTGGGTCGCGAGCGTTCGGCCAAGCAGGTGGCACACCGCATGGCGAATTGCTGGCGGGTTTGGGGCGAGCGGCATGGTTATTTCGCCAGCACGCAGGATGCACAGGTATTCTACGACGAGCTGGTGTATTCCATCCTCAACCAAATGTGCGTACCGAATAGTCCCCAGTGGTTCAACACCGGACTCTACGAAAGCTATGGCATTGCCGGCAAGCCGCAGGGCCACTATTATGTTGATCCGGCCGATGGTCAGCTGAAGAAATCACAGAACGCCTACGAGCGTCCCCAACCGCACGCTTGTTTTATCCTCAGCGTGGATGACGACTTAGTGAATGAAGGTGGGATCATGGACCTCTGGGTACGGGAAGCCCGTATTTTCAAATACGGTTCCGGCGTGGGTACGAACTATTCCAACCTGCGCGGGGAAGGGGAAAAGCTCAGTGGTGGCGGAAGTTCTTCCGGCCTGATGAGTTTCCTGAAGATCGGC